>JBBQZA010000271.1:0-5443 GCA_038208175.1 Burkholderiales bacterium
TCGCACTCATCGGCGCTCACCAGCCACGGCCCCATCGGACAAAAGGTGTCGAAAGACTTGCCCATATGCCATTGCATGTGGCGGCTTTGCCAATCGCGCGCCGTGACGTCGTTGACGATGGTATAGCCCCAGACATGCTGCATGGCGTCTGCTGCGGCAATGCCCTTGCCGCCCTTGCCAATGACGACCGCCAGTTCGGCTTCGTAGTCGATGGCTTCAGACACACCGAGCGGCATCTGGATGAAGTCGTGCGGTCCCACCACACACTGCGGCACCTTGCTGAAGATGATGGGGTCACTCGGAATGTCGCCGCCGGCTTTGGCGCTGCTGTCAAAGCCGCTGCCGGCAAATTCTTTGGCATGCGCAAAATAATTTTTGCCAACGCAAAAAATGTTGCGCCGGGGACGTGGCAGCGGCGCGCACAAAACGACATTCGCCAGCGCCATCGCTGCCCCCAACGGCGGCAGCGCTTCGCCACGCGCCTGGGCCTCGATCACGGCAAGTGAACCCAGCGCAGCTTTGGCCGGGTCGAACGCGTATGGCTGGACCGACTGGCCGTCGCTACTGACGAGGCCAACGCCGGGCTGGCTGTTGTGCAAAAAAGCGGCAATCTTCATGGTGATGTTGTCAGGTTTACTAGGGGAAATACGGGGTACGCGCGCACGCCGCACCGTGTCAAATGCTAGCATGACTGCACAGGCTTCCAAATGAAAAAAACTTTTATTCTGTTCGTTCTTGCTGGCATGGCGGTGCTGTTGGGTGCAGCAGGGGCTGCTTGTGCCCAGAGCGCCTGGCCGACGCACGCCATCACGATGGTGGTTCCCTTCCCCCCGGGCGGCTTGGCTGACCTGGTTGCGCGGCCGGTGGCGGAGGCCATGTCGCGCGAACTCGGGCAGCCGGTGGTGATTGAAAACAAATCCGGCGCCGGCGGTGGCATCGGCATGAGCTTCGCCGCCAAGGCCAAGCCGGATGGCTACACGGTGCTGCTGGCTCTGTCTTCACTCACCGTGATCCCTGAAGCCGACAAGGTGCGCGGGCGTGCACCGAGCTTTCTGCTGTCCGATCTGCGGCCATTGACTCGTTTCACCGCCGATCCCACTGTTTTGGTGGTGCGTGAAGATGCGCCCTGGAAGACCGTGCAGGAGTTTGTGGCCGACGCCAGGAAGCGCCCCGGAGCCCTCAATTACGGCTCGTCCGGAACTTACGGCACCATGCACGTGCCGATGGAGATGTTGTCGCAAGCTAGCGGCGTGCAGATGACGCATGTTCCCTTTACCGGAGCCGGGCCCGCCGTAGTGGCGCTGCTGGGTGGGCAGATTGACGCCATTTCATCCGGGCCGGCTACGGTGCTGCAGCACATCAAGGTCGGCAAACTCAGGGCCTTGGCGCACTGGGGTCTGGGTCCACTGGCCGCGTTGCCCGGTGTGCCGAGTTTGCGCGATGTCGGCTATGCGGTCGAATATGCACAGTGGTCCGGCCTGTTTGTACCGGCCAGCACGCCAGAGCCTATCGCCCAGCGTCTGCGCAGCGCCGCCAGCGCCGCTGCGCAGGACAGCAAGGTGCGCGAAGTCATAGGCAATGCTGGCAGCCCGATCCTGTTTCTGGAGGCTGCTGATTTTGACAAGTACGTGAAAAGCGATGCCGCCAGCATGGTCGACGTGGTGCGCCGCATCGGGCGTGTCGACTAATTACTGCTCCGCCTTCACCCCTGCTGCCGGGCGAGGCAATCGCCTTTGCCACCTCGGCCGACCATCGGTTCACGATCTCACGTGGCGTATCGACAAAGATTTGCAGACTTCCGCCCATCAGATCCTGCAGGCGGGGTAGGTCTGGGCCGACGCGCCCACGGTCAAAGCCAGCGTTGCAGCCACGACGGTCAGTTTGATCAGATTCAACATGTCTTCTCCTCTGCAGACGATTTCATGGACATCCTGGCGCAGTTTGACATGTATCAATACCTCCTGACATAAGGGGTTTACCCTCGGCTGGAAGGTGTTCAAGTACATGCGCTACACAAGTCGACTGATCATTTTCGTTGCGATCCTCAATCTGGTCGTACTGGTCGTTGGCCTGTTTAACCTGAAGTCCAGTTATGGACGATTCGAGCAGAGTGCGCTGACTGCGACACAAAACCTGAGCCAATCGCTGATCGAGGACCTGGGTTCCAAAATTGACGCTACCGATCAGGTTTTACTCACACTCAGCGACGAGTTTACGCATCCGTCGGCGAGTGGCCAGTTTGACCGGCGTATTTACGAAGAATTGATTCAGCGCCAACTCTCCCGTCATCCATCACTGGTTGCGATAAGGATGGTCAATGCCCAAGGTGAATTCGTCGCCGGTTTCGCGGGTGAAAAACCGCCACCCGGCGTCGATATCCGCGATCGACCCTACTTCATTGCGCATCGGGACCAGCCCGAATCTGGCCTGGTGATCTCCGAGCCCCTAAGAGGGAGAATCAATGGCGATTGGGGCCTTGCCTTATCTCGTCGCCTGCTCCATCCGGACGGCAGTTTTGCCGGCGTGGTTGCCGCAAACATGGGGCTGGGGCAACTTCAGTCTTCTTATTCGAACTTGGATCTG
Source organism: Burkholderiales bacterium (assembly GCA_038208175.1). Taxonomy (GTDB): domain Bacteria; phylum Pseudomonadota; class Gammaproteobacteria; order Burkholderiales; family Burkholderiaceae_C; genus Rhodoferax. The sequence continues at coordinate 2,584 of JBBQZA010000271.1, forward strand.
GGTGCCAAGGGCGTGGTCACATTGCGCGATGAAAAACTGCGCTTGGTGCTGCGTGTTACCCAGGTTAATAGTGTGGCGGTCGCGGGGCCTGGTCAGATTTCCAGCGCCTTGCAGGAAGCGCTGAAACGCAACCCGAGTATAGGAAGCTATTTCACAGGTAGCACCAGCCTGGACCATATTGACCGGGCGCAGTCGTACAGGAAGCACGCTCAGTACCCTTTCTACGTGAGTGTGGGGCTGGCAAGGGACGAATTCCTGCAGCCCTGGTACGTGCAGGTAAATTTCGCACTGGCGGTGTTTGTCGCCTTTGCTCTGACCTCCGGGATCGGCTGCTGGTTGTTGATAGCGGCATGGCAGCGAAACGAAGATGTGCAGCAGGAAAGTCTGGAACATTACCGGGCCTTGGTCAAAACCCAGAAGTTGCTCAATCAGACTGAGCGGATCGGAAAAGTAGGCGGCTGGGAGTATGACGCGATGACGGCCAGGATAGTCTGGACCGAAGAAGTCTATCGAATTTATGAAGTCGCCTCCGATTACGATCCAAGCAACGTTGAACAGGCCGTGTCGTTCTATTCAGACGAAGCGCAAGCACGGCTTAGCGAAGCCTTCAAGCGGGCGGTGGAGCAGGCCGAACCTTACGATTTTGAAGTCCCTTTCGTCAGTGCGATGGGGACGCGCAAATGGGTCAAGACCACCGGACAGGCGGAAATCGTCGATGGCAAGGTAGGACGAGTTTTCGGTGAAATCGTCGACATCACCGAGCGCAAGCTGGCTGAGATTGAGCGTGAACAGTATGTCAAATTCTTCAAGAATTCGACGGACCTGATGGGCATCGCCGATCCTAACGGAGCCTTCAAGAGAATCAACCCGGCTTTCATGGAAATGCTGGGCTATTCCGAGACAGAAATCCTGGCCAAGCCGTTCATCGAATTCATTCACCCCGACGATCAGAAGCCGACAATGGATGAGATGGCAAGACAACTGCAGCGCGGGAATTCGCTCAACTTTGAGAACCGTTATGTTTGCAAAGACGGCTCCATTCGCTGGCTGTTATGGCGTGCGACGGTGAATCCCGAGGAGGGCCTCACCTATACTTCTGCGCGCGATATCACTGAGCGCAAACGCCTGGAGGCAGAGCTGCTGGAGATGGCGACCACGGACTTTCTCACCGGCCTGTTCAGCCGACGTCATTTTATGACCCGCATGGAGGAAGAACTGGCCCGCATCAAGCGCAGGGAGACCCAAAGCGCTGCGGTGTTGATGCTCGACCTGGACCATTTCAAGCTCGTCAATGATCGCTTTGGCCACTCTGTGGGTGACCAGGCGCTCAAGCATTTTGCAGCGCTGATGAGCGAGCAACTGCGCAAGATCGACTCTGGCGGGCGTGTCGGCGGAGAAGAGTTCGCCATTTTGATGACCGATGCCGATGCCGACGCGGCTAGAGGATTTGCCGAGCGTTTGCGCATGAAAGTGGCTGAAACACCGCTCATGCTGGGCGGACAGCTTGTTCCTGTCACCGTCAGCATCGGCATTGGCGTCATGACAGCGGCAGACGACAATGCCGACGTTTCGCTGACCCGCTCCGATGAGGCGCTCTATCGCGCCAAGGCGCTTGGGCGCAACCGGGTGGAATAGCGTAAATCTGCCGCTAGCTGGCGTCAATCAAGAATATGGCGCAATCGAGCCCTTCTGTGGGCTGGAGCAATTGCTGCCCTGACAGGTAGGTACACTGCGCGAGTTATGAAGCTGAAATCAAAAATCCTGTGGCTCACGAGCGTCGCCACCATGACTTGCGCCTTGTTGTTTGCCATCGCCGCCTGGTTGATATTGCGCTCCCTTTCGGACCAGGACATGCATCGGCAAGGGCAAATGGCGGCGGAACTTTTGCGAATGACGATCACCCGCGAGATGCAAGAGGACCCACCCAAGCACATCACGCGCTACCTGATGAAACTGGACGGTATTCCGGGCTTGCTGGAAGCGCATGTGGTGCCTGCTGACTCGGTAGTCAAGCAGATGAAGATCGATAGCCACGAACGCATGCCAGCCACGGCACTCGAAACAAAGGTATTCAAGACGGGTAAGGCGCAGCAGGAAATTCTGGATGATCAGAGCGATGTATTTCATTACGCCATTCCCTATGTGGCCACCTCGACGGGCGCCTCCAATTGCTTGCAGTGCCACCAGGCCAAAGAGGGTGAGGTGTTGGGGGTGGTCAGCCTGGCTATGGACGTCTCTGTCCAGCGGCGCACAGCGTTCTGGTCGGTGGCGGGCATCGCGATTCTGTCTTTCGTGTTTGGAACCTTCATCGTCTTCGCGTTCAGGCGAATGATGCAGCCGATCGTGGAGACGACGACAGAACTCAATATGGTGCTCAAGGGCGCCGAGGCGGGAGATTTTTCCGGACGCCTGCAAAAACGCGGTGACGATGAGGTTGGCGACATTGCTGACAGAACCAATCAGTTCATGCAGGTGCTCGAGGACAGCTTCGGTCATATCACCAAACAGGTTGAAGGCTTGACGGGTTCCAGCAGCAAAGTGAACAGTGGCAGTTTGTTGACGCGCACCGTGCGGGTCATCAACAATCTGGTGAGTGCCTCGCACTTCAAGCAGGCGATCGAGAACGACCGTGATCTGGCGGATGTCTATGGGCGCATTGGCCGCCTGCTGACCGGCAAATTCGGGCTCAGCCGTTTCTCCTTGTATGAAGTCTCGAATTCAAAGAATCGCCTGCTGCCGATTACCGTACAGGGTTTGCCCGAGCATGCCGACTTGTGGTGCGAGCGCGAGGTCACGATTGACGGTGATGCGTGCCGCGCCAAACGTACGGCGCAAATCGTTTCCTCGATCAACGATGATC
>JBBQZA010000272.1:0-5370 GCA_038208175.1 Burkholderiales bacterium
TTTCAAGGCCTTGTGCGCCCAGCATGATCGCTATCGGGCTGCGGAAATGATGGCCTGGCTTGGGCCCTGTATTGGGCCCCAGGCATTTCTGGTAGGTGATGATGTGCGTCAAGCTTTTGTGACCCATGAATCGAATGCTGAAAGCCACTTTCGGCCTCAAACCGCTGGCAAATGGCTGGCCGATTTACCGGGTCTGGCCCGTTTTCGCCTTGCTGCGCTTGGGGTCACAGACGTTTTTGGCAACGATGGCACGGACGCCTGGTGTACCGTCGGCAATCCTCGACGCTTCTTCTCCCATCGACGTGATCGCACCAGCGGTCGTATGGCAGCTTGCATCTGGCTGGCCTGAGTGGCCACAAACTTGACCGATATGCCGGAGTATCGGGCTTGACCGACAATGTCATGCTTTCGAAGGCAGGACCTGAGATACTTGGGTTTCTGCATCAAGACATAGCAACCAGGACACGAGCATGACAACACAATCCCCTGATCTTTGGGCGTTATCCCTACAGCAATTTCAAAAATCGTTGACAGACAGTTGGACACTGGCGTTTGAAGCCATGCAGAACATGGATTTGGGCAGCAGCAGCGCCGGACTTGCAGCACCGATGGAGAAACCGCCCGTCATCAGCTTTTCTGCTGAAAAGCTCGCAGAGTTACAGCGGCAGTATCTGAAGGAAGCCGCCGGTTTGTGGTCGCAGAGTCTGCAAGGTTCGAAACAGACCCATGACAAACGCTTTGCAGCCGACGCCTGGGACAACAACCCGATCTCAGCGTTTTCTGCTGCGGCTTATATGCTAAACGCCCGAGCCCTGAAGGGTATGGTCGAAGCAGTCGAAGCGGACCCAAAAACACGCGCCCGCATCCGCTTTGCCGTGGAACAATTGACTGCGGCGGCGGCACCGAGTAATTATCTGGCTCTCAATGCCGAGGCCCAGCAGATGGCCATCGAGACTCAGGGTGAGAGCATTGCCCGAGGCATCAGCAACCTGATTCACGATATGCGCCAAGGGCATGTCTCGATGACCGACGAAAGTGTTTTCGAAGTCGGCAAGAATGTTGCCACCAGCGAAGGCGCCGTGGTGTTCGAGAACGAGTTGTTTCAGTTGATTGAATACAAGCCACTGACAGCCAAGGTCTATGAGAAGCCGTTCCTGCTGGTCCCACCCTGCATCAACAAGTTCTACATCCTGGACCTGCAGCCGGAAAACTCGCTGATTCGCTACGCCGTGACGCAAGGTCAACGCACTTTTGTCGTCAGTTGGCGCAACCCCGATGAATCGCTCGCGCACAAGACTTGGGATGACTACGTTGAAGACGGTTTGATCAAGGCGATCAACGTGACTCAAGAGATTGCCGCTGGCAAGGAAATCAATGCGCTCGGTTTTTGTGTCGGCGGGACCCTGTTGGGCTGTGCGCTGGCGGTGCTTGCGGCGCGTGGCAAGAAGCCGGTCGCCAGTGCCACCTTCCTGACATCTTTCCTTGATTTTTCCGATACCGGCGTGCTCGATGTGTTCATTGACGAGTCCTTTGTCAAGTACCGCGAAAAGGAAATGGGCAATGGCGGTTTGATGAAAGGGAAGGATCTCTCGACCACCTTCAGCTTTTTACGTCCCAACGATCTGGTCTGGAATTACGTGGTGGGTAACTACCTCAAAGGCGAAACCCCGCCCGCGTTCGACCTGCTTTACTGGAACAGCGATTCCACCAACCTGCCGGGCCCGTTCTATGCCTGGTATTTACGCAATACCTACCTGGAAAACAAACTGGTCAAGCCCGGTGCTGCGGAAGTCTGTGGCGTCAAACTGGATTTGCGCACTGTCGACATGCCGGTCTATGTCTACGGCTCGCGCGAAGATCACATCGTGCCGATTGGCGGTGCCTACAACTCGACCCAGTATTTGCCCGGCAAGAAGCGTTTTGTGATGGGAGCCTCGGGTCACATCGCAGGCGTGATCAATCCGCCGGCGGCAAAGAAGCGCAGTCACTGGACTCGTGAAGACGGCAAGTTTCCAAATACCCATGCCCAGTGGCTGGCCGGAGCCACCGAGCATGCCGGCAGCTGGTGGCCCGATTGGTCGCACTGGCTGAACGCGCATGCTGGCAAGCAAATCGCTGCGCCCAAGGCCTATGGCAAGGGCAAATACAAGGTGATCGAAGCGGCGCCTGGCCGCTACGTCAAAGTCAAGGCCTAAGATTTTCATCACTCTGGAGAACCCCAATGGAAGACATCGTTATCGTTTCCGCCGCCCGTACCGCTGTTGGCAAATTCGGCGGCAGTCTGGCAAAAATTCCGGCCTCTGAACTCGGCGCCGCCGTGATCAAGGATTTGCTGGCTCGAACCGGCCTCGGAGCCGATCAGATCGGTGAAGTCATCCTGGGTCAGGTGCTGGCTGCGGGTGTCGGACAGAACCCGGCACGCCAGTCCCTGATCAAGAGCGGGCTGGCGAAAGAAACACCGGCAATGACCATCAACGCTGTTTGCGGTTCGGGTCTTAAAGCCGTCATGCTGGCGGCGCAAGCGGTGGCCTATGGCGACAGCGAGATCGTGATCGCCGGTGGTCAGGAAAACATGAGCGCCTCGCCTCACCTCCTGCAGGGCTCGCGCGATGGCCAACGCATGGGCGACTGGAAGATGATCGACTCGATGATTGTGGACGGCCTTTGGGATGTCTATAACCAGTACCACATGGGTGTTACCGCTGAGAACGTGGCCAAGCAGTACGGTATCACGCGAGCCATGCAGGATGCGTTGGCGCTGGCCAGTCAGCAAAAAGCGGCGGCGGCACAGGATGCGGGCAAGTTCAAGGATGAAATTGTGCCGATCAGCATTGCGCAGAAGAAGGGCGATCCGATCATCTTTGCGGCTGACGAATACCTGAACCGCAAAACCAATGCCGAAGCACTGGCTGGCTTGCGTCCTGCTTTCGATAAAGCGGGCGGCGTGACGGCAGGCAATGCATCCGGTATCAACGACGGGGCGGCTGCGGTGATGGTCATGAGCGCCAAAAAGGCGGCTGCCCTGGGGCTGAAACCGCTGGGCCGCATTGCCAGTTTTGCCACCACTGGCCTGGACCCGGCACTGATGGGCATGGGACCGGTGCCTGCTTCGCAAAAAGCGCTGGCGCGCGCCGGCTGGAAAGCGGCCGATCTGGATCTGCTGGAAATCAATGAAGCCTTTGCAGCGCAGGCCTGTGCCGTGAATCAGCAGATGGGTTGGGACACTTCCAAAGTCAACGTCAATGGCGGCGCCATTGCCATCGGTCATCCGATCGGCGCCTCCGGCTGCCGTATTCTCGTGACTTTGCTGCATGAAATGCAGCGTCGTGACGCCAAGAAGGGTATTGCCTCTCTGTGTATTGGCGGTGGCATGGGCGTGGCGTTGACGATAGAGCGTTGATGCCGGCCCGGAAATCGCGGTATCAGTGTTTTCCGCGATGCAGCGCAACGGATATGCCGCTATAGTGGATAAAACACATTTGTTCGACAATTCAGGAGGTTAACAATGAGTCAAAAAGTAGCCTATGTCACCGGTGGTATGGGTGGCATCGGAACCGCCATTTGCCAGCGTCTGCACAAGGAAGGCTTCAAGGTCATTGCCGGTTGCGGCCCAACGCGTGACCATGCCAAATGGTTGGCCGAGCAAACGGCATTGGGCTATACCTTCTACGCGTCGGTAGGCAACGTCGGTGATTGGGATTCAACCGTTGAAGCCTTTGCCAAAACCAAGGCGGAGCACGGGTGCATCGATCTGCTGGTCAACAACGCCGGTATCACGCGTGACCGCATGTTCATCAAGATGTCCCGTGATGACTGGGATGCGGTGATCGAGACCAACCTCAACTCCATGTTCAATGTCACCAAGCAGGTGGTTGCCGACATGGTGGAAAAAGGTTGGGGCCGGATCATCAACATTTCTTCGGTGAACGGTGCGAAAGGTCAGGCAGGACAGACCAATTACTCTGCGGCCAAAGCCGGTATGCACGGTTTCACCATGGCGCTGGCGCAGGAATTGGCGACCAAGGGAGTGACAGTCAACACCGTCAGTCCGGGCTACATCGGTACCGATATGGTCAAGGCCATCCGTCAGGATGTGCTCGACAAAATCATCGCCACCGTGCCGGTCAAACGTCTGGGCGAGCCAAGTGAAATTGCCTCCATCATTGCGTGGCTGGCGTCTGATGAAGGCAGCTACTCCACCGGTGCCGACTTCTCGGTCAACGGCGGTTTGCACATGGGGTGAGACCGGGCTTTGCCCAGCCAGGGTTCAAGTTGTTGTAGCTTCGAGCTTGTCCGAGACCGTCAGCCACTGTTCTTCCAGAAGCTGGAGTTCATCGTTGACGGTCTTGAGGCGTCTTCCAAGTTCAGCAATTTGCGCCAGAGCCGGTGAACCGCTCAACTGGGCTTCGAGTTCGGCACCCTCCCGGTTCAAGGTTGCCATGCGGGTTTCGATTTCCTGCAGCTGACGTTTCAGTGAGCCTTGGGGCGCAGGTTTCATTTTGGCGGGGGGCACTTCTGCCGACGCCTTGCGTTGCGCTTTGGCAGCGGCGTTAGTGGCCTCCTTGACCGCTTCCCGCTGTCGTCTAGCCTCATCCAGCAGATAGCGCTGGTAGTCATCGAGGTCCCCGTCAAACGGGGCGACTCCGCCGCGAGAGACCAGCCAGAATTCGTCGCAGACCGCGCGCAGCAGGGCTCGGTCGTGGCTGACCAACATCACTGTGCCTTCGAATTCATTGAGCGCCATCGAGAGCGCTTCGCGCGTGGTGAGGTCCAGGTGATTGGTGGGCTCGTCCAGCAGCAGCAGGTTGGGGCGCTGCCAGACGATCATGCACAACACCAGACGCGCTTTCTCGCCGCCGCTCATGCTGCCAACCGCCTGCTTGACCATGTCGCCGCTGAAATTGAAAGTACCCAGATAGCTGCGCAAGTCTTGCTCACGTGTCGCCTGTCCGGCAATTTTGCCGGCACTGCTCAAGTCTTTGGCAAGGCGGATCATGTGATCCAGCGGGGTGTCGGCGGGGCGCAGCACGTCGAGTTCCTGCTGGGCGAAATAGCCGATATTGAGTCCCTTGCCTTCAGTGATCTCCCCATCGATCGCTGGCAGGGCCCGGGCGATGGTCTTGACCACGGTAGATTTCCCCTGACCGTTGGCCCCCAGAATGCCGATGCGCTGACCGGCCAGCACGGATCGACTGACATTGCGCACGATGACCGTCGGACCCGTGCCCGCAGCCGCATCAGCGGGCGGTTGATAGCCAAAACTGACGCGCTGCATCGCCAGCATCGGGTTGGGCAGATTGGCGGGTTCCTTGAATTCAAAGGTGAAATCGGCCTCGGCCAGCAGGGGTGCAATTTTCTCCATACGGTCGA
>JBBQZA010000273.1:0-5350 GCA_038208175.1 Burkholderiales bacterium
CATGCGGGAACATGAAATGGCTTTGGCGCCTGCGCTCAAGGAAATCGATCCTGCTTACAGGGCCAGCGCGCGCAATCTTGCCCATTACCTGACCTTGCGGCAAAGCGATCACCGCGTCTTGCAAGAGTGGTTGGCGCGGACTGGGCTGTCCTCGCTCGGGCGTGCCGAGTCCAATGTTCTGGCCAACATCGACAAGGTGCTTGGCATCCTGCACCGTTTGACGGGACAGCCATGGCAGGTGCATTCGCAGGACGAACCGGTAGGCATCAAGACCAGCCAGAAATTGCTGGAGAAACATACGGCAGAGTTGCTGGGCCCGCAACCGGCCGGTCGTGCGGTGCGCATCATGGTCACGCTGCCGTCCGAAGCGGCAGCCGATTTTGGTCTGATCCGGCGACTGGTCAGCTCCGGCATGGACATTGCCCGCATCAATTGTGCGCACGACGGCCCGGCAGAATGGAAGGCGATGGCCGCTCACGTGCGGCGTGCGGCGCGAACCGTGGGTCGGCAGGTGCGCATCCTGATGGACCTCGGTGGTCCGAAGTTGCGCACCGGCACCATTGCTCCCGCAGCGGCGGTGCTCAAACTCAAACCGCTGCGTGACGAATTCGGAAGAACGCTGGCGTCTGCCCGCGTCGGCCTGCGTCCGCCAGGAACGACAATGCCGGTGGCGGGTGCACCTGTGCATATCGGGGTTGAGGCCGAATGGCTGGCGCAGCTTGAGGTCGGCGACCATCTTGATCTGATCGATGCACGCGGCGCTGACCGAAGCTTGCGCGTGGTTCAAAGAGAGGCAGGCGCTGTGCTGGCCGAGACCGAGCAGACTGCCTACCTGGTACCCGAAACCGTTCTCAGGCGTCGCCACAAAGTGCACGCCCACTCGACCAGCGGATTGAGTGATTTGCCCTGCAGGGAGGGCGTTTTGCATCTGGAGCGTGGCGGCCTGCTGCGACTGACCAGAGGAGAGGCCGGACCCTTGTCGGTCAAGAGCAAAGGCGTTCGGGCGGTACCGACCGTCGTTTGCACACTGCCTGAAATATTCAGCCAGGTCTGCGTCGGCGAAAGAATCTGGTTTGACGACGGGCGCATCGGTGGCGTCATCAAACGCATCGCGCCGGATTGGCTGGAAGTGCAAGTCACGCAGGCCAGGGACATCGGTGAAAAGCTGGTCGGCGACAAGGGTATCAATCTGCCGGACAGCCAGCTAACTCTGCCGGCACTGACCGAGAAAGATCTGGAGGACTTGACGACCGTGGCCGCGATCGCTGACTTGGTGGGGCTGTCGTTTGTTCAGCAAGCCAGCGATGTTCGCGCGTTGCGTGCCAAACTGCTTGAGTTGGGGAAACCGGACCTGGGCATCATGCTCAAGATCGAAACCCGGCGCGCTTTCGAGAATCTGCCGGAGCTGCTTTTTGCGGCGATGGCCAGCAAGGCAGCAGGGGTGATGATCGCACGTGGCGATCTGGCCGTCGAATGCGGCTATGAGCGGCTGGCCGAGGTGCAGGAAGAAATTCTGTGGGGCGCTGAGGCGGCCCACATGCCAGTGATCTGGGCGACCCAGGTGCTCGAGACGTTGGCCAAGACTGGCTTGCCGTCGCGTGCCGAAATCACCGACGCAGCGATGGGTGAGCGGGCCGAATGCGTGATGCTCAACAAGGGGCCCCACATCACCGAAGCCATGCGTACGCTGGACGACATTCTGCGCCGCATGCAGGCACATCAGGCCAAGAAGCGGCCGCTGCTGCGCGCGCTGCGCGCCTGGGGACGCGGACCTGGGATCAAGAAGTGAGGTGTTAACAAGGTCATGCAGTTCTGCTGTTCAATGGGCGAACCACGCGCCCAGCCAGATCGCCACGATCATCAGCAGACCGTCACCCAAAATGACGCTGACTGCTCCGAGCAGGGCTGAAACGGAAAAAGTGCGAATGCCAGCCGCCTTTCGCGTCGGACCGCTCGTCTTGCGGCGCTCGCGCTTGGCAAGCTGATTATCTTGATCAGGGCTTGGGATGCAACTCGGCCATTTGCAAAGAAAGATCGAACAGTCGCACTTTGCCCGACGCGTAACGGTCAAGACGCCACTCATCAAGAATCTTCAACGCCAAAGTGAAAGTCTCGAAATCGAGTTTGTAGATGTCCGAGATGGCAAAGTCCGCTTCCGATTCCAGCGCTAGCACCAGTCTGGCGAGTGTTTTTGCCGCCGGGGCATCGGGGTTTTGCTGAATCAGCTTGCGCGCTTGTTTGATTGCATGCATAGGAAGACCTTGAAAAAATTGAGCCGAGCCTGCTTGGAGCCCGTCAGGCAACGGATTGTCAGGCTTGATTGTGGGAGCTATTCTGTTACAGATCAAGTTTTCGATTTCATGGTTTTCGATGTCATGGCATCTGGGGTTGGCGCCGGCGTTGCTACTGGCCGCAAGCCTACAACGATGTGGTGCAGAAGTTGTTGCGCCGGGGCCATAAAGACTGGGGGTTGTGAGCGCCTGAACATTGCGCTGGTCTTGGCCTGGACAAGGGCGCTTTATGACTGTCACATAATCGTCATCAAGAAAGTCAACAATATGAGGTCTTTTTGAAATAAAGCGGCTTGATCCAGCATGTCTTCCTCTCTTCGCCAATCGATCGCGGTTCAGCCAATTGTCGGCGTGGAACTGCTTGATCGCGAGCAAAGCATTCTTGCGTTCAACGAGAGGGTTTTTGATTGGGCCTGCCGCAGCGACGTTCCGCTGCTGGAGCGACTGCGTTACCTGAGCATCGTGTCTTCGAACCTGGACGAGTTCTTTGAGGTTCGGGCTGAGCCTCATTTGGCGGCAAACCAGCGCAAGGACGACAAGGGCGTGTTCTCGGTGGAGTCTTTCAAAAGACTGTCGGACATAGCGCACAACCTGGTAGCGCGCCAGTATGCGCTGTACAACGATGATTTGATGCCGGCTCTTGAGGCGCAGGGCATCAAGATTGTTTCCCATGGGGAGCGCAACCTGGAGCAACGGCGCTGGGTCAAGCGCTACTTTGAGCGGGAAGTGCGGCCTTTGTTGTTGCCGGTTGGGCTGGACCCGTCGCATCCGTTTCCGCAGGTCGCCAACAAGTCGCTCAACTTCATCGTGCGCCTGAGCGGGCGCGATGCCTTCGGTCGGGAAAACGAGATCGCCATCGTCAAGGTACCCAGGGTTTTGCCGCGCCTGATCCGGATGCCGGAAAAAGTGTCGGGTCAGCGCAATCACTTTGTATCGCTGTCGAGCGTGATCCGTGGCAACTTGCCGGAGTTGTTTCCGGGTCGGGATGTGGGCCAGTTTGCCCAGTTTCGTGTCACCCGTCACTCTGATCTTGCAGTTGATGAAGAGGATGTGAAGAATTTGCGCACGGCGCTGCGCCAGGGTTTGCAGCATCGTCATTTTGGCGAAGCGGTTCGCCTCGAGGTGTCGGCCGGCTGCTCGGAGCATCTTGCCGATTTTCTGCTGAAACAGTTCAATTTGCCGCCAGGGGCTTTGTACCGTGTTCCGGGTCCGGTCAATCTGGTCCGCTTGTCGCAAGTGATAGACCTGGTGGACGCTCCCAGGCTCTGTTTTCCGACTTATCAGCCGTGCTATCCGACACAGCTGTCGCCGGGTGTCTCTTTCTTCGAAAGACTCAAGCAGGGCGATGTTCTTATCCACCAGCCCTTTGAAAGCTTTGACGCTGTGTTGGCTTTTTTGCGCGAGTCCGTCAACGACCCTCAGGTGTTGGCGATCAAGCAGACCATTTATCGTACCGGCAGCGATGCCGAGTTGATGGACCTGTTGCGTGAAGCGGTGCGTCGCGGCAAGGAAGTTACCGTGGTGGTAGAGTTGAAGGCGCGCTTTGATGAGGAAGCCAACATCAATTGGTCGGAGATGCTGGAGTCCATCGGTGCCCAGGTTCTGTATGGCGTGGTCGGATTGAAAACCCACTCCAAGATGATGCTGATCACGCGCCGCGAGGGCAAGCAACTCAAACGATATGCCCATCTGTCCACCGGCAATTACAACCCGCGCACGGCGCGCCTGTACACCGACTGGAGTCACCTGACCGCCGATCCGCTGCTAACGGCTGATGTTGAAAATACATTTGTGCATCTTGCCAGCCACAGTCGTTTGCCCAAGCTGAACCGGGGCTTGTTGGCGCCGTTTTATCTGCACTTGAAGCTGATTGAAAAGATCAATGAATTGGCCAATGTGGCTGCGTTAGGTGGTGAAGCGCGAATCGTCGCCAAGATGAATGCCCTGACCGATGAAGCCATCATTTACGCGCTGATCCGTGCCGGACAGAAAGGTGTCAAGATCGACTTGATCGTGCGCGGCGCCTGCATGCTGCCGACCGGCTTGCCCGGCGTCACGGAAAACATCCGTGTGCGTTCTGTGATCGGTCGATTCCTGGAACACTCGCGGGTTTTTTATTTTCGCCACGATGGCACCGAAGAGCTTTATCTGTCCAGTGCCGACTGGATGAACCGCAATATGCTGCGCCGGGTTGAATTGGCCTGGCCGGTGACTGACCCGCAGCAACGTCAGCGCATTGTGGATGAAGATCTGGTAGCCTATCTGCATGACGGGGTCGACGCCTGGGACTTGTTGCCCGACGGCACTTACGCCCGTGTCAAGTCTGCAGCGCGACGCCAGGCGCATGGCGCGCAGGCGGCCTTGATGTCTCGTTACAGCGGACACGACGACGCAAGAGGTGATTGATTTGGACCTTGTTTTATGGCGTCATGCTGAAGCACAGGATTGGGTCGAAGGCTGCGACGACATGGAGCGTTCACTCACCTCGCGCGGTGAAAAGCAGGCGAAGCGGATGGCGCACTGGCTGCTTCGCCAGTTGCCGGAGGGTGCACGCATCCTCGTGAGCCCAGCGCGTCGCTGTGAACAGACGGTGCTGGCGCTGGGTCGTAAATACAAAGTCAGATCGGAGCTGGGTCCTGGCGGATCTGTTGCCCAGTTGCTTGAACTGGTTCAATGGCCCAGCGCCAAAGGCACGCTGCTGGTAGTCGGGCATCAACCGACACTGGGGCAGACGATTGCCCAGTTGATCAGCCTCGGCGTGGCCGAGTGTCCGGTCAAGAAAGGTGCGGTCTGGTGGTTGCGTAACCGGGAACGCGCTGCACACATCCAGACGCTGGTGGTCACGGTGCAGTCGCCCGAAGTGCTGTAGGGTGATCAGCTTTGCGGGTGCAACTGAATCCGCGCAGGAATTCCGCAAGCCCGTGATCGACCTGCAGTTCGGCGACCAGGTACGCCGCCTGCATCGCGTCACGCGTCGCGCCAAGGCGGGTTTGCAGGGCGCTGGCCTGCAGTTGCCAGCGTTGCGCAAGTTTCCCAGGTAACAGGCTTTGCATCGCCTC
>JBBQZA010000274.1:0-5345 GCA_038208175.1 Burkholderiales bacterium
GGTCAGGTCACAATCTTCAGCAAAAGTGTCGCGGTCATAGCCGCCGGCCTGCACCAGCACAGACTTTCGAAACATGCCGAGCGGACCGGGGATGATGTTGACCACGTGTCCAAAGCTCTGTGCCTTGCGCGCCATCGCCAGCCCCTCGACATACTCCAGCGACTGAATCCGGGTCAGCATGTTCTCGCGGTTGACGACCTTGACGTTGCCGGCGACAGCGCCTACTTTGGGATTCTCGAAGTGACGGATACAGACTCGCAAAGTGTTGGGCGAAAGTTTGGTATCGCCGTCCATGTTGAGAATGAACTCGCCGCGCGCCAGGGTTATCCCGGTGTTCAGCGCATCGGCCTTGCCGCCATTGCGTTTGGTGACGACCCGGACCTCAAGGTCAAGCGTCTCATGGGCTACCTCAAGCGCCTTTTCGTAGGTGTCATCGGTCGAGCCATCGTCGACCACAATGATTTCGTAATTCGGGTAGTCAAGTGCCAGCAGGGATCGTACAGCCGCCTGGATGACAGGCCCCTCGTTATAGGCCGGAACAATCAGGGAGACCATCGGCAAGGACCCGTCTTCGCGGTACATGGGGGTGGTCTGGTTGCGCCCTTTATACAGAGATTCCAGATGATCCATAAAGGAATAGAGGATCAACATCCCAAAGCGAAGGATCAGGATGACCAGGAAAAACAGCAGGTAATAGGTCACGCCCGCAAGCAGATAATTCTGCAGCAGGACGGAGAAGGAACCCTTGGCTTCAGTTACCGATTCATAGCTGTAAACCAGCAGCACGCCCAGTACCGCCAATACCAGGGCGACCCACGCATAACGCGTGAATTTCCTTATCTCCAAAGTTTTTCCAGATTGACCGTTGCCGCCTGTGCACGGTAGGCTGAGTTATTGCGCGAGCTTTCCATGGCCCACAGAGTCGTGCTGAGCGCGATGTCTTTGGTGACCCAGAATTTGCCGCCGGCAGCCAGGCTCCAACTTGTTCCTGCGTCCCCGAAGAGCCGGGCACCGACCTGGCCGGAGGTATAAAAATTCCAGTCGGCTGCACCCCATTCACCAATCAGTCCGGCATACAGCAAGCCGGAACCCTGATCAGGTGCCCAATAGTTGGCATTGAGATACTTGGCGCCACGGGTTTCGACGCCAACAAAAGGCCTGAAGTTTTTACCCAACGGCCTCCATGTGGAGGACAGGTTTACGCCGCTGGTGATGACCGTGTTGTCGTCCGAAATGTCATAGTAATCAAAACGTGCCGTCAGCGTACCAAAGGAGTAGTTCTTGGTGAGGTTCAGGCCGGCATGTATGGCAGACAGATGCAATGCCAGCGCGTTGGGGTTGGTCGCCATCCGGCCCCAATTCACGCGGCCGACCTCCACCGTAAACTGGTCTTCAAAAAGCTTGATGCGGGCAGAGGCGTAAAGGGAGCGATCATCGGCGGTCGGCATACTCAGCTCGAGACTCGGCTTCAGTGCCAGACTCACACTTTGGTAACGGAAAGTAACGTCCTGCTGCCTGGTTTCTACGGTCGGCAGCGAGTCTTCAACAGCGCTGGTCTCGATCTCCATGATGCTAGCTCCGCCGCTGCCGCGCCAGCGATGATTGAGCGTGGCCGAGCGGCGCTGCGTGTCCGACGAATCCTTGCTACCACCAAAGCTCAGCATGGTGCGCGGACTCAGTTCGCGTGTAGCCATCTCCACGCCTTCCAGTGCACTCGTGTTTTGCGGGTTTGCCGCAAGAGCTTTGCGATAAAACGGCATGGCCAGGTCGTCGCGTCCGCGCCAATGGTGAATACTGGCCAGACCAACCGCCGCCTCCTCGGCATATTTTCCATCCGTCAAGGCCTGGTAAGCGGGAATGGCCTCCTTGAGCCGCCCGGTCCAGGCCAGACTGTTGGCGACAATCAGCTGCAACTCTTCATCCGGCTTTTCCCTGGCCATCAGAGCCAAACCTTCGGTGCCGGCGGCCTTGAAATCGCCGGCTGTAGTGAGATCGATGATGCGTTGCTGCTCTGGCGGGCGCTTGGGTTTCGCCGTTTCAGGTTTGGTCGCTTCGGGTTGCGCTGGCTTGTCGGCGGATTCCACACTGGTCGAAGGCGGAATGTATTTGAACGGCGCCAACTGCAAAAAGTCACCCACTGGTGCCGTAATACCTCCGCGTGCTGCACCCGATGAAAAATCATTGGATTGGGCCAGACTGACCACGGGCAGTACACCGCAAATCAGCAAGGGTAGACACTTCCATTCCAAAGACGTGGCAAGGCCGGCGGCTATCTTTTGCAGGGGCAGTGGGCAGTGGATCAGTTTCATGATGTCGACGAGAGAGGGTTCGTTTGCCAAGCTCATTGTTGCATAAAATTTCGCTATAAAAGCTCTGCTTCAGGGTACATTCGCCGAGTCGATCGGCGATTTGGCGCGAGTTGCCCTGGGAGCCTCCTTCTTTCCGAAAACCGGTGGTGGTACGGGGATTTGGCCAACTTGAGGAGCCGCTTTTGCTGCCGCCGGGACACCTGGGCGGTCTTTGACGTCGCGATTTTTCGCTTCGCTCGGAGCCCACGCATCGATCAGCTTGGCGATCGGTGCGGCGGCAGGTGCCGCGGGGCGCGCCGTATCCGTTGCTGGGTTTACAAGCGGCTTGGCCTGCGCAACCCCAGCAGTGGGAGCCTCTGCTGGCGCGGCCACCGGTTCGCTCAATGCCGAATAGTCGGGCAGATCGCCGTGATCGGCAGCGCGTGTCAAGGCCAGCATTTCGGAGTTGATTTCTATTCGCTGAACCAGAAACCGGAGGTCATTCAGGGCGGTATCCACGGCCCTGCCGAGCAGTCTTTCCAAAGTTGTCAACATGACGGATTGAGGGCAGGCGTTCAGGAAAAGATAGCAGTATTGATTGTCGGCCGTGATCAGGTCACCGGAGCGGGACAAGTTGATATGCCCCAGGATGTCGGCCATGGTCAAGTCCTCGGCCGGCTTGCCGATGATCATGGCGCAGGGGATACTGAGTGTCTCGGCCCGGTCAAGAAGCATATCGACTTCGCGCGCAAAGCGCAAAGGCAGCAAGTAGCCGCGCAATCGGGTCGGCGTCACGCTGGTTAGCGCCGCTTCAAAATTGATATTGACGTCGCGATTGAAGATCTGACCGCGTAACGATTCCAGCAACAGCGGCAAGCGACT
This sequence comes from Burkholderiales bacterium, assembly GCA_038208175.1. GTDB lineage: Bacteria > Pseudomonadota > Gammaproteobacteria > Burkholderiales > Burkholderiaceae_C > Rhodoferax. Next base: position 3,171 of record JBBQZA010000274.1, read on the forward strand.
GATCAGCACATCCTTGTGCACCACGAGGTCAACGCCCAAGCGCAATAGCAAGGCCTCGTTCTGGTAACGCAGGGATGCGCCCTTCTCCTGAACCACGATGTGAGCGCGGCGCCCCAGGCTGAGTCGCAGCGTGTGAATCGTCTCGGACAATTGGCGCAAGTTGGTGTCCTGCTGGTAGGTCAGGATGCAGGTCGCGGAGCGGGACAGCCGTGTGGCGTGCATCATCGCCACCGGGGTGTCCACACGCTGCCAGTTTCCCTGCATTTGCTTGGCCAGACTGCCCAGGTCCGGGTCCATGTAGATGAAATGGGCTATCGCGTCTTCAGGTTCCTCCTCGCGCACAGAGTTGTCTTCGCCTGCACCTTGCTCCGATGGGGCGATATGGGCTGCCGCTTCGTAAAGCCCGGAGTCCAGGGTGCTCAGTCGGTAACTTCTGGCCGCTATAGTCCCCTCGGGTGACTGCCAGTAATCAAATGTGAGTTCCAGACCATCCCGGTTCCCGCCAAGGCGGACAATGCCGGTCAAACTGTCCATCAGCGCATTGATGGCGTCTGAATGGGCTTCAGTAACGCGCGTAAAAGCCAGCAGTGCGGTGATTTTCCTTTGGTCGAGCCATTTACCGAGAACTTCGACTTGATCCAAAGCCAGTGAGATATCGTGCAGGCTAAGCAATTCATCGGCCTGATCGAAAACGAGATAGCTATTTTCAGGGATTTCAAAATTCTCCAGTTCCCTGACGAAACCTTCTGCACCAAAACGAAACATCGTTTTGGCAAATTCTTCCTGCATCTCAAAAACCTGAAGACGATTTTCAAGGATCAGTTGGGGTCTGATGGAGCGTTCAAATGATTCGATCCTCTGAATAAACAACTCGGGATTCGAATGAACGATCAGCGTACAAGTCAGCCCGTTGCTGAGAGCAGAGCCGAGATTTCCAGCCAACATCGGAAAGCGCGCTGACGGCGTTTCAGCTATCAGGATATAAAGACCGCCGCCGACCATGTTATTGGTCAGATTTGTCAGCCCCTTGATGCCGATCTGAACCACCGGCGCAACGGGCGCAATGGCAGCTGGTTCACTCATGATAGCCCCTCATATTCCATTTTTTTCATCATAATCGATTTACGTCGTGCGGGATGAACTAACCCTATTCCCCCACGCTGGTTACAGTCGGCGCTGTTCTTTTCTTGCCACTGCCTCTGCCTGAGCTGTGTTGTTATGATGCCTCTCAAGAATCCAGGCGAACGACCTCGCCGTTAGACCGACAAGCATGAACCTATTTCGCAAAACTATTCTGACCACCGTGCTGATGGTCATTGCGCTTGTACAGCCATTGGCGGCAAGCGCTGCAGAAGCGCCCGAGGACGCCTTGCCGACCGAGAACTCCTATGTTCTGGCGGACTCGATTGGATACGGGCTCCATTTGGATGAGCTTGAAGGCAAGCTGCAAGCCAAATTGGGAGGAACTTCGCGAATAAATTATGACGGTGGCCGATCCATAACCACAGCCGGATTTCAAATAAAGAAGTCCGCTTTGCAAGGTGTCGATGAAGACAAGGACTATATTGCCACTGCCAGCGTGATCATCATTATTCTTGGCATGGAACAGCGCGAAGCTTCTTTTGCCGAGAGCCAAAAGAAACTTATTCAGAAACTAAAGGGCATTGCGCCGAACGCCAGGTACTTTTGGGTGGATATTGGAGCCACGATTTCAACGAATGTTCCGCTCTGGAATGCCCGCAACAAAATGATCCACGAGAACGCGACCAAACTGGGCTACACCGTCATCAGTCGGTACAAGGCAATATTCGGACCCGAGGCGGATCCGCTCAAGATCACGCCAGGCAAAAACTTTCCGGGCTGGCTGTCCGAGCCCGGACAGTCAGGTCCCGGCAATATTCATGGATATTATCCAGAATTATCTCGGGCCATCATTGCCGCACTGTATGCGTCGGATACCAGTGCGCCTTGCGGCAAGACGGTCAACCGCTCATCCTATATTCTTGGCGACTCATTGGCCTTCGCTTTGTCGCGCGACAGATTCGGAGTCAAGCTACAGGAAAAACTGGGCGGTATATCGCGCATCAACTATGACGGTGGCCGATCCATCACAACCCCTGGCACTCAAATCAAAAAGTCGGCGTTGGAAGGCATCGAACTTGATAAAGAATTCAT
>JBBQZA010000275.1:0-5331 GCA_038208175.1 Burkholderiales bacterium
CCCTGCTGGCAACGGTGCAAAGGCAAAAGACCGGCGTCGGCATTCTGATGTGCGACGTCGATTTCTTCAAACAGGTGAACGACACCTTCGGTCATGAGACCGGAGACAAAGTGCTGATCAAGGTGGCCGAGATACTGAAGCAGTCGGTCCGCTCAAGCGACCTGGTGATCCGTTTCGGCGGTGAGGAGTTTGTTGCTTTGCTGATAGGTGCCAATGAAGAGGGGGCGCTAGCGATCGCAGAGCAGGTGCGCAAGACGATGGAGAGCCATGTTTTCCAGACCGGCGCGGGACCACTCAAGAAGACCATTTCGGTTGGCGTGTCGCTGTTCCCGGTTGATGGCGACGCTTTCTGGGCCTGTGTGAAATACGCCGATGTGGCCATGTACCAGGCCAAGGAGTCAGGCCGCAACAAGGTGTTGCGCTTTACCCGGGATATGTGGAAAGAAGGCGACAGCACCTACTAAGGAAACTGGTTTCAGTCCGCCTTGACGCGTCCCGATTGAATCACCGGCCCCCAGCGTGCCAGCTCGCGCGCGATGTGTCGGCGGGTGCCACCACGCCGTACCGCTGGACGGCCTCGAAGTCCTTGTAGCCGGACTCCACCACCGTGGGCACCTCGGGCAACGCGTCCAGCCGCTTCGGACTGGAGACCGCCAGGGCCCGCTGTTGTCCGTTTTTGATCTGACCGATGACAGCGTTGCGGTGCATACTTCGGCGGCGTTGTAGCCGCGAAAGCCGAGCTCGATCTCTACCAGGACAAGGCTGTTTCGGCGATCACCTGGATCTTGCCCCAAAAGATGTTGTCGCGATCGTCAAATTCGACGCGGGCAGTGTAACCCGCATAGGTCATGCTGCTACTCATGGTTTAACTCCTTGTAATGTCAGCCGGTCGCGGATTTCCTCGACCCGCCAGCGGGCGTGGTGCTGCGCGCGCTCAGGCCCTCAAAACAGGTGCTGAGCACCAGCGCGATGATTTCTGCATCGTTGTACAGTTCGCCCATTTTCAGGAACTCCAGCACCGGGTCGCAAGCGCGGGCAAACAGGGTGTAGAGCACGGCGATGGCGGGCAGTTGCGGGTTCAAGGTGCCTTCTGCCTGAGCCGCCTCAATCCACGCTCCCAGCCGGTCGCTGACCTCCATCAGTCCATCCATATAGGCCTTGTTGCCGATCAAGGCGGTGCGCAGGCTGGAGTTCTGGCTTGGAAGTGAGGGCATCTCACCGGCAAGCTTCAAACCCATGGTCCAGGCCACCACCGTACGCAACTGCGCCATCGGTGGCGCATCGATTGGCAGGGTGTCCAGAAAAGCCTGGGCCCGGCGCATCACTGACACCATGGCGGCAGCGGCCAGGTCTTCTTTGCTGGGGAAGTGCTTGTACAAGCTGGCCTTGGCAATGCCTACCTCGGCGGCCACCTCGTCCACCGTCATGGCCTCAAAGCCTTTCTCGGCCAGCAAGCGGTTGACGGCCTGGATGATGGCGTCTTCACGCGCTAGCAGCATCTGCTCTTTGAACGAAAGTTTGGGGGCGTTGCGAGTAACCATGCCGCCATTGTAGTCGATACGGTATCAAGGCGAATGCACCGAATGTAAAAATACTGTACAGTCCAATAAATACTAAAAAGTAATTAAATTCAACATGTCGCTCAAAGTCGCCATCATCGGTTCGGGAATCTCGGGTTTGGCCGCCGCGCACGCTCTCAAAGGCAAGGCCCAGCTCACGCTGCTGGAAGCCGCTGCCTATTACGGCGGTCACACCCACACAGTCGATATCACCTTGCCCACAGCGCAGGGCTTGGTCACGCATGGCGTGGACACCGGCTTTCTGGTGCTCAATGAGCGCACCTACCCGCAACTCATCCGCTTGCTGGGCGAGCTGGGAGTGAGCAGCGTCAAGTCCGATATGTCGTTCTCGGTGCAATCCACCCAGGAGGCTGGTGGTACTGCCATGGAGTGGAGCGGCACCAGCCTGAATGCCTTGTTTGCGCAACGCAGCAACCTGGTGAACCCCCGGTTTTGGGCCATGCTGCGCGACCTGCTGCGTTTCAATGCCCTGACCACGCGCATTGCCCAAAATGGGAGTGAGGCCGAGCTGTGGCAACCGCTGGGAGAGTTCTTGCGCGAAAACCACTTCGGCGCCGAGTTTTGCGACTGGTACTTCTTGCCCATGATGGCCTGCATCTGGAGCTGCCCCACGGCCCAGATGCTGAAGTTTCCGGTCTCCACCATGGTGCGTTTTTGCCACAACCATGGCTTGCTGCAAATCACCCGTCGCCCGCAGTGGTGGACGGTGCAGGGCGGGGCCAAACATTACGTTGAGAAAATTGTGGCTGGTATTGCCGACAAGCGTCTCAACAGGCCCGTGCGGCGCATCACCCGCATCCAGGCCACCCTGGCAAGCCCGGCGTGTGTTGACATTGCATTGGATAGCGGCGTGGAGCGCTTTGACAAAGTCATCATCGCCACCCATTCCGACCAGGCGCTGGCACTATTGGACGCACCCAGCGCACAAGAGCAAGCCACGTTGGGCGCCATTCGCTACCAACGCAATAGCGCCGTGTTGCACACCGACGTCAGCGTGTTGCCCCAACGCAAAGCCGCCTGGGCTGCCTGGAATTACGAACGCGCCATGGGCCAGGATGCCGACAAAGCCCAAGTCTGCCTGCACTACCTGATTAACCGTCTGCAGCCGCTGCCGTGGCCGCAGCCTGTGCTGGTGTCGCTCAACCCGGTGCGCACTATTGACCCCGCGCACATTCTGGGCGAATACGATTACGCCCACCCGGTATTCGACTTGAGCGCAGTCGCGGCACAGGCGCAAATGCCGCAACTACAAGGCCATGGCAATTGCTACTTTGCGGGGGCGTGGATGGGCTATGGCTTTCATGAAGACGGCCTCAAGGCCGGGCTGTCTGCCGCGGCGCAGCTCATGGCCGACGTCGGGCGCCGAGGCGACCCCGTTCCAGCGCAGCGTCCGGTATCGGACCCAAGCCGGATTCCCGAACCAGCCGATGCGGTGGCCGCATGAGCCAGCACTCCAGCCTAAGGCGCGCCGCGTCTGCGGCAACGCCGCCCACCGCCTTGCTGGGCTTTGGCCAGGTGCGCCACAGCCGGTTGCGCCCGGTGGCCAACGCCTTCACCTACCCGACCTATTTCCTGATGCTGCCCTTGCGCAGCCTCAAGCGCCAAGACGCTACACCGGAGGTAAAACAGGGCTGGCGCATCAACCGGCGCGGTGCACTGAGTTTTTTTGAGACCGACCACGGCGATGGCCGCAGCCTCGCGCAGGGCGGTGCCCTGGCCTGGCTGGACGCACTGCTGCAGCACGAAGGCATTTTTGATGCCACCGGCGAGGCCTGGTTGCACTGCTACCCGCGCGTGCTGGGCCATACCTTCAAGCCGGTGAGCTTCTGGTACTGCCACCGCGCCCCGGATGACCAGGGCGGCGCCCTGCGCGCCATCGTGGTCGAGGTCAACAATACCTTTGGCGAGCGCCATTGCTACCTGCTCGATGCACCGGCCTACGGAAAAGAATTGCGCGCCAGCAAGGTTTTTCATGTGTCGCCCTTCTGCAAGGTCGAAGGCCACTATCGCTTTCGCTTCATGCGCACCACGCAGCAGGGTCTGGACAAAACCGTGGCCCGCATCGACTACTGCGACGCTGATGGCAGCAGCGGCATTGACACCGAGGGCCAGTGCCAGGCCAGCAACCCCGTGCTGCTGCAAACCAGCGTCAGCGGCACGCTGCAGCCCATTACGCCGCAGACGCTGCGCCGCGCCCTGTGGCGCTACCCGGCCATGACGTTGGGGGTGGTGCTGCATATCCACTGGCAGGCCTTGCGCCTGTGGATCAAAAGCGTGCCCTTCTTCGGCAAGCCGACACCGCCCGACGCCTTTGTAACCCGTTAAGCCCCCAGAACCTGACCATGAACACCGCAACTGCCCCCACTGCTACGGCCCAGCCCGCTTTCCCCAATGATGCGCCCGCTGCGGCACGCACCGCCTTGCGCCTGCTAAGCAATTTATCCCACGGCGAGTTGACGCTGCAACTGCCCGACGGTACGCAGCGCCGCTTTGGCGAGCACCCGCAGCAAAACGCGCTGCCCGGTCACCACTACCCGCGCGCCCACCTGACGCTGCACAACTGGAAGGTCTTCGCCGCCGCGCTCAAGTCGGGCGACATTGGTTTTGCCGAGTCCTACATTGCGGGCGACTGGAGCACGCCCAACCTGACTGAGTTACTCAAGCTTTTCTCGATCAACCGACAGGCGGTGGATGGCGTCATCTTCGGCACCTGGGCCGGACGCTTGCTGTACCGCATCAAGCACCTGCTGCAGCACAACAGCCGCGCCAACAGCCGCAAGAACATCCACGCCCACTACGATCTGGGCAACGCGTTTTATGGCCTGTGGCTGGATGAGACCATGAACTACTCCAGCGCCTGGTTTGAGGGCGATCTGTCCCGCCCCTTGCCCCAAGCGCAAACCGCCAAGGTGCAACGCGCGCTGCGCATGGCGCAGGTTAAGCCCGGCGACCGCGTGCTGGAAATCGGTTGCGGCTGGGGCGCCCTGGCCGAGCAAGCCAGCGTGGCAATGGGCGCATCGGTGGTGGGTGTGACCCTGAGCACCGAGCAGCTGGCCTATGCCAACGCGCGCATGCAGCGCCTGGGGGTGTCCACCGGAGCGACGGCCCAAGCCGACCTGCGCTTGCAAGACTATCGCGACATCACGGATGCCCCATTCGACGCCATTTGCTCGATCGAGATGGTCGAAGCCGTGGGCCGCTCCTACTGGCCCACCTACTTTAAGACCGTGAGCTGTCTGCTCAAGCCCGGTGGCCGTGCCTGCGTGCAAAGCATTGTGATTGACGACTCGCTGTTCGAGCGCTACATCCAGTCCACCGACTTCATTCAGCAGTACATCTTTCCGGGTGGCTGCCTGCCATGCCCTGCCGAGTTCCGCCGCCAGGCCCAGGCGGCCGGGCTGCAGGTGGTGGACGAGTTCGCCTTTGGCGCCGATTACGCCGAAACCCTGCGCCGCTGGCGCGATGCGTTTCTGGCGCGCAAGGCCGAGGTGGCGGCTTTGGGGTTCGATGAGCGCTTCATGCGCATCTGGGAGTTTTACCTGGCCTACTGCGAAGCCGCGTTTGACACCGGGGACATCAGCCTGGTGCAGTTCACGCTGGTCAAGGTGCAGCCGTGAACCGGCGCTCTTTGCTATCACGCAGTACCCTGGCCATCACTTGCGCCGCCGCGCTGTTGCTGGGCTGCAGCAGCACCCCTGTGACCGATTACGCCCAGCAAACCCCGGTGCTGGAGCTGCGTGACTACTTCAAT
>JBBQZA010000276.1:0-5309 GCA_038208175.1 Burkholderiales bacterium
TTCGATAATCAAAGCATGCTTTCTCCCGCTACCCTTCAGATGGTTCAGTCGCTGGTTCGCATGAACACGGTGAGCCAGAACTCCAACCTGGAATTGATTCACTTCATCCGTGATGAATTGTTGCTTCTCGGCGTCAAGAGCCGCCTGACCTATAACGCCGACAAGAGCAAGGCCAATCTGTTTGCCACCCTGGGCGAGAACAAGTCTGCCGGCATTATTTTGTCCGGGCATACCGACACCGTGCCCTGGGATGGGCAGGACTGGTCGGTGCAGCCGCTGGGTGCGGTGCTGCAAGATCATCCGGAACCTCGCCTGTATGGCCGTGGCAGTGCCGACATGAAAGGCTTTATCGGCGTCGCATTGGCTCATGCGCAGGCGTTTCTGAACAGCACGGCTCCGTTTGCGGTGCACCTTGCCTTCAGCTACGACGAAGAGGTGGGCTGCTTTGGCGTGCGGGAATTGATCGCCGATTTGCGCGATGCAGGGATCCAGCCGATGGCTTGCATCATCGGCGAACCGACGTCGATGGTGCCGGCGATTGCCCACAAGGGCGTCTACCGGTATCAGTGCTGCGTGCGCGGCAAGGAAGCGCATTCCTCGCTGACACCCAAATCCGTCAACGCCATCGAGATGGCGGCGCGCCTGATCGGCAAATTGCGTGACATGGCGGAGGGCTTTGAGCGCAGCGAGCCGCGTTATGAGGGCTTCGACGTTCCTTTTTCGACCGCCAGTGTCGGACAGTTCCAGGGCGGCATTGCCGACAACGTGGTGCCGCGTGATGCCTGGTTCCGTTACGAATTTCGCGATTTGCCGAGCGCTGATGCCAAGCTGATGCAGAGCGAGATCGTGGCGCACGCGCGCTCGCTCGAAGTGGCGATGAAGCTGGTCGCGCCGGAGGCCGGGTTCCGCTTCGAGACGATTTGCGAGATCCCGAGTTTTCGGGGCAGTGCGGATGACCCGGTCACTCTTCTCGCGCAGCGACTGTCGGGTCAGAGCCGCACCACGCAGGTCGCTTTTGGTACCGAAGCCGGTATCTTCAAACAGTCCGGCATCCCGACCGTGGTCTGCGGTCCGGGCAGTATTACCCAGGCCCATCAGGCGGACGAGTATGTCAGTCTGGCGCAATTGGCGCAGTGCGAACTGTTCATGCGGCGGCTGGTGGCAACTCAGTCGCTCAGCGAAGCTGCAAGCCCGGTTCTATGAATGAGCCGCAGCAAATCCTGAATTCCTTGCCTTATCTGACGAATGCCCGTGCGCCCCTGACGCGCGCGGTCAGTGCCGTCAACGAGTTCGGCGAAAGCGCGATCGTTTCGATCCCGGCCGAGCGGGCATTGACGGTGTACGTGGACAAGCGTGAACTGGTGACTCTGATGACATTGGGTGAGCGGCCGGAACTGCTGGTGCTGGGTTTCCTGCGCAACCAGCGGCTTTTGGAGTCGATCTCAGAAGTTGAATCGATCACTGTCGATTGGGATGTTGACGCAGCGGCAGTGAAAACACGCCACGGTATCGTTGACATGCAAGAACGCACCGCCAAACGGGTTGTCACGACCGGTTGCGGACAGGGTAGCGTGTTTGGCGATTTGATGGCAGATGTCGACAAACTGGTGCTGGCGCCGGCGGTTCTGAGTCAATCGCAGCTTTACGCCATCGTGAACGTCATTCGCTTGCAGGAGAGTACCTACAAGTCGGCCGGGTCAGTTCATGGCTGTGCACTCTTTCGCGGCGAAGACATGTTGCTGTTCGTGGAAGACGTGGGCCGACACAATGCCATTGACACCATCGCCGGCTGGATGTGGCTGCATGCCATCAACGGTGACGACAAAGTCTTTTACACCACGGGTCGATTGACCAGCGAGATGATCATCAAATCGGCCCAAATGGGGGTGCCGATCGTGGTGTCGCGCAGTGGCATCACGCAAATGGGCCATGAAGTAGCGCAGCGCCTGGGTTTGTGCACCATTGGCCGCACCATGAACCGACGATTTCTTTGTTATACGGGGCTTGATCGTTTGCAGCTTCAACCCGAAGCAGTGGCTGCGCGCCCATCAGGAGGCCCGGGATGAGCATTTCGTTTTGGCGTCTTGGCTGGCGCTCGTTGGGGCGTGACTTGCGCTCGGGTGAATTGGGTCTCTTGATTCTCGCCGTCACACTGGCGGTGGCCGCGTTGACGGCGGTGGGGTTCTTTGCCGACCGTCTCAAAGGGGGTCTGCAGCGCGACGCACGGCAGTTGCTCGGTGGTGATGCGGTGTTGGTCAGTGACAACCCGACGCCCGCCGCATTCGTTTCCCAGGCACGTGCGCTCGGTCTGGAGGTAGTGAAGACCTTCGGCTTTCCAACCATGGGCCGAACCGTCGATGCCGACGGCGGCAACAGCAAGCTGGTGGCTCTGAAAGTGGTTGAGTCAGGCTACCCATTGCGTGGCAAGCTCAAGATTTCGGACCGTGCGGACGATCCGGAGCAGGTGACGCGCAGCATCCCGGCGCCGGGCCAAGCCTGGGTCGAAGCATCGCTGCTGGAGGCGCTGGGGCTTCAGATGGGCGATGAATTGTTGCTCGGCAACAGCAGCTTGCGGCTTACGAAGATTATTCGATACGAGCCGGATCGGGGTGCGGGTTTCATGAATTTTGCCCCGCGCGTGATGATCAACCAGCAGGATGTGGCGGCTACCGCTTTGATCCAGCCTGCCAGCCGGATCAGCTACCGCATGGCAGTAGCGGGTGAAGACAAGCAGGTGGCGGCTTTTGTGGCATGGGCACAGCAAGAAGTCAAGCGTCTGGGCTTGCGTGGCCTACGCGTTGAATCGCTCGAAGGTGGTCGCCCCGAACTCGGTCAAACGCTGGAGCGCGCCGAGAAGTTTCTCAACCTCATCGCATTGCTGACGGCGCTTCTCAGTGCAGTGGCGGTGGCACTGGCGGCTCGGGGCTTTGCTTCGAAGCATCTGGATGACTGCGCCATGCTACGGGTGCTGGGTCTGAGTCAGCGCGCCATAGCGTCTGCCTATGTCCTGGAGTTCGGTCTGATGGGTCTGCTTGCCAGTGTCTTGGGGGTTGGCATTGGCTTTACCTTGCACCATGTCTTTCTCCTGCTGCTGGCTGGCTTGGTGGATGCCGCGTTGCCGGCTGCCGGCCTGTGGCCCGTGGTTTTTGGGATTGGCATGGGCTTGACCTTGTTGACTGCGTTCGGATTGCCGCCGGTTCTGCAACTGGCCCAGGTGCCTGCGCTGCGTGTCATCCGGCGCGATGTTGGCAATCTCAAACCCGCATCGGCAGGCGTGCTGTTCCTGGGCATCGCAGGTTTTGCCACTTTGCTGCTGGCTGCCAGCAGTGATGTGAAACTTGGCTTGATTGCGGTGGGAGGCTTTGCTGCAGCGGCGCTGCTGTTTGCCGCGTTGAGCTGGCTGGCTGTGAAGCTGCTGCGCCGGGCGGTGAATGAGAGCAGCGCACCTCGCTGGCTGGTTCTGGCGACCCGGCAGCTTGCCGCGCGTCCGGCTTTTGCGGTGCTGCAGGTCAGTGCGCTGGCGGTCGGGCTGCTGGCGTTGATTCTTCTGGTGTTGCTGCGCACCGACCTCATCAACAGTTGGCGCAAAGCGACACCAGCCGATGCGCCGAATCGCTTTGTCATCAACCTCATGCCCGAGCAGGGCGATGCTTTTAAATTGGCTTTACGCGCGGCCGGAGTGACGAAATATGACTGGTACCCGATGATTCGCGGCCGCTTGATTGCCATCAACGGCAAATCGGTGACGCCCGACGACTATGCCGACGAGCGCGCCAAACGCCTGGTGGAGCGCGAATTCAATCTCTCCAGCAGCGCCAGCAAACCATCGCAGAACCAGGTGGTGGCGGGCCGCTGGACCGAGGAAGAGCAGGGCGCCATCAGTGTCGAAGAGGGACTTGCCAGAACCCTTAATTTGCAGCTCGGCGATATGCTGAACTTTGATGTCGGCGGTCTGCAGACGCAGTCCAGAATCACATCGCTGCGTAAAGTTGACTGGGGATCGATGCGGGCCAATTTTTTTGCACTCTATCCGGTCAGCGTACTGCCCAATGTGCCGACGACTTACATGAGCGCTTTCAAGGCGCCAGACGTTGCCGGCTTCGACAATACGTTGGTGCACAGTTTTCCCAACATCACCGCTGTCGACATGAGCAGCACCATTGCGCAAGTTCAGCGTGTGCTGGACCAGGTGATTGGCGCGGTAGAGTTTTTGTTCGGCTTTGCACTGGTTGCGGGGCTGGTCGTGTTGTTTGCCGCGATCAGTGCGACGCGTGAAGAAAGGGCCAGGGAGTTTGCGGTCATGCGCGCCATTGGCGCCCGGAGCAGCTTGTTGCGCCAGGTGCAGCGCGCCGAACTGGTCAGCGTCGGTTTGCTGGCCGGGTTGCTGGCCGCGCTGGTGGCCGCCCTGGTTGGCTGGGCTCTGGCGCGATTTGTTTTTGAATTCCACTGGACGGTGTCACTCTGGGTGCTGCTCTGGGGCGCCTTGAGCGGGGCCCTGCTTTCGCTGATTGCGGGTTGGTGGGGCCTGCGCGAAGTATTGCGCCGACCGGTTGTCGAGACGCTGCGGCGCGCCGCGCAGTAGTTTTACCAGTGTGCAGGAGTACGGGATCAGCCCGTTGACTTAACGTACGCGTTAACGTACGATCCCCGGATTCGGAGAGCAACATGACTACCCTACCCATTACCGCAAGCGAAGCCCGCGCTAGTCTGTACCGGCTGATCGATCAGACCATGGCGTCCCACCAACCGATCCTGATCTCAGGCAAGCGCAGCAGCGCGGTCCTGGTGTCGGTTGACGATTGGCAAGCTATACAGGAAACGCTATACCTCCTGTCAATCCCCGGAATGCGTGAATCGATCAAGAAGGGCATGGCCGAGCCGATCAGCAGGAGCGCCAAGGTACTCAAGTGGTGAAGTGGGAGCTTGTCTACGGGAAACACGCGCCGAAGGATGCCAGGAAACTTTCTGCAGCGGGCTTGAAGGGTAACGCGCAAGAGCTTCTTGCTATGCTGACAAAAGATCCGTTTCAGAATCCGCCAGCTTACGAAAAACTGGTCGGCGATCTTGCAGGCGCGTACTCGAGGCGCATCAGCATCCAGCATCGTCTGGTCTACGAAGTGTTCAAGAAGGAGCGCATCGTCCGTGTCCTTCGCATGTGGAGTCACTACGAATGAATCCGGGCGCCAGGTATGCCGTCAGCGTTCCCTCATACGGTTCAAAGATTCAGATAGGTGGCACGGTGTGGGCGGGAGCACTCGGGCTGTAACCCGGAACACTCGGGCCGTAACACGGAGTACTCCGGCGCGGGG
>JBBQZA010000277.1:0-5295 GCA_038208175.1 Burkholderiales bacterium
CGCGTACCCGGTGACGGTCGGCGCTATCACCGATGAAGAACTGGATGCCAATCCAGCGCTGGTCAAGAGCATGTCGGTGCAACCGCCGCGCGGCACCGGAAGAATTCGCACGATCCGAATCGGAACCTCAGAACTGATCGACTTCCAGCCCTGCGGCGGCACGCATGTGGCCAACACAGTGGAGATTGGCTCCGTCATCGTCACCAAGATTGAAAAGAAATCAGCCAGCACGCGGCGCGTGGTGCTGGGTTTTGCCGCATGAGTCGAGGCCAGGTCAGAAACGCAACCGGGGATTCTTTTTTTGTCTGGGATGGCGATGTGCTGGTGGTCAACATTCTGGGCAAGCCGAGTGCCGCGCGTGACGCCATCGGCAAACCCAAAGGCACGCAACTCAAAATCAGCGTGACGGCAGCGCCGGTGGCGGGCAAGGCCACCGACCACATGGTGCGATTTCTGGCGCCGCTGTTTGGCGTGTCGGTGGCCGACATCGAGGTCGTGTTTGGCCGGGAAAATGTGAACAAACAGCTTCGCGTCAAGTCACCCAAGAAACTGCCAACGGTGTTTACTCAGGGAACTTTAGAGTTTTGAGGAACTCAGATAAACGAAGTCTGTCCCGCATAATTTGGGCTATGGGTTGCTACTAAATGACATTTTCACAATTTTTCCAAAAGCTTCTGGCCGCTGCATTGCTACTAGTTGCTGGTCTTATAGCGCCCGGAGCCAGCGCCCAAAGCGTAGCCAAAACCGTGGTGACGACGGCACAGGTGCGGGCCGAGTTGATGGCGCATGCACCCGAGGGTGCTGACCCGGGTAAAACGGTCTGGGTCGGCCTGCAACTCACGCACCAGCCCGACTGGCATACCTATTGGAAAAACTCGGGTGATTCCGGATTGCCCACGACCTTGCAATGGACCTTGCCGAGCGGCGTGACCGCCGGCGACATTGCCTGGCCGTTGCCGAAGAAGATACCGATTGGCAACCTGGCTAATTATGGTTTTGATGGCACGGTGCTGCTGCCGGTACCGCTGACCATCACGTCGGCCTTCCAGGGAGCATCAGCTGGCGGCGCGATTGAAGTCAAACTGAAAGCCAACTGGCTGGTCTGTCGCAAGGAGTGCATTCCAGAGGAAGGCGAATTCGCGCTGAAGATTGCGGTGCAGGGCTCAACCGCCGCCAGCAGCGCTGCTTTCAACGCTGCCTTTGCGGCGCAACCGCGCCCGCTGCTGGGCAGCACGGGCGGCGTGTTGCCTGACAGCCATGTCCAGATTGAGGGGAATTCAATCAAGCTCGCGGTCCAGGGTCTGCCGCTAGAGTGGCGTGGCAAGACGCTGGAGTTTTTTCCCGAGACGCCCGAAGTTATCGAAACCGCAGCGACATGGACACAGAGTTGGACCGGCGCTGTGTGGAATGCACAAATTCCGCTTTCAACTCAACGCGGCAATTCGCCCAGCGTGATGCCAGTGGTGCTGGCGGCGGATGGCCATGGCTACCGGGCGGAGTTGAAGGTGCTTGGCGCTTGGCCTAAGTCTGTCGAGGGTGCTGCGATCTTGTCAGCACCAGCCGCGCGACAGGGGCCTACGGCGCCGTCGATTACGCTGTTTGCCGCACTGCTGGGTGCTCTATTGGGCGGCCTGATCCTGAATTTGATGCCTTGCGTCTTTCCGGTGCTGGCGATCAAGGTGATGAGCTTCACGCGCCACGCCGACGACCGGCGCGGCCACCGTGTCAGTGGCTTGGCCTACTCCTTCGGAGTGGTGTCTTCTTTTCTGGCTCTGGGCGCCCTGATGCTGGCCCTGCGCAGTGCTGGCGAGCAATTGGGCTGGGGCTTTCAATTGCAGTCGCCAGCCGTCGTGGCGGCGCTGGCCGTGTTGTTCACGGTGATGGGCTTGAACCTGGCAGGTCTGTTTGAGTTTGGTCGTATTTTGCCGAACCGCGTCAGCACGCTGGAAGCCAAGAACCCGGCTGTCAACGCGTTTTTGTCGGGGGTGCTGGCCGTTGCCATTGCGTCGCCTTGCACCGCTCCGTTCATGGGGGCATCGCTGGGCTTGGCGCTGGCTCTGCCGGCGCCACAGGCGCTGCTCATTTTCTTCAGCATCGGCGTGGGCATGGCCTTGCCCTACCTGGCCGCCAGCCTGATTCCGGCAGTGGCGCGCCAGTTGCCGCGTCCCGGCGCCTGGATGGGTACCTTCCGTCACGCCATGGCATTTCCGATGTTCGCCACGGTGGTCTGGCTGCTCTGGGTGCTCGGTCAGCAAACCGGTATCGATGGCGTTGGCGCGCTGCTGGCGCTGTTGGTGGCATTGAGTGCCGTTCTTTGGTCACTCGCGTTAAAGGGGCGGAGCCGGATCGTGATCGCGACCATTTCAGGCATTGTTCTTGTTCTGTTGCTGGGTGCAGTCGGTCGGATGGTCATCAAACCAGTGGAAGTCACTGCGGCAACTTCCTCCACGGATCGTTGGCAAAGCTGGGCACCGGGTCGGGTGGACCAGGCGCTGGCCAGCGGCACACCGGTATTCGTTGATTTCACCGCTGCCTGGTGCGTAACCTGCCAGTACAACAAGAAGACGACGCTGGTGAATGCCGATGTGCTGGCCGATCTGGAGATCAAGAAAGTCACTTTGCTGCGCGCCGACTGGACGCGACGCGACCCTGACATTACCGCCGCTCTGGCGCAATTGGGTCGCAATGGGGTGCCGGTCTACGTGATCTACAAATCTGACCGGCCGCCGGTGATTTTGTCCGAAATCCTGACGGTTCAAGAACTGCGTTCGGTGCTGGCGCTGCTCTGACAGGCCGGCGTACCGGTGGCGCCGGATGAAAGAGTCGTTTCTTGCTGCGACAATTGGCGCATGAACACATCATCCCTTTCGGGCGCCTTTGCGCCACTCCAAAACGATACTTTTATCCGTGCCTGTTTGCGGCAGGCGACCGATTACACGCCGGTCTGGCTGATGCGCCAGGCGGGGCGCTATTTGCCCGAATACCGTGCCAGTCGCGCCAAGGCGGGCAGCTTCATGGGCCTGGCAACCAACACCGACTACGCCACCGAAGTGACACTGCAACCAATCGATCGCTACCCGTTGGATGCCGCCATTCTGTTTAGCGACATCCTGACCGTGCCCGACGCGATGGGGCTCGGCCTTTCCTTTGCCTTGGGCGAGGGGCCGAAGTTTGCCCACGCAGTGCGTGATGAGGCGGCGGTCGCCAAACTGGCCGTGCCCGACATGGGCAAGCTGCGCTACGTGTTTGACGCCGTGACCTCGATTCGCAAAGCGCTGAAGGGGCGCGTGCCGCTGATCGGTTTTTCCGGCAGCCCCTGGACCTTGGCCTGCTACATGGTTGAAGGCGCCGGTTCGGATGATTACCGGCTGGTCAAGACCATGCTTTACAGCCGCCCTGATCTGATGCACAAAATTCTGCAAATCAATGCCGATGCCGTGGCGCTGTACCTGAACACGCAAATAGAAGCCGGTGCGCAAACGGTCATGATTTTCGACAGCTGGGGTGGCGTGCTGGCCGATGGCGCCTTCCAGGAATTCAGTCTGGCTTACACCGCGCGCGTGTTGGCTCAACTGAAAAAAGAACACGACGGCGTGCGTATTCCGAGCATCGTGTTTACCAAAGGCGGCGGGCTCTGGTTGCCTGAAATGGGCCAACTTGACTGCGATGTGCTGGGCCTGGACTGGACCGTCAACCTGTCCCGGGCACGCGCCCTGGTTGGCAGCACGAAAGCTCTGCAAGGCAATCTGGATCCGAACGTGCTGTTTGCCGAACCGGCTCAAATTGAAGCCGAAGTGGTCAAGGTGCTGCGCAGTTTTGGTATCCCCCATGCCGGTTCCGGCGCCGCTGCGACGCATATCTTCAATCTCGGACATGGCATAAGTCAGCACACACCTCCCGAACATGTGGCGTCGCTGGTCAAAGCGGTACACCAGCATTCGCGCCAGATGCGGGCATGAGTCGATTTTTGCTGATTCCCTACTCCTTTTTTGGCTCAAAATGTGTAAGTGAAGCCTGACTTATGCACAAAATTCTTGTTGCACCGCGAAAGACGTCCATATTCTGTTGATTCCTGCTACAAAACCCATAGCGTTCGTAAGATGTTGATTTATAACGGTTTTTAAAGTTGCTATTTTTATGGGCATTTCAGCGAAAGCCTTGATTTTCAAGGCCTAGAGGCGGCTCGAGACAAGATATCAACAAAGTTATTCACAGAAACTCTGGATCTGATTTAAATCGTTTATGAATCAAGCACTTAAGGTCTTTTCCGCAAGTTCACATCAACTATGCGCCGCACCCCGGAAGCTGCCGTGAACTTGATCCAGGTCTTGGTACAAACCCCGATTCACAGCCCATTGGCCGGGCCGCTGACCTATTGCGCTGAAGGCCTGCTGGTGGCTGGCTCTCTGGTTCGGGTACCTCTGGGAAAACGCGAATTGCTGGGCCTGGTCTGGGATCCTCCAATCGACCCGGCCGTGGCCGCAGCAGATCAGCCGCTTGCGCTGGACAAGCTGAGGCCGATTACCGGTGTCATGGAAGGCATTGCGCCGCTGACCGCTGCATGGCGACAACTCGTGACTTTTGCCGCCCGTTACTACCAGCGTGGCGTGGGTGAAGTGGCGCTGGCCGCTCTGCCGCCTCAACTGCGAGAGCTCAGCACTCTGCAACTGTCCCGGCGCATCAAGCGTTTTGCCAAGCGACTTGAGACCCGTTCCTGCAACTCCCTCGCTGCCGATCCGCCACTGGAGTTGACGCCTGAGCAGCAATCGGTAGTGACTCGATTCAATCTTGCTGAGGGTCCCTTTCTGCTGTTTGGAGCGACCGGCAGTGGCAAGACCGAGGTCTATCTGCACCTGGTCCAGAAACTGCTCGCCAGCGACGCAACGGCGCAGGCGCTGGTGATGGTGCCTGAAATCAATCTGACGCCGCAGTTGGAGGCGCGTTTCAGAGCCCGCTTCAACCCGCTGTTTGGCCAAGCCGCAGTGGTTTGCCTGCACAGTGGCATGACGCCGGCGCAGCGCTTGCAAAGCTGGTTGAGCGCGCACAGCGGCATAGCACGCATTGTGCTCGGCACCCGCATGGCAATTTTCGCGTCGCTGCCAGCTCTCAAGCTGATCATTGTTGATGAAGAGCATGACCCCAGCTACAAGAGCCAGGAAGGCGCACGCTACTCGGCGCGTGATCTCGCGGTCTACCGGGGCCGACTGGAGGGCGCCAAGGTCATGCTGGGGTCGGCCACACCCTCGCTGGAGAGTTGGCACCACAGTCGGCCATTGAGTGAGGGAGGGCGCTATG
>JBBQZA010000278.1:0-5277 GCA_038208175.1 Burkholderiales bacterium
GGTAGAAGGCTTGTACCGCTACGGCGTGCCGGCGGAGGTGTCGGCCCGCTACGCCATTTCAATGCATGACGCCAGGGGCGGCTTGCTCGCCGGCACCACCATCGCGCCACCCAATCCGGCGACCCGCTTGCTGCCCTTTGATCGCACCGTCAATGCCTACGAAGTGCCGGTATCTCCGGTCGGCAACGGCCTGGTGATTCGGGGCGAGGTCTATCGAACTTCACTTGGCATGATAGGCAGCGGACTGTTCTGGCTGGTTTCGGCGCTGAGCGCCATGACGGCCTGGATGCTGATTGCCAACTGGCGCCACACGCGCCGACGCATGCAGGCGCAGCAGGCGCTGGTGTCGGAAACCGTGTTTCGCCGCGCCATGGAGAACTCGATGCTGACCGGCATGCGGGCCCTTGATCTGGAAGGTCGCATCACTTACGTGAATGCGGCTTTTTGCCAGATGACAGGCTGGAGCGAATCCGATCTGGTGGGCCGCACGGCGCCGTTTCCGTACTGGCCGGACGAGGATCGCGACTCCCTGAGCTTGCGCCTGCACGAAGAGCTGTCAGGACAAATCCTGCCCGGTGGGGTTCAGTTTCGGGTCAAGCGCAAGGACCGCACGCTGTTCGATGCCCGCCTCTATGTCTCACCGCTGATCGACGCCCGCGGCGTGCAAACCGGCTGGATGACCTCGATGACCGACATCACCGAGCCGAACCGGATTCGCGACCAGTTGTCGGCGTCGCACGAACGCTTCACCACGGTGCTGGAGGCGCTGGACGCTTCGGTTTCAGTAGCGCCCCTGGCCAGCGAGGAGCTGCTGTTTGCCAACAAACTTTATCGCTTGTGGTTTGGCACGCAGGCCGGTGGACATCTGCAACTGGCAGCGGAAGCGGGCGTGCCGGCAGCGCACCCGATGGACGACTCACAGGACGACGTTGACGCCTTCGCCGGTCTACCGACCAATTCACTGCCTGACTCGGACGCGGAAAGCTCGGAGATCTACCTGGACGCGCTGGGTAAATGGCTGGAGGTGCGCACGCGCTATCTGAGTTGGGTCGACGGCCGCCTGGCGCAGATGGTGATTGCCACCGACATCACGGCCCGCCGCCTTGCCGAAGCGCAATCGGCGGCGCAGACCGAGCGCGCCCAAACCGCGAGCCGCTTGATCACCATGGGTGAAATGGCTTCCAGCGTGGCGCACGAGCTCAACCAGCCGCTGACGGCCATCAACAACTACTGCAACGGCATGGTGTCGCGCGTCAAGAGCGAACAAATCAG
Source organism: Burkholderiales bacterium (assembly GCA_038208175.1). Taxonomy (GTDB): domain Bacteria; phylum Pseudomonadota; class Gammaproteobacteria; order Burkholderiales; family Burkholderiaceae_C; genus Rhodoferax. The sequence goes on from JBBQZA010000278.1 coordinate 1,273, forward strand.
CAAGGAGGACCTGCTGGGCGCCTTGGAAAAAACCGCCAGGCAGGCGCAACGCGCCGGACAGATCGTTCAGCGCATTCGCTCTTTCGTCAAGCGCAGCGAGCCCAACCGCTCCTTGTCAGAGGTGCCGAAAATGGTGGAGGAAGCGCTGGAACTGGCCGACATCGAAATGCGCCGGCGCAATGTGCGGCTGACCCATTACGTTCAACCGCGTCTGCCCACTTTGCTGGTGGACCCGATCCTGATTGAACAGGTATTGGTCAACTTGCTGAAGAATGCGGCCGATTCGATTGATGCGGCGCAACGACCTACGGCGCACCGTAACGTCAAACTGAGGGTAGTTACCAGTCAAGTCGAAGACAGCCCGGTGATCCAGTTCACCGTCATCGACTCCGGCCATGGATTGGCACCTGAAGTCATGCCGCGGCTCTACGAATCTTTCTACTCGACCAAGGCTGACGGCATGGGCATTGGCCTGAGCCTGTGCCGCTCAATCGTAGAATCGCATCTGGGCCGAATGAAAGCCGAGAACATCTACAATGGCGCCGAAGTTGCCGGGTGCTCATTTTCGTTCTGGATACCGGTAACGGAGTCGGCCCCGCCGACGCTCAGAAAACCAAGGACTCCAGGTTCAATCCGGGAAAAAGCATGAGTTTGATACCGAAAAAAGGCACGATTTACGTCGTCGACGACGACGAAGCGGTGCGCGATTCGCTTCAGTGGCTGCTCGAAGGCAAGGAATACCGGGTTCGGTGCTTTGACTCCGCCGAATCCTTTTTGAGCCGTTATGACGCGCGCGAAGTGGCCTGTCTGATTGTCGATATCCGCATGGGTGGCATGACCGGTCTGGAATTGCAGAACCGCCTGATTGAAGCCCACTCCCCGCTGCCAATCGTCTTCATCACCGGCCACGGTGATGTGCCGATGGCCGTCGACACCATGAAAAAGGGGGCCATGGATTTCATCCAGAAGCCGTTCAAGGAAGATCAGCTGCTGACGCTGGTGGAGCGCATGCTGGAGCAGGCCAGAGAAACCTTTGCCGACTACCAGAGTGCGGCCAGCCGGGGCGCACTGATGGCGCGTCTGACGCTGCGCGAAGCCCAGGTGCTGGAGCGCATTGTGGCCGGACGCCTGAACAAGCAGATCGCGGACGACCTTGGCATCAGCATCAAGACGGTGGAGGCGCACCGCGCCAACATCATGGAAAAACTCAACGCCAACACGGTGGCCGATCTGCTGAAAATCGCACTCGGACAAAGCACTGGAAAAGTTTGACAGCAGCTGCTTTTTCGCAAGCCCCCGCCCGCACCTTTTGGATACGCGGGCTTTTTTACTTATGGAACTGACATTGTGACGACCAAAGCCATGGGACAGATCATCGACGGAGTTGCCCTCTCCACCCAACTTCGAAGCCAGGTTGCGGCGCGCGTTCTGGCGTTGCAGCGCCATGGCGTCAGGCCCGCTCTGGCCGTCATTCTGGTCGGTGAAGATCCGGCCAGCGCGGTCTATGTGCGCAACAAGATCAAGGCCTGTGCCGACACCGGCGTGCGTTCGGTTTTCGAAAAGTACGACGCCGTTTTGTCTGAATCCGATCTGCTGGCGCGCATTGCTGCGCTCAACGCCGACCCCGCCATTCACGGCATTCTGGTGCAGTTGCCCTTGCCCAAACATATAGCCCCGCACAAGGTGATCGAGGCCATTTCCACCGCCAAGGACGTGGACGGCTACGCCACCCTGAGCGCTGGCGAACTGATGACCGGCGCACCCGGCTTTCGGCCCTGCACGCCCTATGGCTGCATGAAATTGATCGAGAGCACCGGCATCGATTTGCGCGGCAAGCACGCGGTCGTGATTGGCCGCAGCAATACCGTCGGCAAACCGATGGCGCTGTTGCTGCTGCAAGCCAACGCCACGGTCACCATCTGCCACAGCGTCACCGCCGACATCGGTATTCACACGCGGCAGGCCGACGTCGTCGTGGCCGCTGTCGGCAGGCGCAATGTGCTGACGGCCGACATGGTGAAACCAGGCGCCATCGTGATCGACGTCGGCATGAACCGCAACCTGGAGGGCAAGCTGTGTGGCGATGTGGACTATGCCGGTGTCAGGGAAGTCGCCAGTTTCATTACCCCGGTGCCGGGCGGCGTCGGACCCATGACCATCACGATGCTGCTGGTCAACACGCTGGAAGCGGCTGAACGTACTGCCAACACGAAGTGAACCGACTTTGTCCACAACTCCTATTGATCATGCAAAATCCCCTGCTCTCCTTTGACGACCTGCCGCTGTTCGACCAGATCCAGCCGGCGCATGTGGCTCCTGCCATTGACCAGTTGCTGCTTGAGGCCAACGCCGCGCTTGAGATCGTCACGGGAAACGACTTTCCGGCGCAATGGAGCCCCATTGCTGCCGTGCTCGATGTCGCCACCGAGAAGCTCAATCGCGCCTGGGGTGCGGTAAGCCACCTCAAAGGTGTTGCCGATGCGCCCGAACTGCGCGCCGCCTACAACCAGGCCTTGCCCACGGTGACGGAATTTTTCACCCGCCTGGGCGCCGACCAGCGGCTCTATGCCAAATACAAGGCGATTGATACCTCCTTGCTGAATCCGCAGCAGCGTCAGGCGCACAAGAATGCGATGCGCAATTTTGTGTTGGGCGGCGCCGAGCTGATGGGTGAAAAACGCGAGCGTTTTGCTGCGATTCAGGAGCGACTGGCCGACCTGAGTCAGAAGTTCAGCGAAAACGCGCTGGACGCGACCGATTCCTTCGCCTACTATGCCGATGCCACGGAGCTCGAGGGTGTGCCGCAAGACGTCAAGCAAAGCGCGCTGGCACTGGCCCAATCGGAGCACCGCTCCGGCTTCAAGCTGACACTCAAAATGCCGTGCTATCTGCCTGTGATGCAGTTTGCCAGCAACAGCGCTCTGCGCCAGCGCCTGTACCGGGCCTATGTCACGCGCTGTTCCGATCAGGCCGACGCCGAATTCAAAAAATTCGACAATTCGGCGCTGATCAATGAAATCCTGACGCTGCGCCGCGAGGAGGCACTGTTGCTGGGTTACGGCAGCTACGGCGAACTGTCATTGGTTCCAAAAATGGCCAATTCGCCCGAACAGGTCATCACGTTTTTGCGTGATCTGGCAAGCCGGGCCCGACCTTTCGCCGAACAGGACCTGGCCGACATGCGCGCTTATGCGGCAGAGCATTTGCAACTCTCCGAACCGCAAGCCTGGGATTGGCCCTACATTGGCGAAAAGCTGAAAGAAGCGCGCTATGCCTTCAGCGAGCAGGAAGTCAAGCAGTACTTTGCGGCGCCCAAGGTGTTGGCAGGTCTGTTCAAAATTGTCGAAACGTTGTTTGACGTCAGCATCCACAAGGATCAGGCGCCGGTCTGGCAAGCGGCGGTCGAGTTCTACCGAATCGAGCGCGCCGGCACCCTGGTCGGACAGTTCTACCTTGACCCCTCGGCACGTACCGGCAAGCGCGGTGGCGCCTGGATGGACGGCGTGCGCACGCGCTGGCTGCGCCCGGACTCAAAACAGTTGCAACAGCCGGTAGCGCACCTGGTCTGCAACTTTGCCGAAGGTGTTGCTGGCAAACCGCCGCTCTTGACACACGATGAGGTCACGACCCTGTTTCACGAATTCGGCCATGGCCTGCAGCATCTGCTGACGCAAGTCAATGAGCTTGACGTATCCGGCATCAGTGGCGTCGAATGGGATGCCGTGGAGCTTCCGAGCCAGTTCATGGAAAATTTCTGCTGGGAATGGAGTGTATTGCGCCATATGACGGCGCATGTGGATAGCGGTGAGCCCTTGCCCCGATCGCTGTTTGACAAGATGCTGGCGGCCAAGAACTTCCAGAGCGGTCTGCAAACCCTGCGCCAGATCGAGTTTTCGCTCTTCGACATGCTGCTGCACACCGAGCACGATCCGGCGGCCGATTTCATGCCGCTGCTGGACAGCGTCCGCCGCGAGGTGGCGGTGCTCCAGCCACCGGCGTTCAGCC
>JBBQZA010000279.1:0-5244 GCA_038208175.1 Burkholderiales bacterium
CGGAACTGGCGGGCGCGCAGGGTGATGACATCCTCGATCCGCTTGACGGCACGGGACCGCATGTCGCCGGTGAACTGCTGGTCGCGGAACACCGTCAGCCCCTCTTTCAGGCTGAGCTGGAACCAGTCACGGCAGGTGACCCGGTTGCCGGTCCAGTTGTGAAAATACTCGTGACCGACGACACGCTCGATGTTGAAATAGTCGGCATCGGTGGCGGTGGCCGGGCTGGCCAGCACAAATTTGGTGTTGAAGATGTTGAGGCCCTTGTTCTCCATCGCGCCCATGTTGAAGTCGCTGGTGGCGACGATCATGAACCGTTCCAGGTCCAGGGAGAGGCCAAAGCGCGCCTCGTCCCAGGCCACCGAGGCCATCAACGAATTCATGGCCTGTTCAGTTTTGTCCAGATCGCCAGGACGCACGTAGACCTGCAGCAGATGCTCCTTGCCAGCGCGCGAGGTGATGCGCTGCTCGCGACAAACCAGTTGGCCGGCAACCAGCGCAAACAGGTAGGATGGCTTTTTATGTGGATCGACCCAGGTGGCAAAGTGCCGTTCTTCGTTGCCGGTTCCCTCCAGCGCACCGGAGTCGACCAGATTGCCGTTGCACAGCAGCACCGGGTATTTGCGCTTGTCGGCACGCAGCGTCACCGTGTAACTGGCCATGACATCGGGGCGGTCCAGAAAATAGGTGATGCGCCGGAAACCCTCGGCCTCGCACTGGGTGAAGAACGAGTCGTTGCTGACATACAGGCCCATCAACTTGGTGTTCTTGACAGGTGCGCAGGTGGTAAAGATTTCGAGCTCGAAAGCCTCCACCAGCGGCAGGTTGTCCAGTACCAGTTGGTCGCCTTCGATCTTGAACGAGGCACCCTGGCCGTTCACCAGCACCCGTGCCAGATTGAGCTCTTCACCCACGAGTTTCAGCGCTTGCGGCGTCTGCTCGGGGTTACGCCGTAGTGTCATTTTGTTGAGGACCCGGGTCTTGGCGGGGTCCAGATCAAAGGTCAGGTTGACGCTGTCAATCCAGTAGGCCGGCGCACTGTAGCCGCTACGGCGGATCATGCGGACAGAGCCGTCGGCGTCAGAAAGTTGCAACATGCAGATTCTCCAGATTGTTTGTTTTCATTACACACCCTGCTTCAACGAAGCTTCAATAAACTGGTCAAGATCACCGTCGAGCACTTTTTGCGTGGCCGAGGTTTCGTAATTGGTGCGTAAATCCTTGATGCGGCTGTTGTCCAGCACATAAGAGCGAATCTGGTGACCCCAGCCGACGTCGGTTTTGGAGTCCTCCAGTTTCTGTTGCTCTTCCTGGCGCTTGCGCATTTCGAAGTCGTACAGGCGCGAGCGCAAACGTTTCCAGGCCACGTCACGGTTGCTGTGCTGGCTGCGGCCGTCCTGGCACTGCACGACGATGCCGGTCGGTAGGTGCGTCAGGCGCACTGCCGAGTCGGTCTTGTTGATGTGCTGGCCGCCGGCACCGCTGGCGCGAAAGGTGTCAACCCGGACGTCCGAGGGGTTGATGTCAATCTCGATGGAATCGTCGATTTCGGGATAGACAAAGACCGATGCGAACGAGGTGTGTCGACCACCCGAGGAGTCAAACGGCGACTTGCGCACCAGCCGGTGCACGCCGGTTTCGGTGCGCAGCAGGCCAAAGGCATATTCGCCTTCGACCTTGATGGTGGCGCCCTTGATGCCGGCGGTATCGCCGGCAGTTTCGTCTTCCATCGTCACGGCAAACCCTTTGCGCTCCGCATAGCGCACATACTGGCGCAGCAACATGCTGGCCCAGTCGCAGGCTTCGGTGCCGCCGGCACCAGCCTGAATATCGACAAAGGCATTCAGCGGATCGGCCGGGTTGTTGAACATGCGGCGAAATTCCAGACCTTCGATGGTCTCAGAGAGTTTGGCGGTGTCGGCCTCGATCGTGAGCAGGCCGGCTTCGTCGCCTTCATCCTTGCTCATCTGGTACAGCTCGCTGTTGTCTGACAATTCAGCACTGAGCTGGTCCAGCGTCAGCACAACGCCATCGAGCGCCTTTTTTTCACGCCCTAGTTCCTGGGCGCGTTTTTGATCATTCCAGACGGTGGGGTCTTCTAACGATGCGTTGACTGTCCTCAGTCGTTCAGCTTTGGCATCGTAGTCAAAGATACCCCCGTAATTCAAGCGCGCGCGCGCTCAAATCGGAGAGTTTGGTGCCGATGAGGTTGATGCGTTCTGCGTCCATGCTGTGTAATCCTGACTGTGTGGGTTGCCAATAACCTACCATTTTCGCACTCAATCAAGAAACCGTTCGATCAGTGCTGCCAAAAGCGCCGGCTGGTCGTGGTGCATCATGTGGCCCGCATCAGCGATGATGGCTGTTTCTACCTGAGGTACCGCCTTCAGACGCTCGTGAAACTGCGCCAGCGTGTACTTGCCCTTCCACCAAAGATCAAGGCTGTTGTCAGCCGCCTCGACCATCAGCACCGGCATGCTCAGGCGCTGGTAAAGCGCCAGCACTTCATCGACCCGGTAGAGCTGGGCATTGGAAATTTTGTGGGCGGCGTCACCCAGAATGCGCCACTGGCCCGGTGCGCCTTCATGCGCCCAGTGCTGGGCCAGCCAATTGGCTTTGTCGCTGCCCAGGCGTGGGTTGGTCTTCATCAGACGCTGAGCGACACCGGCTGCGCTGTCATAGGTTTTGAGCTCAAGCTCACCGCGCCGGAGTTGTTTGAGTTCGTCCATCCATTTGGCATAGCGGTCGGGAGCTTTGTCCGGGGTCGTGGTCGGCATGCCGAAGCCTTCCAGATTGACCAGGCGGCGGATGCGCTGTGGCCGCACGCCAGCGTAAAGCATCGCGACATTGCCACCCATGCTGTGGCCGACCAGATTGACCTGACCCTCAGGGGCGTAGTGGTCCAGCAGGAAATCCAGATCGGCCAGGTAGTCGGGAAACCAGAAGTTGTCGACCCCGCCGGAGGGTGTCTGACCGAAGCCACGCCAGTCCGGCGCGATGACGTAATGGTTATGGCTGAGGGCGTCGACCACAAACTGGTAGCTCGCTGCGACGTCCATCCAGCCGTGCAGCATGATGATCGGTATGCTGCCTGGAGCAGGCTTTCCCCACACCTGTATGTGGTACTTGAGATTGCGTATAGGGACAAACTCGCTATGGGAAATTCTTTTGACTTGGTACATTTGCCGCATCATACGGAGGCGAATCGTGAGCGTCAGTCAAAACAGCGACAAACGGCACCGGTCGGTGGCGGACCACTACGCGCAATTGCACGGCGGTTTTCAATGGCGGGTGCCGAAGAAATTCAACATTGCCGAGGTTTGCTGCAGACGCTGGGCAACCTTGCCAAATGCTGCAGAGCGGGTGGCCATTTATGCTGTGCATGCGGCAGGAGGAAGCGTTGCCTGTAGCTATCTGGAACTGCAGCAGCAGGCCAATCGCCTGTCCTGCGTTTTGGCCGCCCTGGGGGTACAGCGCGGTGACCGTGTGGCGATCGTGATGCCGCAACGCTTTGAGACTGCCATTGCCTACATGGCGGTGCTGCAAATGGGTGCGGTGGCAATGCCGCTTTCGATGTTGTTTGGTCCAGAAGCGATCGAGTACCGTCTGCGGGATGGCGAAGCGGTGCTGGCCATCTGTGATGAGAGTTCGATTCAAAGCGTGCTCGCTGTTCGCACCCGCTGCGCTGACTTGCGCAGTGTGCTCGGTGTCGGTAGCGCCAGCGTGCAGGCCGACGTGGACTATCACGCCGCGCTGGCATTGGCGGGGACTGAATTCAGGCCCGCAGAAACGGACGCTTCGGACCCTGCCGTGCTGATATACACCAGTGGCACCACCGGAAACCCGAAGGGTGCATTGATTCCGCATCAGGCACTGATCGGCAACCTCACCGGTTTTGTCTGCAGCCAGAACTGGTTTGGCTTCAACGGTCAGGACAATCGGGAGACGCAAGCCGTCTTTTGGTCCCCGGCAGACTGGACCTGGACCGGTGGCCTGATGGATGCTTTGCTGCCCACGCTGTACTTTGGGCGACCGATTGTTGCCTACAACGGCCGTTTCAGTCCACAGATGGCGATGCAGTTGATGGCGCAGTTTGGCGTCACCCACACCTTTTTGTTTCCGACGGCGCTGAAAGCCATGATGAAGGCTTATCCCGGCACCGCAGCTGCCACAGTGCGGGAACAATTCGCGCTGAAATTGCAGGCCATCATGAGCGCTGGAGAAGCGGTTGGCGATGCTGTCTTCGATTATTGCCAGAACCAGCTTTGCGTGACGGTCAATGAAATGTTTGGTCAGACCGAGATCAACTACATCGTCGGCAACTGTGCTCTGCATTGGCCACCCAAGCCTGGCAGCATGGGCAAGGCTTACCCGGGTCACCGGGTGGCCGTGATTGACGAGGCTGGACAAGAGTGTCCGGTGGGTGTTGCCGGTGATGTGGCCCTGAACCGTTTTGACGTGCATGGCCAGCCGGATCCGATATTCTTTCTGGGTTACTGGAAGAACGAAGCTGCCACGCGAGACAAATTTAGCGCCGACTGGTGCCGTACCGGGGATCTGGCGACGCGCGACGAGGATGGATATCTGTGGTACCAGGGGCGCAGTGACGATGTCTTCAAGGCGGCTGGTTACCGCATTGGTCCGGGCGAAATCGAGAACTGTCTGGTCAAGCACCCGGCCGTCGTCAACGCCGCCGTGGTCCCCAAGCCGGACCCGGAGCGTGGCGCCGTAGTCAAGGCCTACGTCGTCTTGGCGCCTGACTTTGTGGCGGCCAACGATTTTCGCCCGGGTGCCGATCCTGAATTCGAGGCCGCACTGGTGGCTCAGTTGCAGGCCCATGTCAGGGAAAAACTGGCGCCCTATGAGTACCCCAAGGAGATCGAGTTCATCGACGCGCTGCCGATGACCACCACCGGCAAGGTGCAGCGACGCGTGCTACGGCTGCAGGAAATTGAGCGCGCCAGAGTTGGCGCCGTGACTTGAAGCGCCGTTTGCCATGGCAAAGCACGTCAGCGAAACGCCGGCCACCCAGATGCTCAAGGCACACAAGGTAGTCTTCACCGAGCATCCTTATCCCTACCTGGAGCATGGTGGCGCCTTGCACAGTGCGCAAGTGCTCGGTTTCGACCCCTTCATGGTGGTCAAGACCCTGATCATGCAGGATCAGGATGGCAAGCCACTGGTGGTGCTGATGCATGGCAACCGCAAGGTGTCGACCAAAAACCTGGCGCGTCAGATCGGGGC
>JBBQZA010000280.1:0-5239 GCA_038208175.1 Burkholderiales bacterium
CCGCCTGATTGTTTACGCCACCCAGCAGCAGGGACGTGAAGTACTGATGACGACCACGCTGGACGGCAAATTGAAAGCGCGTTTGACGGGTCAAAGCGGAAATATTCGGGAACCGGATTGGGGTCCGTTTCAAAGGTAATCAATTTGATGAAGGGTAATTTCTTATGAAGCGAATGATGTTGGTTTTCTGCATGTCCGTGCTGCTGACAGCATGTGGTTCATCAGTGAAACTGGACAATGTGCCGGTAGAAGACAAGGCCGGAACGGTGGTGACGCAGGAAGCTGGCTCGGGTGTCGGTAGCGCCGTGGACCAACGAGGCGTGACCCCGGTGGACATCGACAAATCGACCCAGCCGGGTGCGGCTCCTGCGGGCCCGCGGATTGTTTATTTCGATTTAGACAGCTTTGTCATCAAATCCGAATTTCAGTCCCTTGTCGAGACTCACGCACGCTTTATCAAAGCCGAAAAGGGTCGCAAGGTTGTGATTGAGGGGCACACCGATGAGCGTGGCGGTCGTGAATACAACCTGGCTCTGGGACAAAAGCGTGCCGAGGCTGTGCGTGCTGCGTTGGGACTGCTGGGTGTTGCGGATGCGCAATTGGAAGCGGTCAGCTTTGGCAAGGAAAAACCTGCGGTAGCGGGATCTGACGAGGCGGCGATGGCGAAGAACCGACGCGCTGAAATCAGTTACCGCTAGGCAAATTGGATATGGTTGCGATGACCCTGTTTCGCCGAACAGCAAGCTTCCTGCTGATTTGTTTTTGGGCTGCGAGCGCCAGCGCCGGTCTGTTTGACGACGAGGAAGCCCGCAAAGCCATTCTTGACCTGCGTCAGCGTGTCGATGCGGTGCGATTGCTGGCCGAACAAGGCGCCAGCCGTGCCAGTGAGGACAATGCAACGGTGCGCCGGAGTTTGCTCGATTTGCAGAACCAGCTTGAAGTGCTGCGTGGCGAGATGGCCAAGCTCAGAGGCATGAACGAACAACTGTCGCGTGACCTGGCTGATTTGCAGCGGCGACAGAAAGACATGGCGCAGGGGGTCGATGATCGGATTCGACCGCTTGAGCCGGTCAAGGTTGCGCTCGATGGGCGCGAGTTCATGGTCGAGCCGGCGGAGAAACGCGAATTTGAGGCGTCTCTGGCGGTCTTCAGGAAGGGCGATTTCGCTGCCTCACAACCCGCATTGCTTGACTTCCTGAAGCGCTATCCCAACAGTGGTTATGCTGCGGCCGCCCTGTTCTGGCTTGGCAATGCGCAATACGCCACACGTGACTACAAAGAGGCCGTTATCAATTTTCGTGCATTGATCGCGCGCGAGCCCGAGCATCCGCGTGCGCCGGAGGCCGTGCTGTCGATCGCCAATTGCCTGATTGAATTGAAGGACACGCGTGGCGCACGCAAAACACTCGAAGACCTCATCAAGGCCTATCCGCAGTCCGAGGCTGCCACGGCGGCGAAGGAGCGACTGACGCGCCTTAAATAGCGTCAAAGCGCTATGGAGATCGACCGCCGATTTGCTGGCTTGGCTCGTTTGTATGGCGTCTCCGGCGCGCAGCGGATCCGGCAGGCACACGTGGCGGTGGTCGGCATTGGCGGTGTTGGCTCATGGGCAGTGGAAGCGCTGGCGCGCAGCGGGGTGGCTCGCCTGACGCTGATTGACATGGACCATGTGGCCGAGTCCAATATCAATCGTCAAATTCATGCGATCGAAGCCACCCTCGGGCAGGCCAAGGTGTTGGCGATGCGCGATCGGATTCACTCGTTCAACCCCGGCTGCGCTGTCACCTGCATCGAAGAATTTGTCGAGCCTGGCAATTGGCCGGCTCTGTTGCCCAGTGGCGTGGAGGCGGTGATTGACGCCTGCGATCAGGTTCGCGCCAAGACCGCGATGGCGGCCTGGGCCAGTAGCGCCGGGGCGCTGTTTATTTCAGTTGGTGCCGCGGGCGGCAAACGCCACGCACATTTGGTTGACATCGATGACCTGTCCCTGACTACCCATGACCCGCTGCTGGCACAGTTGCGTTATCGTTTGCGCAAAGAGCACGGGGCACCGGCTGTCGGCAAGAAAATCGGTATCCACTGCGTCTTCAGTCGTGAAGCCGTCAAAGCGCCGGATGCGTCGTGTGAGGTCGTCGGCGACGGCACGCTCAATTGCCAGGGCTACGGTTCGGTCGTCAGCGTGACGGCCACATTCGGACAGTGCGCGGCGGGATGGGTTCTGGATCAAATGGCCACCAGACCTGGAAAGCCAAAGGATTGAGGCTACAATCTGCCGCTTTACCGGTCATTCAGAATCTGTTTTGATGACCTGATGGGATGTTAGCTCAGCTGGTAGAGCAGCGGACTTTTAATCCGTTGGTCGGGAGTTCGAATCTCCCACATCCTACCACCGTAACCCGCATGGAATAAGGAAAGCCTGCTATATAAAACGTAGCAGGCTTTTTTGCATTCTTGCGCCGTTGCCAGAATATTGCCAGAATCGTGGCCCATATTTTTTAAGTAACGGGGAAAACCGGCAATTCACACGCGCGAGGACGTTCAATAATTCCTGGCCGCCCCCATCTTGATGCTGAATGCCTGCTTGACACGCAAGCACCCATAACGAACCGCGTCTGCCGCATGATCCGGCCCGCTTGAATCAACGTCTTCCACGCGCTTTGGATCACGGCCCAGGTAGGGCACAGTTTCCCAAAAGTAGCTGCACGCTCGCGAGATATACAAGCCAGGCACATCGGGCTTTCCAGCATCAGCAAGCAAGCGCCGCATCAGTTGCCAGCCGCTTATTCGATCAGCTTTCTTTGCTGGCGTGAACCTGACGCCTGCCCGTGTGAATTCGTCGCTGATACTGCCTGCGCCGTGGCCTGACTTGGCGAATATCGCATCGTCAGCGACACCAATGGCCTTGATGCCCCATCGCTTGCACATGACGATGATCTCCTCAGCGAGTATCGGCACAGTCCAGCCCAGGCCCTCGTTCGGGCGGTCGGTCTTTGCGGTGGCGAGTTCGTCAATCAGGATCAGGCTGTCCCGTGGGTAGAACTTGCCGAATGCTTCGCCGCCGGGTGATTTGCAAAACACATAGGTCGCTGACGGCGCACTCGATCCAAAGTCGTGGGCCAGGTACGTCTCCCAGGTCTCGCCATAGGGGGTTTTCGGTATGGCTGGCCAGTGCTCTACAGCGTTGCGGCCTTCGTCGATCACAGACGCGAAATAGGCCCCGCGTGACACGCTCCAGTCACCATACAGCCAGGCACGCAACAGTTCAGGATCAGACGGGCAGGCACTCTCTAACTGTCTCTTGTATTGCTCACGATCAATGAACTGATTTCCGTCATAGGTTGACGGCGCATAAATCCAGTTGCGCTTTGACTTGTCTTCATGGAACGGCTTCCACGGCCCGGCCTTGAAAACATACCGCTTGGCGATCCAGTGATGACCCGGCCCGCCCGGGTTGGCAGCGATCACCATTCGAATGGGGATTTCCTTTGCGCCGCGCAAGTTTGAACGCATGATGTCGAGTAGGTCAGGGGTCGCATACTGACCGGCTTCGTCGATCAATAGCAGCGTGAAACTGCGGCCTTGATACTTCGAATAGTCACCGGCGGTTTCAAGCTGTCCAAGCTCGATATAACCGCCATTGGGCAGGCGCCAGATATGCTCACTGCCATTGAACCGGGCGGCGGTGCCGTAGATAGTGCCGAATAGATCACGGGTTGTCAGAATGAAGTCGTTCAGCCCGGCATAAGTTTTCCGCAAATAAAGCACACGACCGCGGTCGCCGTATTGTTCGCAGTGACGCAAGGCAAGTAAGGCCAGACTGAACGACTTGCCACCGGACCTTCCCCCGCCGCAGAAGGCGTCCAGTTCTTCAGGAACGCTCAAGAGTCGTGTTTGGAATTCGTTCAGGTTTAGGTTCATTTTCAATCACCATGAATTTATCAAGCGGCAATGCGCCGGGGATGTTGAACGTGATGCTCACGCGGTTGGCTTGGCCGTCTTGCTCGCCCTCTACATAGCCGTGTCGGGCTTTCAAAAGAAACAGAGCTGGCACCACGGCCCCGGCCATCGCAGCCAAATACAGGACGTTGTGCAGGGTTGCACGCTCTTTTTCCCTGCCTTCGTCAAATGCAGCCTTCAGCTCGGGGCTTTCATCCAGCCAGCGTATCAACACATCGGCATTGACGCCTAGCGCCATCGCAGTGCCCAGCTTTGATGCTCCGGTAGCGGTTGCCTGCCTGATGACCTCGGCGGCGTCTGGCGGCGGTTCTTTGCGCGGCCTGCCCATTTGCAGCTTGTCCTGCACTGGCTTGACGCGCCCCGGTGTTTTTGGTCCTGCCATTTTCAATCCTTCAAATAATCGCCGCTGGCGTTTTTACCAGCGGCGATGGTGTTAGGCAGCGAGCGTGCCCATTGCAGCCACGTCGCGATTAAGGGCCTGCGCTCTGGCAGCTTCGAGTCGGGCAGAGCCTGTATCAATCTTCCCGTTCGCTGCGCCAAAAACGGTATGCGCCACACTGACCAGTCCCTGACAAGCGGCGATCAGGGCCAGAGCTTCACTTTGGCCGGGGAGTTCGACACCAGCAAGAGAGATACCGACCCAGCCCGGTTCGCCAGCGCGCTGCAGGCCAGCCAGCCAAGTAGTCCACAGCAGCGCCAGTTCCTTTTCATCAATGGCGTTTTTGGCAACGAGTTGGAGCGTGCCGGAATCCATCGCGGCGCACTCAGCCATGCGTGCGATTTTGATCGTCGCGTTGGCCACCGGGTCGTTGTCGAACGGTTGCCTACTGAGCAAAAACTGCTTGCTGCCCCAGGCTTCGCGGCTGGCAAGAACTATTTTGATGCGGTCGTCGAAGTCGCGAATCAGGGCGGCGATTTTGGGAATGGCCACCGCGCGCAGTCGTTCGATTTCCGACGCGATCCAATTCGGTGAGCGTGAGCGGTCGTCTTTTATCTTGGCGATTTCAGCGTCAAGGTCTGCCAGCAGTGCTTGCGCCTTGGCACAGTCGGATGTCATCCCGGCGTGAACGACTTTGAGTGAGGGTAGATTTAACATGATTTACTTTCGTGCCGATTCAACGGCGTTGTTTGCCCGTGAGGGCGGGTTGGATTTCATGCCCCAGCAAGTCGGTATCTGGTGCCTGTTTTGGGGTAGGTACAAAAGGTACACCCCTAAAGGGTGTTGTACCTATCTGTACCTTTTTTCCCGTGGGTACAGTTGGGTACTTGTACCTTTTTGTAC
>JBBQZA010000281.1:0-5228 GCA_038208175.1 Burkholderiales bacterium
TCGACAGCAAGCCCATACCACCCGCCATGCAAGCACCGTTGACGCGGGCGATCAGCGGTAGGTAGCTGGCGCGTGCCGTGCGCAACAATTGCGCCAGATGACCGAGCGGCTCTGAATAGTCGGTGACAAATGCCTGGGCCGACTGCAAATCAGCCCCGGCGCAGAACGCCTTGGTCCCGACCCCGGTGATGACGATGGCGCGAATATCGCGCTCGCCCTGCGCCGCGTTTATGGCCTGCGTCATGGCCGCCAATACGGCGTGGCTCATGGCGTTGCGCCGTTCCTCGCGGTTGATGGTCAGCCACAGCACGGGACCGCGTTGCGCCACGTCAAGCTCCGGGGTAGATGAAAAAATGGAATTATTCATTTGTCTCTCCTGCTTCTGACATTTTGCCGCAAGCGGTCGGCAAGGTGGCCGCAAATTGAAAGCGTTCTGGTGTCATGCGAGAGCTGGCAAGAATGCAACAAGCGCGGCCAAATCCTGGGAAATTATTTGATTTAGATCAATCAGAAGCCACACCCGTCGAATTCGTCGAAATCAGGAAGCGCTTGCGGTATATTCTTTGCGCCGAGTATGCGTTAAGTAAACTCAAGCGCGTCTTGAACCGATGAAACCCTAAACTGAAAGGCTTTGAAATGAAGTTGACACAATTTGTTGCGCCCCTGGCCATCGCTGCGCTGGCTGGATTCTCAACCCAAACCATGGCCGCCGTGGACGCTGCTGCAGCGGCGGCTTTGTTCAAAAAGAGTGATTGCAGCAAATGCCATTCCGTCGACAAAGCAAAAAAAGGCCCGTCCCTGAAATCGATTGCAGCCAAATACAAGGGCAAAGCTGATGCTCAGGCCACTGTCATCAAGTTTGTCAGCTCGGGCGCCAAGGTCAAGCTCGACGATGGCAGCCAGGAAGATCACAAGGTTGCTGACACCAAGGATCAGGCAGCTCTGAAGAATCTGGCTGACTGGATACTGACGCAGTAAAGCCACACTGCGCGGCGCGCCAGCTAAATGTTCATTTAGAATGAATTGCAACGGAATAACGGTATCGCGCTAACCGCTTTGTGCAGTTCGTGTCGCGTCGTTTAACCGGAAAACGACGGAGAGAAAATGAAACATTCAATGGCCCGTTGGGGTACCGCCTGTCTGGTCTTGCTGGCCTTGGCAGGCTGCGGTGGCAGTGGCGGCGGTGGCGATAGCGCGCCTGCACCCTCGCCTTCTGCCATCCGCGACGCGCTCACCAGCGCCAGTGCGCTGGTCGGCAACGACACCGCTACCAACTCAGCAGCGCCGTTCACGGTGCTGCAGGGCGTTGGGGTTGCCGCCGTCACAGTCAGCGGCCCGGCAAAAGTCAACTTTGCAGTCTTCTCCGACGGCAAGATCAAGTCTGACCTGACCCTTGCCAATATCAGTTTCGCCATCGCCAAACTGGTGCCTGGCAGCAATGGCAACCCCGACCAGTGGGTCAACTACATTTACCGCAAGGAAACAGCGACGGCCGGCGTCGGGCCTGCTGGCAAGCCGGCGCTGGCCTCAGCCATGCAGGCCACGACCGATGCCAAGCAGACTGACGCTGCGCTGCGGGCGAACCAGCTTGTCTACAACGCCGAAGGCTATTACACCTATAGCTTCAAGACCGACATCAAAGACCTGACGCAGACCAACGGCGTCGTCTTTGAACCCTCGCGCACGCACCGCGTCGCGATTCAACTCAGTTACAAGAACGCAGCTGGCGAAACCGTGCTGGTCAACCCCTATATTGATTTCACGCTGGACACCAATGGCAAGTCGGTGCTGGTCACCGACCCCGCCAAGACCCGCAAAATGACGGATGTGGCGTCCTGCAACAGCTGCCACGAAAAATTGGCGCTGCACGGCGGTGGCCGCGTCGATACCCAGTACTGCGTCATGTGCCACAACCCGGGCACCACCGACGCCAACAGCGGCAATAACCTGAATCTCGCCACCATGGTCCACAAGATCCATGCTGGCAAGCTGCTCTACAGCAAGTTAGCAGCAGGCGGTGAGGACTACACGATCTGGGGCTACCAAAACAGCAAGAACAGCTACGCCGAAGTCGGCTTCCCGCAAGACCTGCGCAACTGCACCAAGTGCCATAGCGCCGCCAATCCGAACACACCGCAGGGCGACAACTGGAAGAACCAACCAAGCAAGGAAGCTTGCCTGACCTGCCACGCCAACAATACGGGTTCTTCCTGGGACAGCAGCCACAAAGTCATCTCGACCACGCTGAACGGCGCCGGCTCGCAAGCCAAGGCGCTGACCAACCAGCAGTGCCTCAGGTGCCATGACACGGGCTCGGTTCTGTCGGCGCAGAGTGTTCACTTCAACCAGATTGAAGCGAACGCCGCGAAGTACAAGATGAATATCGAGAGCGTCGCTTTCAACGACACGGCTGACCACAAAGGCCGCAGCGTGACGGTCAAGTACTTCCTGGCAGACCCGACCAATGGCAACGCGGCGTACAACCTCGTGACGCCAGATTGCAGCGCTAGCGCTGCCACCTTGACCTGCGCGAACACAGCCAGATTTGGCAACCTGCGCTTCTATCTTGCCTACCAGAACATGGTCGGCCAGTTGGCTGCAGTGACCGAGTATTCAGCCTACAACAATGGCGGCAACACGGCCAATGCCTATGCCTATAAAGGCAGCAACGACGGCACCAACCATTACACCGTGAACATCCCGTTGCCTGACGACACCGCTACCGCAATCGCCAACGGCACGGCCCGTGTCGTCAGCATCGGACAGGTCAAGGAAGCCAAACTGGCGGCCGCCTCCGGCACCAATCCCAGGCCGGAAGCGACCCCCTCCGAACTGGTCAATACGCTGGTACAACACAGCTTCCGGGAACTGGCGCTGAGCGGTAGTTTGCAGCCGCGCCGCAGCATCGTCGCCAGCGAGAAATGCAACGCCTGCCACAGTGCACTGGGTGCCGGCTCGGGCTCGAATACGCTGGCCAATGCCTTCCATGGCGGCGCCCGTGACACGGTTGAAGCCTGCGTCGTATGCCACGACGCGAACCGGGTTTCCAGCACCGTCATGACCAACGGCCTGGCGCTCAACGAGTCCTACCAGTTCAAGCGCATGATCCATGGCATTCATGGGAACTCCAAGCGCAGCTATCCGTTCACGTATGGCAATAGCGTGGTTGGCGCGTTCAACAAGGATGGCACCTCGGTCACTGGCGCAGCACCGCTGTCAGCACAAAAAGACAGTGCCGGCAAACCGCTGGTGGAGAACTTCGCCGCCGAAGTGGCCTGGCCGGGTGTCGGTATCAACTGCAACGCCTGCCATGTCAACAACTCGTACAAAGTGGACCAGAGCCCCTTGGGTGCAGTGGTCAAGAAGGACAGCGGCGTCAGCGATCCCAACCTCTGGAAAGTGATCTCGCCCAAGGCTGCCACCTGTACGTCGTGCCACGACTCCAGTGCGGCCCAGGATCATGTGGTCAATTTCGGCGGCGCCATTTTTGGCACCCGGACCCAGGCCCAGGTGGCCGGCCTGCCGCGCGAGACCTGCGACGATTGCCATGCCAGCGGCGGCTCCAAGAGCGTGGACATGGTTCACGGTCAGAAGTAAGCGCGGAAATTTTGAAGGGATTTGGGATGCGAATCAATCGTTTGATGGCCGTTGCCGGCCTGTGTCTTTTCGCTCTGCTTGGCGCGCCGGCCTGGGCCGCCGGTGAGACCGGAGCCAAGCTGTGCGTGACCTGCCATGACGAGGAAGATCTGCCCGACATGAGCCGTACTGCGCACGGTTTTGCTGCCGACAAGCGGGTGCCTGACTGCATCTCGTGTCACGGGGAGAGTCCGACCCACGCGAAGAAACCAGCCGATGTCAAGGAGCGACCGCACCCCGACCGCATGTTCATTCGATCCTATGCATCGCCAGCGAGCGTTCGCAACGCGGCATGCCTGAGTTGCCACAACCGCGATGCCAAGCGTGCGCTGTGGTACGGCAGCCAGCACGACAACGCCGGCGTGGCCTGCAATTCGTGCCATAAGATCCATAGCAACACCGACAAGGTACGCAACAAGGCAACCCAGGCCGAAGTTTGCTACACCTGCCACAAGGAGCAGCGCGGCCAATTAAACCGGGTATCGCATCACCCAATTCCGGAAGGCAAGATGACTTGCTCCGATTGTCACAACGTTCACGGCTCGGCCGGGCCGAAGCTGGCCAAGCGCGACAGCACCAATGCGACCTGCTACTCCTGCCACGCCGAAAAGCGCGGCCCCTTCGTGCACCAGCATGAGCCGGTAGCCGAGGACTGCGCCAACTGCCACAACCCGCACGGCAGCAGCGTTGCCGGCATGCTCAAGGCACGCGCGCCGCTGCTCTGCCAGCAATGCCATACACCGCATGTTGCGGGTGGCGTCGGAGCGCTGGCGGGCCAGGCTGGCGTTAGCGGCGGCGCCCCGGGTCTGACCGCGCCGCTGATCAACTCGACCAGCAGCGGCAAGAACGTGGTCAACCTGTGGCAGGGCCGCAGCTGCATGAACTGCCATACGCAGGTTCATGGTTCCAATAACCCGTCGACCAGCAACCCGACACCCCAGCTGATGCTGCGCTGAAGTACCGAGAGCAATCATGATCAAATCCGATTCTTCTTTTCACTTTCAGCGCACCCTGCTGGCACTGGCGCTGAGTGCCGCCTTCCTCCCGCTGCAGGCGCAGGCCGAGGGCGATGCAGCTGCGCCCTTGACAACCATTAGCGTGGGCTTGGGCCTGCTGAGCGGCTCCAGCGCCGACCATGCCGTATACGGCCAGTACAACGGCTTGCGCGGCGACCGCAACTTCTTTGGCACGCTCGGTATCGACTACAGCCTGCGCGATCAGGAAAACAGCAACTGGCTGCAGATCGAGGGCTCCAACCTGCTGGGCGAAACACGCGAACTCAGCCTGGTCAAGAAAGACCCGGGCAACTGGAAGCTGAGTGCCAACTACGGAGAACTGGTCCGTTACGACCCGACCACCGTCAATACCGGCCTGCTCGGCGCCGGCTCGACAACGCCGCAGGTGGTGGCTCTGGCCGGCGGCGCTGGCAGCGGCTCCGACCTTGAACTCAAAACCAAACGCACCGGTCTGGGCATCGCTTTTGCCAAGACCATCACACCAGCACTGCAATTTGATCTTGACCTGAAGAGCGAGAACAAGGATGGTTCACGCCTGTTTGGCATCGGCATCAACTGCCCGTCGGTGATCACACC
>JBBQZA010000282.1:0-5224 GCA_038208175.1 Burkholderiales bacterium
GTGCCCAGCAGGGCGCGATGAGGTTCAGCGTAGGCGGCAACGCGCTGTCGGTCGGGCCAGTCACCCCGGCGCCGCACACCACTCAGAAATCGCCCGGCGTTGCTGTCGTCGAGAGACACTGCCGTGAAATCTCCAAGCAGCGAATCAACCGGCAGCAAGCATTTCAGGCGCGCTTCTTCGGTCAAGGCTTCAAGCCCTTCCAGCGTCAAACACTGTGCCAGCGCGAATCCACCGCTTTCGAGTCGACGCAGCCCAATCAGGTGGGCGCCACAGCCCAAGGCTTCGCCGATGTCTTCCGCCAATGTTCGAATATAGGTTCCCTTGCTGCATTTGACTGTCATCTTGACGGCATCTTGATGAATTTCCGGATCGGTGAAGGTCGCACCGAGTTCAAAAATCACGACTTCCCGGGCTTCCCGTTCAACCTCAATGCCAGCGCGTGCATATTCATACAAAGCTCGTCCGTCCTTTTTCAAGGCACTGTGCATGGGAGGTGTCTGCCGGATCAACCCGGTGAACTGAGGTAGAACCCGAGTCAAATCTTCTTCTTTGACGTCCACTGGCCGCACTGCAATCACTGTGCCCTCGGCATCTCCGGTACTGGTTTTGATCCCCAGACGCACCAGCGCCTCATAAGTTTTGTTGGCATCAAGTTGAAGCTGGCTGAATTTTGTCGCTGCACCAAAACACAAGGGCAGTACACCCGTCGCCAGCGGATCCAGCGTGCCGGTATGACCGGCCTTTTCGGCGCGTAAAAGCCACTTCACTTTCTGCAAGGCATCATTGCTTGACCAGCCCAAAGGCTTGTCCAACAGCAGCACCCCGTGCACGGGGCGCCTGGCAACCCGTGCGCGCGGCGCTTGTAACATGTCAGTCCTCGTTTTTGGAACGTGAGGCGACGGCCTGCGCAATCAAAGCATTCATGTCTGCCGCACGTTCGGTTGTACGGTCAAATACAAAATGCAGCGTTGGCACAGTATGAATATGCAGTCGCTTGAAAAGACCTGCGCGCAAAAAGCCAGCCGCCTGATTTAAACCTTCGGTGCATTCGGTGGCGTCCCCGGACAACAGACTGAAAAATACTTTGGCGTGGGCATAATCAGGTGTCACCTCCACCGCTTGAATCGTCACCATGCCGACACGAGGATCTTTGAGCTCACGCGCGATCAGTTCGGTCAGATCACGCTGAATCTGATCGGCCACCTTGAAGCTGCGATGGGTAGTGCCTGACTTCTTGCGCATGATGAATACCGTAGTCGTTAAAGAGTCCGGGCAACTTCGCGAATCTCAAAGAATTCAAGTACGTCACCCTCCTGGATGTCGTTGTAGTTCTTGATATTGAGGCCGCAATCAAAGCCTTCCTTGACCTCTTTGGCGTCATCCTTGAACCGCTTGAGTGAATCGAGTTCACCGGTGAATATGACCACGTTATCGCGCAGCAAGCGCAGGCGCGAAGTACGCCTGACCAGACCGGAAGTCACCATACAACCAGCGATCGAGCCGATCTTGCTGACCTTGAACACCTGACGGATTTCCGCTGTTCCAACGACTTCTTCTTTTTTGTCCGGTGTCAACATGCCTGACATCGCAAGCTTGAGTTCGTCAACGGCGTCATAAATGATGTCGTAGTAACGAATATCGACACCGTTGCTCTCGGCCAGCTTGCGGGCACCGGCATCGGCCCGGGTGTTGAAGCCAATGATGACGGCTTTGGCTGCGATGGCCAGATTAACGTCCGACTCGCTGATGGCACCCACGGCGGTGTACACCATCTGTACCTTGACTTCGTCGGTGGAGAGTTTGAGCAAGGATTGAGCCAGCGCTTCCTGCGAGCCCTGCACATCGGCCTTGACGATGATCGGAACCATCTTGACTTCGCCAGCCGCCATGTCGGTGAACATGTTTTCCAATTTGGCAGCCTGTTGTTTCGCCAACTTTGTGTTCCGGAACTTGCCGGCACGGTAGGTGGCAATTTCACGGGCACGGCGCTCGTCTGCCATCACCATGAAATCGTCACCCGCCTGGGGTACTTCGGTCAAACCCTGAATCTCGACCGGAATCGAAGGGCCTGCAGA
The DNA here is from genome assembly GCA_038208175.1 of Burkholderiales bacterium. GTDB lineage: Bacteria > Pseudomonadota > Gammaproteobacteria > Burkholderiales > Burkholderiaceae_C > Rhodoferax. Next base: position 2,076 of record JBBQZA010000282.1, read on the forward strand.
CTTGATGGTCTTGCCGTTTTCGTCCAGCATGGCCCGCACTCTTCCATAGGTGGATCCTGCCAGCACAACATCGCCTGTTTTGAGCGTTCCGGATTGCACCAGAACGGTGGCTACCGGGCCGCGCCCCTTGTCAAGCTGCGCCTCGATCACCAGACCCTTGGCCATGGCATCGACAGGCGCACGCAATTCAAGCACCTCAGCCTGCAACAGCACCTGCTCCAGCAGTGCATCGACACCCTGGCCGGTTTTCGCCGATACCGCAACAAATGGGGAGTCGCCTCCGAATTCTTCCGGCACGACTTCTTCCACCACCAGTTCATTCTTGACACGTTCCGGATTGGCGTCCGGTTTGTCGATCTTGTTGATGGCGACCACGATGGGTACCCCGGCTGCCCTGGCGTGCTTGATGGCCTCTTTGGTTTGCGGCATCACGCCGTCATCCGCAGCGACCACCAAAATGACAATATCGGTTGCCTTGGCGCCGCGAGCACGCATGGCCGTGAAGGCTTCGTGACCCGGTGTATCCAGGAACGAGATCATGCCGCGCGGTGTTTCGACATGGTAGGCGCCAATATGCTGGGTAATGCCACCGGCCTCGCCGGATGCCACTTTGGCACGGCGAATGTAATCCAGCAAAGAGGTTTTGCCGTGGTCGACGTGACCCATGACAGTCACGACCGGTGCACGCGGCAAAGATTCGGATTGCTGTCGGGACACTTCGTCGTCGGTGAATGCCTCCGGATCATCGAGTTCAGCAACAACCGCTTTGTGACCCATTTCTTCCACCAAAATCATGGCGGTGTCCTGATCCAGAGGCTGGTTGATGGTGACCATTTGTCCCAGCTTCATCAACTGCTTGATGACTTCCGAGGCCTTGACCGCCATTTTGTGGGCCAGTTCTGCAACCGTAATGGTTTCCGGCACATGAACCTCAATCACGCGCATCTCGGTCGGCGCTGCCGGCGTCCGGTTGTCGTCGCGATCTCTGTCGGTGCTGCCGCGTTTGCCGCGCGGACCAGAGCGCCAATTGTTGGCCCGACCGGGTCCTGTGGTACCCACGGCGCCCCGCGTCGGAATCGCTTTCTTCTTCGCAGGATCCCCTGCCCAACTGCTGGAAAGTTTGGCCGACTTGACTTCCTTACCGGTGGCTGCAGGTGCGCCAGTTGTCGGCGTTGCCGCAGCGCCAGGTCGAGCCGGTTTGACTGGTGAGGCCCCGGCGGCGGGTTTATGCAGTGTCCCTTTGATACTCGCTGCCTTGGCTGCGTCGCTGGCGCCTGCTTTGCCTGCGGTCTTGGGCTCTTCCGCTTTCTTCGCAGGAGTCGGCTTCTTGGCCGGCGCAGACATCATCAACCGAATAGCTGCAGCCTCTGCCTCTGCGGTGCGCCTTCGACCGGCCAGATCGTCAGCCCGCGCCACGTCTTCGGCAGCCTGGGTTTTCGAATCAGCCGCCGCTTTCGCTCGTGCCTGCTCCTGCGCCTTGGCCGCAGCCTGCGCTTTTTCCGCCGCCTCCTGTGCGTTGGCGGCAGCCTTGTCGACGGCCTCTTTCCCTTTCGGCTCGGTAGACTTGAGACTGTCGCTCTCCAAAACTGCCTCGGCCGCCTGGTCTTGCGTGGCTTTTTCGGCAGCCTGCGCTGCTGCTTCGCGGGCACGCGCTTCCTGCTCTTCTCGCAACCGCCTGCGCTCCGACAGTTCCTCTTCCTGACGCCGAATCAATTCGGCTTGTCGTCGTGCCAGCTCCTCCCGGCGTGCCAATTCAGCGTTTTCAATCGCCTGGGCCGGATCAGCCACTTGTTCCGGCTCAGGCGTTTCAGCCGACACATCGACACCATCCTCGCGCCGGACAAAGGTACGCTTCTTGCGAACCTCGACCTGAATGGTTCGGGCCTTGCCGGTGGCATCCGCCTGTTTGATTTCACTGGTGGACTTCTTCACCAGTGTAATTTTTTTGCGCTCCGACCCGGCTGCACCATGAGTGGACTGCAAATAAGCCAGCAAACGCTGCTTGTCGGCATCGTTCAACTTGTCAGAAGTGGCCAACTTGGTCACTCCAGCTGACTTCAATTGCTCAAGCAGTGTATCGGTTGATTTCTTGAGTTCGCTGGCAAACTCGGCGACGGTCGTACTGGACATTTGTTGTGTAACCTTTAGTTCGGCATACCAAGCCCTGCGGGCACTTGCTAGCCATCACTGAAAACCTGTTTTGGTTGCGGCATAACAGTCCCGTAGGACAGTTGTTGGCCTGTACTGATACTCAGTATTCATGACTCGTTCTTATTCCTGTGGCGCTGATTCATTGGCAAACCAATGTTCGCGCGCTTTCATGATCAGGACCTTGGCTTCGTCGGCCGACTGGTCGGTGATTTCAGTGAGTTCATCCACTGCAAGATCAGCTAGATCATCGCGAGTATGAATACCGGCATCTGCAAGTTTCTTGATCAGTTCGGGCGTAAGGCCTTCGAGGTCCCGCAAATTCAGCGATACTTCCTGCACGCTCTCTTCAAGTGCGATCTCCATGGTTAGCAAAGCATCTTTGGCACGGGTTCGCAACTCATTGACCGTGTCCTCGTCAAAGCTCTCTATTTCGAGCATTTCCTCCAGCGGAACGTAGGCCACCTGCTCGAGACTGGTAAAGCCCTCAGCTATCAGGAGATCAGCGATTTCTTCGTCGACGTCGAGCTTTTCCATAAACAACTTGCGACCCGAATCAGTCTCGCTGGCCTGCTTTTGCGCAGACTCGGCTGCATCCAGAATATTGATCTTCCAGCCCGTCAATTCCGATGCCAGCCGCACATTCTGGCCACCGCGACCAATGGCGATCGCGAGATTCTCTTCGTCAACCACGACATCCATCGCATGGCGCTCTTCATCCACAACAATCGACATAACGTTGGCGGGCGCAAGAGCGCCAATCACAAACTGAGCTGGATCGTCGCTCCAAAGCACGATATCCACGCGCTCACCAGCCAACTCATTGGTGACCCCATTGACTCGCGTGCCACGCACGCCGACGCAGGTGCCTATCGGATCAACCCTTTTATCATGCGACAAAACAGCGATCTTGGCGCGCGATCCGACATCGCGGGCACAGGACTTGATTTCAAGCAGACCCTGCTCAATTTCCGGAACTTCCTGGCGGAACAGTTCAATCA
>JBBQZA010000283.1:0-5204 GCA_038208175.1 Burkholderiales bacterium
AACGACAGCGCCTGGACTGCCGGACATTCATTGAAGGACTTCAATGGTGTCGTACCCGAGATGGTGCGCGCGGCGGCAGGCAAAGCCGATGGCGTGATCTGGGCACCGAACTTCAACAACCTGACGCCCGCGCTGCTCAAACGCGCCCAGGCGCTGGGCCTGCAGGTCATCCCCTGGACCGTAAACAACAAGGCCGACATGGAGCGCCTGATTGACTGGGGTGTGGACGGCCTCATCAGTGACTACCCGGACCGCCTGCGCGACGTCATGGCGCAAAAAGGATCTCCCTTGCCCAGGGGCGTGCAGAACTGAAGCTCGACCACCCCTCTGGCACGGCCGACACGCAGGGTCCGGATGACCCGTATGCCAGACTGAAAAGCCGGTCAGACTTGGGCCTTTTGCAGAGCAGCAATGCGCTCTTCGATCGGCGGATGGGTGGAAAACAACTGACCCACCCCTCCAGCAATGCCGAACGCAGCCACGCTCTTGGGCAACTCGCCGCTTTGCACGCCGCCCAGACGCACCAGCGCGTTGATCATCGGCTGTCGGCGGCCCAGCAACTGGGCGGAACCGGCATCGGCCCGAAATTCACGCTGCCGCGAAAACCAGGCCACCACCATCAAAGCGGCAAAACCCAGCACAATGTCCAGCACGACGGTCGTGATCATGTAGCCGATACCAGGCCCGCTGGAGCGGTCGTCACCCTTGCGCAGAAAACTGTCCACCGCGTAGCCAATGACACGGCTGAGAAACACGACGAAGGTATTCATCACACCCTGAATCAGCGTCATCGTCACCATGTCGCCATTGGCGACGTGGGCGATCTCATGGCCGATGACGGCCTCGATCTCTTCACGCGTCATGCCCACCAGCAAGCCGGTCGACACCGCCACCAGCGCCGAATTTTTGAAAGCACCGGTCGCAAAGGCATTCGGTTCGCCGTCAAAAATGCCTACTTCGGGCATGCCGATGCCGGCCTTCTCGGCGAGTCTGCGCACGGTCTCGACGATCCAGGCTTCGTCGGCATTCTGCGGCGGGCTGATGATGCGGACTCCGGCGCTCCATTTGGCCATTGGCTTGCTGATCAAGAGAGAGATGATGGCGCCACCAAAACCCATCACCAGCGCGTAGCCGAGCAAGGCACCCAGGTTCATGCCATTGGCCGTCAGGTAGCGGTTAACGCCCAGCAAGCTGGCTACGATGCCGAGCACGGTCACCACCAGCACATTGGTCAAAACAAACAAAAGTATGCGTTTCATAATTTCCTTCAACAAAGGCGCGCGATCGCGAACCACTGGCCCCGATATTAAGGGCAGGCGGCCCGATTTCAAGATCGGGGCGGGCGAAAGACGCTGCCGTCGGCGTAAAACTCTGGCGCTTCATTGGCAGCCCACCAGCCCGGTACTCCGAGTACCGGCAAATGCGCAAATGGCTTGGCAGCCAGCTTCTCGGCACTCAATTCCCGGGCCACCCAGGCGTCCAGATCGGCCAGGGCAGTTCCAGCGCTCTGGGCCCGAAAAACGTGGGCCGAGATGGCTTTGCGAGGCGTCACCAATTTTTCCAGCAAAGCGTGACCAAACAACAGCAAATGCGCCTCCTGCCAGAGCGGGCGCAAGTCGGTAAACAGCCGCCGCCAGTCTTTGGCGGCCAGAGCGTCCCACAAAGGATCGGGCGCCACCAGGAAAGCGGCATTCTCGTCAAACAGCGTCAAACCATCGCGCGCCGGGCCACGCACCGGCCGAATGCCGCTGTGTGCGATCTGAGCCCTATGCAATTGATTCAATCTGCGCTTCGTCAAAGGAAACTGCAACCAGGCCAGGCCGTTGAAGAAATCGTGCAAGCCCTCGCGCGTGGGTACACAGGATGCCTCAAAAACATGCTGTTCGTAGGCGACACCGGCAGGCAATTCGCTTTGCGGCACGAAGCGAACCGGACAACCGGGTAGCGCCTGCGCGGCGTGATTCAGGGCGGCCGCTACCGATTGACCTGCCGCCACGCGTTGCGCCGCCACCTGGCCCAGCGCACGCCATGGCGCCAGCCAGGGTGCTTGCCAGTCAATAACCTCAGTCAGTTGGGGACAGAGCTGAAGATCTGTCCCACAAACCTCAGTCAGTTGGGGACAGAGCTGAAGATCTGTCCCACAAACAACTAGGTTAGCCGCCATAGCAAAGTTTCGCCGGCGCGCAGCGGTTTTAACTGGGCGTCGCCGAAGGCATAGCTTTCGGGGACGGTCCACGGTTCGCGCTTCAGGGTGATGCGACCGGTGTTGCGTGGCAGGCCATAAAAGTCGGGGCCATGGAAGCTGGCAAAGGCTTCGAGTTGGTTCAAAGCACCAACAGCATCAAAGGCTTCGGCATACATTTCGATGGCGGCATGCGCCGTATAGCAGCCAGCGCAACCGCTGGCGTGCTCCTTCAAGTGTGCCGCATGCGGCGCGCTGTCGGTGCCGAGGAAGAAGCGCTCAGCGCCACTGGTGGCGGCCTGCACCAGCGCCAGGCGATGCGTTTCGCGCTTGAGCACCGGCAGACAGTAGTAATGCGGTCGGATGCCGCCGCTAAAAATAGCATTGCGGTTGTACAGCAAGTGATGCGCCGTGACAGTGGCGGCGGTGAAGCGATTCGCCGCCTGCACATACTGTGCGGCCTCGCGCGTCGTGATGTGTTCAAAGACGATTTTCAGCTCGGGAAAATCACGGCGTAGCGGAACCAACTGTGTCTCGATAAAGACTGCTTCGCGGTCAAACAAATCAATCTCGCTTGCTGTCACTTCACCGTGCACCAGCAGGGGCATGCCGACGCGCTGCATCATCGCCAGCGTCTGGTAGGTCTTGCGCAGATCGGTCACGCCGGCGTCGCTGTGGGTGGTGGCGCCGGCCGGATAGAGCTTGACCGCGACCACGCCGGCATCATGGGCGCGCTTGATTTCGTCTGCCGGTAAATTGTCCGTCAGGTACAGCGTCATCAGCGGCGCAAACTGTGCCCCCGGCGGCAGGGCCGCCCTGATGCGTTCCCGGTAAGCCAGGGCAGCGACGGTCGTCGTCACCGGCGGTCGCAGATTGGGCATGATGATGGCGCGTCCGAATTGCGCCGCGCTGTGCGCAAGCACCGCTCGCAAGGCGTCACCATCGCGCAGATGCAGATGCCAGTCGTCGGGTCGGGTCAGGGTGATGGTTTGTGTCATGACCTGCATTTTCCCGCTTCTTCAGTCACAATGCCGTTCAGTCCTTAAACAGATCGATGGCGATTCAACCTTCCTCTGAAAATAAAATCATGAAACTCAGCCAACTCAGCCTGATCACTGCCTTGCTTTGCAGCTCTGCCTGGGCCCAAACCGTCGACATCAGGGACGCCTGGGTCCGCGTTGCGGTGCCGGGCCAGAAAGCGACCGGCGCCTTCATGAAAATCACCGCCAGGGACGGCGCCAGACTGGTGAGCGCATCGAGCCCTGTGGCCGGCGTCGCAGAAATCCACGAGATGAAGATGGAGGGCGACGTCATGAAAATGCGTGCCATGCCAGTCGGCCTGGATCTGCCCGCTGGCAAGACCGTGGAACTTAAGCCCGGTGGCTACCACCTGATGCTGATGGACTTGAAGGCGCCACTGGCCAAAGGCAGCACCATTGCCTTGACGCTGCTGGTCAAGGATGCCAAGGGTGTCGAGAGCAAAGTCGAACTCAAGGTACCTGTGGCCAGCGCCGCGGTTGGCAGCAAGGCCGCCGACATGCCCGCCATGGATCACGGCAAACATAAGCCCTGAGCGTTCGATCAACCCTGATAAAGCCTTGCGCTTCTGATCGCTGCACCCTACCGTGCGCATTGGAGTAAGCTGTTGGCAGTTTCAAATTGGCGGCATCCCTCAAACCTATTGGAGACAGCATGAGCGATTCACAAAATTCAGGCTTTGGAAAATTCGTCCCCGGTTTTGACTTCCTCCAAAATCTGGCCAAGGGCGCCACGCAAAATATTCCGCAGTTGCCCAATCTGGCAAACTGGATCGCTCCAACCTTGAATGTGGAGGAGTTGGAAAAACGCATTGAAGAACTCAAGACCGTGCATTTCTGGTTGGAGCAAAACTCCAAGGCGCTGGGCGCCACCATACAGGCGCTGGAGGTGCAGAAGATGACATTGGCAACTCTGAAGGGCATGAATTTCAATATTGGCGACGTGGCCAATGCGCTCAAGCTGAAGGCGGCCGATACCGTGTTCTCAGGCGTGCAGCGTGTCACTGACAAGGCCACCTCAACCGCCCACAGCATCGCCGAGATGGCGTCCGACGCAAAGACGGTTGCCAGAAATATTACTGCAGGGGCCGCTCCGGCCAAGTCGGCTGCCACTGCGACCGCTCTGGTGGACCCGATGCAGCTATGGAGTTCCCTGACGCAACAATTTCAGCAAATCGCTGCCACAGCGATGAAGGACATCGGCAAAAATACGGCCATGGACATGACAAAAAACATGGCTGCCGGCCTTGCCAAAGAAGCCGTCAAAGCGACCAAAAAAGCCGCCTCCAATGCGGTCAAGTCACGAACTTCAGCGAAGAAGACGGTCAGAAAGACGCCCGCCAAAGGCACATGACTGGCGCGCCTGGCCACTGACGATGAAACTGTTTCCGTATGGTCATGCCACGCATCCGCAGTGGCGCATGGCAGCCGGCCTGGTGCTGGCGCAAGTACGCGCCCAGATGGCGCTGCACAGTTATGCCGACAGACCGACACTGGCCCTTCTCTACATCACCGATCACTACGCCGACCAAGCGCAGGAGATTCTGGACCACCTGAGCGCCGGGCTGCCTGAAATTACCGACTGGTCAGGCACGGTGGGTGTCGGCATCGCGTCCAACAATGTCGAATATTTTGATGCGCCGGCGCTGGCGCTGATGCTGTGCGAGTTGCCGGGCGACCAGTACCGGGTGTTCTCCGGTGTCGCGCCATTGGGTCTTGGTTTTGAAGCCCATACGGCCCTGATTCATGCCGATGCCAACACACCCGATCTGCCCGAACTCATCAACGAGATGGCCGCCCGCACGGCGTCGGGCTATCTGTTTGGCGGTCTGTCGTCGAGTCGCGGAAAAGTGTTGCAATTTGCTGTCGGCGGCAATGGCAACATCAAAGGGCATGGCAGGCATCGACGCGTTCGATCTGCGGGCTGGTCATGGTACGCCTCCTGGGCTCGACGACTCACGTCGGTTATACCACAGGAGGCCCGC
>JBBQZA010000284.1:0-5147 GCA_038208175.1 Burkholderiales bacterium
CATGTGCGCGTGGATAAAGCGCGCCGGGTTCAGGCCGATCTGTTCATCAGCTTACACGCCGACGCTTTTTTCACGCCCCGACCTCAAGGCGCCAGCGTGTTTGCGCTCAGCCAAGGCGGTGCGACCAGTACGGCAGCGCGCTGGATGGCCGACAAGGAGAACCGGGCCGACCGGATCGGCGGCGTCAATGTGAAGACGCAGGACGTGCATCTGGCGCGCGCCATCCTGGACATGAGCACCACGGCCCAGATCAAGGACAGTCTGAAGCTTGGCGGCGCCATGCTCGGTGAAATCCAACGCGTCGGCAAACTGCACAAGCCCAAGGTTGAACAGGCCAGCTTTGCCGTGCTCAAGGCACCCAACATCCCCAGCGTTCTGGTCGAAGCCGCCTTCATCAGCAACCCCGACGAAGAGGCCAAACTCAACAGCGACGCTTACCAGGAGCAACTCGCCAGTGCCTTGATGCGTGGTATTGAGGGCTACTTTTCAAAAAACCCGCCGCTTGCCAGGAATCGCAAGGAGTCGTAAGTCGGGTTACGCTGCGCTAACCCGACCTACGGCTTTCGACGCGCCTTCCAGGCGCCAAACAAAATCACCAGACCCGGAATCAGGATCATGGCCCAGATGATTTTGTCCAGGTGGGCCTTCACAAACGGGAAATTGCCAAAGAAATAGCCGACCGTGATGATGCCGACCACCCACAGGGCACCACCGCTGATATCAAAGAAGGTGAAGCGGGTACGCTTCATGCGGGCGACACCGGCAACAAAGGGCGCAAAGGTGCGCAAGAACGGCATGAAGCGCGCCACCACCAACGTGATGCCACCATAACGCTCGTAAAAATCATGGGCCCGATCAAAGGCGGCCTTGTTGAAGAAACGCGAGTTTTCCCATTGAAAGACACGCGGACCGAAGTAGCGCCCGATCATGTAATTGGACTGGTTGCCCAGCACCGCCGCTGCCAGCAGCAGGGCCACCGACAGCGGGTAGCTCATCAAACCGACGCCGCACATAGCCCCGACGACGAACAGCAGAGAATCACCCGGCAGGAACGGCATCACCACCAGACCGGTCTCGACAAAGATCACCAGAAACAGCAGCGCATACACCCACAAACCGTGGTCGCGCACAAAAATCTCCAGGTAGCGGTCGACGTGCAGGACAAAGTCCAGAAGAAAACTGAGTAATTCCATGGGGTTGGATAATAGCCGCGTGAAGCCAAGCACCTCTTCCCCGTTGCGCCGTCCGATCCGCGAACTTCCCGGCGAACTGATCAGCCAGATCGCTGCCGGCGAGGTCGTGGAGCGCCCGGCTTCGGTGGTGCGTGAACTGCTGGACAACGCGCTGGACGCCGACGCCACGCAGATCACGGTGCGCCTGTTGGCTGGCGGCGTGCGACTGATCTCGGTGGAAGACGATGGCAACGGCATTCTGCGCGAAGAACTGCCGATGGCACTCAAGCGTCACGCCACAAGCAAGATCAGCAACCTGCCGGACCTTGAAGCGGTTGCCACCATGGGTTTTCGCGGTGAGGCTTTGGCTGCTATTAATTCAATAGCAGAATGCTCAATATTATCAAGGGCTACAGGTCAATTCAATGCGTATTCTCTGGATGGCCTCAGTGGTGAGCTGAAGCCGGTTGCGCGCAGCACAGGCACCACGGTAGAAGTGAAGGAGCTATTTTTCAGCACGCCGGCGCGCCGAAAATTCCTCAAGACCGACGCCACCGAACTGGCCCATTGCATCGAAGCCGTGCGCCGCCACGCGCTGGCCCGCCCCGACGTCGCCTTTACCCTTTGGGCCGATGGCAAACTGGTCGAGCAATGGCGCCGCTGCAGCGGGTCGGATGCTCTGGCGCAGCGTCTGGCGGCTGTGCTGGGCGCTGACTTTGTCGAGCACTCGGTAGCGGTCGATTACAGCAGCGACGCGAGTCAGTATCAACTGGGAGCAACACCGGTTCGGGTCTGGGGCCGGGTTGGCACGCCGGAGGCGGCACGGGCGCGTTCGGACCAGCAGTTTTGCTACGTTAATGGCCGCTTCGTGCGCGACAAGATTCTCTCCCATGCCGTGCGCAGCGCATTCGAGGACGTGCTGCACGGCCAGCGGCAACCGGTATACGCGCTGCACATCGAAATCGATCCGCACCGCGTCGACGTCAACGTGCATCCGACCAAGATCGAAGTACGCTTTCGGGACAGCCGCGAAGTGCATCAGGCGGTGCGACATGCGATTGAAGATGCACTGGCTGCACCGCGGGTTGGTCAGGGCAACTCCGCGGCCAGCTCGCCTGAGACGCAAGGACAGGACGCATCGTCGGGGGAAGCGCGCACCATCTACCCGACGCAGTCAGGCATGCGGTTCGAAGCAGTGGGCGGCAACCGGGTCAGCGACCTGTCACTGCTGTGGAACGCAAAGCCCAAAGCAGGCGCAGCCGAAACAGCAGATTTGCCTGGCGGCGATTGGCCGCTGGGACGCGCGCTGGGGCAATTGCAGGGCATCTACATCCTGGCGGAGAACGCGCAGGGCCTGATCGTGGTGGACATGCACGCGGCGCATGAACGCATCGTCTACGAGCGCCTGAAAACTCAGTTTTCCAGCCATGCCGGTCCGCAGCGTTTGAACACCCAACCGCTGCTGATTCCAGCCACCTTTGCCGCCACGCCGACCGAAGTGGCAAGCGCTGAAACGCATGCAGAAACACTGCAAGCGCTGGGCCTTGAAATCACCGCGTTTTCAGCCAAGACGCTGGCGGTGCGTGCAGTGCCTGCGGCGCTGGCGCAGTGTGACGCGACGGAACTGGCGCGCAGCGTGCTGACCGAATTGGCCCAGGTCAATGCCAACACGGTGCTGGAACGCTCACGCGACGATCTGCTGGCCACCATGGCCTGCCACGGCGCCGTGCGCGCGAACCGGCGCCTGAGCCTGCAAGAGATGAACGCGCTGTTGCGCCAGATGGAAGTCACTGAGCGAAGCGACCAGTGCAACCATGGACGGCCCACCTGGCGCCAGCTCAGCCTGGCTGATCTCGACAAGCTTTTTTTGCGTGGCCGTTGATTTATTGCTAGACTCTGCACATGGCGGGGGGGTAGCTCAGCTGGGAGAGCGCTGCGTTCGCAATGCAGAGGTCGGGAGTTCGATCCTCCTCCTCTCCACCACATCGACACAATCTTTACTTTGTCTTCACTGAGCTTCGATGATTTTCAGCGATTCAAAAGACATCATTGGATGGTCGGTAAAACTTCATACCTAACATCATGAAAAAACTTCTTTTATTGTCTGTGGCCATGCTCTCGAGTGGCTTGTCTTTGGCTCAGGAACAGGGACGCGTTATGTCTACAACGCCGGTGATCCAGCAGGTCACCGTGCCGCGCCAGGTATGCACCACCGAGCAGGTCGCGACACAGCAGCCCAAATCGGGCGCAGGCGCGCTGGTGGGAGCTATCGCCGGCGGTGCCATGGGCAACGCGGTCGGCGGCGGCACCGGCAAGACTGCCGCCACCATGCTGGGCATCATTGGCGGCGCGGTGGTTGGCGACAGCATTGAAGGGTCACCGCAAACGCAGACCCAAAACGTACAGCGCTGCAGAACGCAGAATTTTTACGAAAATCGCACTGTGGCCTACAACGTGGCTTATGAATATGCGGGCAAGCAGTATTCGGTGCAAATGCCTTACGATCCAGGCCCCACCATTGCGTTGCAGATCACTCCAATTGTGACAAACCAGCATCTGGCTCCAACAGGCACCGTGATCTATCCGCAGCGCTGAGCCACGACGAAATACACAACTTGTAGCCGCCTTACTTTTCTTCAAGTATCAACTTGCCCTCGCGCACATCGCTGACCTTGTATTTTCCGGAGTGAGCTTTTGAGCCGGGCGCCAGCTTGGCTTCCCAATGGTGCCCCCTATAGGTGACTCGCACTTCCTCGGCCGAGTCCCATCGCGAGATATTTACTTCATCGCCATCGTCGCTGATGACACTCGGGCGCGAATCCGCAGCCTCCAGCAGGGCTTGTCCCTGCGAAGACCGGCGCAGCCACATCAGAGTAGCAAAGCCAACGACCACGGCAACGATCAAATCAATCAGGAAGCCGAACCCGATCCACGCGAACAGCGCTGCAATCCCAGAGCCCACCGCCAAGGCGAGCATGGTCGTCATTCTTGCGATCATTGCGACCAACAACGAAACCAGCAACAGCCCCAACCAGAACATCAAACTGCCATCCATCATCGGTTCTCCTTATGGAGTTGCAAAGGCGGTATTGGGCGCACCACGGGACCTTACAAAATTCACAGCGCCTAGTGTTACATTTTCCACCAATCTGGCAAAGCAGCAAAGCCCTGCAACATTGACCCCGAGGAAATCAGACTGGCATTGGCGTCGCCAGATGATGCCGGCACAGCCAACAACTTGCCTTGAATCGCTGAGGCGTTACAGTCAAGTCCGGGGTCAAGAGAAAGAAATACACATGTGGCGTAGCAATGTCCTGTGGTCTGCACTGCTTTCAACAGCAATTGCCGCTGCCTTGTCTGGCTGCGGCGGTAGCAGTTCCAATTCATCCATGGCGCCTGCGCCAGCCGAAGGTACGCTCATGGGCAGAATGACCATCGGCCCTATTTGCCCGGTTGAGTCCACTCCGCCAACACCTCAGTGCCAGCCAACACCTGCGATGTACGCCGCGCATCCCGTTTCCATATACGAAGAAAATCCGGCGGCAGCCTGTCCGTCAATTGGCTGCAAAAAGGGGCGTCTCGTCAGCACCCTGATTCCTGACGCGCAGGGTGCGTTCAATGTGACATTGCCAGAGGCTCAGTACGTCATGGACGTGGCTCAACAATCCATCGGGTCTGTGCAGGGTGCCCCTGCTGAAATTGGCATCATGGCGGGACGAATCACAACAGTAAGCATCAATATCGACACCGGGATACGATGAAACCTCACAGCACGAATTTCAGCGCCCACACCCTGCCCGGCGCCGCCTACTCGACGCGTGACGGGTGCACCTACCAATCCAGCGACTTGACGCGGGGTCCCTGGCATCCCGATCACCAGCATGCCGGGCCACCGATCGCGCTGGTGTGCCGCGCGTTTGAGGCGGCAGCAGTGGCGCATGGACTGAACCATCTTTCGCGCCTTACGGCCAACCT
>JBBQZA010000285.1:0-5060 GCA_038208175.1 Burkholderiales bacterium
GCCATTGCTCAGGAAGATCCCATCAGGCCGGTACTTCAGGGTCTCGGCAGCGCTGGTCTGCGCAGGCACCACCGTCACGCGGCAGCCACGCTCGGCCAACATGCGCAAGATGTTGAACTTGACACCGAAATCGTAGGCGACGACATGAAACTTGGCGTCGGTCCGCTCGCCAAACCCGGCGCCGCCGCGCGCTTGCTGCAGCCGCCATTCGGTTTGCGTCCAGGCGTAGGCATCTTTGGTCGAGACGACTTTGGCCAGGTCGGTTCCGGCCATGCTGGGCGCCGCCTGTGCCAGCGCCAGGGCACGGTCAATCGCTGTCTGGGTGACTTTTTCACCCTCGGCCAGTGCCAGAATGCAGCCATTCTGGGCACCTCGGCTGCGCAGATGGCGTGTCAATTGGCGCGTGTCGAGATTGGCAACAGACACCGTGTTCTGCTCTATCAGGTACTGCGACAGTGTCATGCGGGAGCGAAAATTCGATGCCACCAGCGGCAAATCCTTGATGATCAGCCCGGCAGCGTGCACCTTGGCAGCTTCAACGTCTTGCGGGTTGACACCATAGTTGCCAATGTGCGGATAGGTGAGCGTGACAATTTGCTGGCAGTAGCTCGGGTCTGTAAGGATTTCCTGATAGCCGGTCATGGCGGTGTTGAACACCACCTCGCCAACGGTGGAGCCAGCGGCTCCGATGGAATTGCCAACAAACACCGTGCCGTCTGCAAGCGCCAGAATGGCGGGGGGAAAGTTTCCCTGTAAAGACAAAAGCACTGGGTTCTCCGGATCGGGTTTTCGGGTACGCCCAAACATGCTCAAGATACAAATCCTGGCTGTCTATTGAAAGAGAATTGGCTTGAGAAGGCGGTGAGCGTACGGGTTGCCGTGAAGCATCCCATTGTAACCGAGGGCCCGGCCATTGACACTCAGCGTACCAAGCTTGCCGTCGCACTGGCGTGCAGGCAAATGGCCGCGGCCGCAGCGACGTTGAGCGACTCTTCACCGCCGGGCTGCGCGATGCGCACATGCAGGCTGGCAAGGGCCTCCAGAGCGGCGCTGACGCCCTGCCCTTCGTGCCCGAAGGCCCAGGCACAGGGCGTGGGTAACGCTCTGTCTTGCAGGGCCTGATGCAGCAATGAACCACGATGCGAACTGGTGACAAGCAGCGGCACATTCAGCGCTCTCAGCGTTGCAAGGTCAGCACCTTCATACAGTTGCAAGCCCCAGTGAGCGCCCATGCCGGCGCGCAGCACTTTAGGGCTCCATAGCGCCGCAGTCCCCTTGAGTGCAATGATCTGTCTGAACCCAAACGCTGAGGCGCTGCGCAAAATGGAGCCGACGTTGCCCGCATCCTGCACACGGTCCAGAACCACCGAAGCGGCATTGGCCAGCAATGCAGTCGTCACCGGCAGCTCGAACACACAACCCATGCCAGCGGGCGATTCGAGTGCGCTGATGCCGCTGAACAGGGCGTCACTGATGACCACATTCTTCTGTGCCGCCTGCGTCCACTCGGCTGACGCCACAGGCCAGGAAGATTCCGAGAAAACCGCCATCATCGGTTTCACACCGCGCAGCAGTGCCGCCTGGCACAGATGCTCTCCCTCAACCCAAAACTTGCCCTGCTTGCGATAGGCCGTGCTGTCCTGGGACAGACGACGCAAGTCCTTGAGAAATGCATTCTCATTTGAGCTGATGTGCTGTGCCAGCCTCTGGTTCATCGTGATCCCTCATGCACCAATTCGGACACCGGGCTGAAAGTCCTGCGATGCTGCGGACAAGCGCCATGCTTGCGCAAGGCGGCCAGATGCTCGACCGTGCCATAACCCTTGTGCTTGGCAAAACCGTATTGCGGAAACTGTCTGTCATATTCAAGACACCAGCGGTCGCGGTGTACCTTGGCCAGAATGGACGCTGCCGAAATCGCAGGGACCAGAGCATCGCCCCTGATGATCGCCTCCGCCAGCACATCGAGCAGCGGAAGACGATTGCCATCGACCAGCACCTTGCCGGGCTTGAGCCGAAGGCCCTCTACCGCCCGGCGCATCGCCAGCAAGGTAGCCTGCAAGATATTGAGTTGTTCGATTTCCTCGACACTGGCCTGCGCAATCGAGCAGCACAGGGCTTTGGCACGAATTTCATCAAATAATTTTTCGCGACGCAAGGCGCTGAGCGTCTTTGAGTCGGCCAAGCCCTTGATCGGCAGGCAGTCATCCAGAATCACAGCGGCCGCAACCACCGGCCCTGCCAACGGACCTCGTCCAGCCTCATCCACCCCCGCCACCAGACCGAGAGCGTGCCAATTCAGGGCCGCTTGCCGGTCTGCAATGCTCTCAGCCCTGGAGTACTTGCTCAATCGCATGGGCGGCCAATCGGGGCGTATCACGTTGGAGTGTTTCATGCAGCACAGAAAATTTCTCCTGCACAGCGACGATTCTTTGCGGAGCATCCAGCCATGCCAGCAGAGCATCGGCAAGTGCCTGGGGCGTGGCCGCCTCCTGCAGCAGTTCCGGCACGACAAAATCCTGACACAGAATATTCGGCAAGCCAACCCAGGGCTGCAATCTCGTGCGTCCCATGATTTGCCAGGACAGCCAACTCATGTGGTAGGCGATCACCATGGGCCGTTTGAACAAGGCCGCTTCCAGTGTCGCCGTGCCGCTGGCAATCAGCGTGACATCGCAGGCCGCCAACACCGTATGGGACTGGCCCTCGACAATTTGCAGGCGCGACGACAAGCCACTGCTACGCGCCGCCTGTTCAATCGCGGATTTCAGAGCCGGTAGCGCTGGCACAACGAATCTGACCGCATCGCGCGCTCGCTGAACGATGGCCGCCGCCTGAAAGAAACGCCGGGCCAGGTGTTTGATTTCAGATCTTCGACTACCTGGCAGAATGGCCACCACCTGTTCTGCTTGCGTCAATCCGAGGGCGACCCGTGCGGCGGCACGATCCGGTTTCATCGGAATAAGCTGCGCCAGCGGATGCCCGACATAAGTTGAAGCAATGCCGTGTTGCGCCAGCAAGTCGGGTTCGAACGGAAAAATACACAACACATGGTCCACACAGTGGCGGATCTTTTCAAGTCGACCGGGTCGCCAGGCCCAGAATGACGGCGCCACAAAATGCACTGTCTTGATACCCTGCGCCTTCAGGGCGGCTTCCAGATCAAGGTTGAAATCCGGCGCGTCGACGCCAATGAAGATGTCCGGATGCTGCGATGACCAACGCGCCTTGAGTTGTTCACGAATGCCAAGCAGCTCACGGTAACGGCCCAGCACTTCCCAGTTGTAGCCATGCACCGATAACTTGTCATGCGGCCACCAGGCGTCAAAGCCGCGCAGCGCCATCTGCGGTCCCCCAATGCCGACGGCGTGCAGGTCGGGCCAACGCTCTTTCAAGCCATCGAGTAACAAGCCCGCCAACAAATCGCCAGAGGCTTCGCCGGCCACCATGCCGAATTCCATTTCAACGCACGATTCCGCGTTGCGGCGAGGAATGTTCCAGGAACGACAGCATCATCTGAACATCGGATGCGGCTTGAGGGAATTGCTTTGTCAGTTCTGCAATGCGCTCCCGGGCCGCTTCAAGCGTCAGGTCATCGCGGTACAAAGCCTTGTGCATGGCCTTGACGGCAGAAATCCGCTCGGGTGAAAAGCCACGCCGCCGCAATCCCTCAAAGTTCATCGACCGGGCTTGCGCAGGCTGGCCCTGACACATGACAAAAGGCGGCAGGTCAGCCAATAACACGGTGCTGACAGCAGTCATGGCGTGGGCGCCGATGTGGACAAATTGATGGACCCCGGTCAGCCCTCCCAGAATCACCCAGTCCCCCACATGGACATGCCCGGCCAGGGTTGCACAGTTGGCAAAAATGGTATGGCTGCCGACAACGCAATCATGCGCCACATGCACGTACGCCATGAACCAGTTGTCATCACCAACCCGGGTCACGCCCAGGTCACCGGGAGAGCCAATGTTGAAGGTACAAAACTCGCGAATGGTATTGCGGTCACCAATGACAAGTTCACACGACTCACCGCCATATTTTTTATCCTGGGGAATGGCTCCCAGGGAATTGAACTGAAAGATGCGGTTGTCGCGTCCGATGCGAGTGTGCCCTTCCAGCACACAATGCGGCCCGACACTGGTTCCGGATCCGATTTTGACGTGCGGGCCAATCAGGGTGTACGGACCCACACTGACCGACGGGTCAAGTTCGGCGCCCGAATCGACGATGGCTGTGGGATGAATCGCCGGCATGCGACAGCCCTTACTTGACAGCTCGCATGGCGCAGGTCAATTCGGCTTCCACAGCAAGCTCATTGTCCACCAGCGCGCGCGTCCGGAATTTGAAAATGCCGGCCTTCATACGCAGCAACTCTGCCTCCAGAATGAGCTGATCGCCAGGCTCGACCGGACGTCTGAAACGCACGCCATCCATGCCTGCAAAATAATAGATCATCTGATCATCCGGTGTCGCATTAAGAGCGTCGAACGACAGCAGGGCCGAGGCTTGAGCCAGAGCCTCGAGCATCAGGACGCCCGGCATCACCGGACGATTCGGAAAATGCCCCTCAAAAAACGGCTCGTTGATGGTGACATTTTTCAGCGCCTTGATGCGCTTGCCCCTATCGAGTTCCAGCACCCTGTCAACCAGCAGAAACGGATAACGATGTGGCAACTGCTTGAGAATTTTGTGAATGTCCATCATGTGTTATCTGATTCAAGGTTTGATGCTTTAAGTTTGTCTTCCAAAGCCCGAATACGATCACGCAAGCCATGCAACTGTTTGAGTGACGCCGCGTTCTTCTCCCAGGCGGCATTGTCGTCAATCGGATAGATGCCGGTGTAATGCCCTGCTTTGCGAATCGAGCGGGTCACCACCGTCGCCGCCGAGATATTGACCCCGTCGGCCAGTACCAGGTGCCCAAGCACCACGGCAGCGCCACCAATCGTGCAATTATCCCCAATGATCGCACTCCCGGCTACCCCGACGCAACCGGCCATGGCGGTATTCCTGCCAATCTGCACGTTATGGCCGATCTGGATCAGGTTGTCGAGCT
>JBBQZA010000286.1:0-5058 GCA_038208175.1 Burkholderiales bacterium
GATTTCTGAATCCCAGAAGCGTCGGCTGACAGCAGCGAATCGCCTGGCAAGCGCAACCATGCAGATTCGGAAATCACTGATTTCCGAATCGCTGGATATACGTCAAAAAGCTGACGACATAGGCCGAGGTAGCGCCCTGAATAGCATCGGTCGAGCTTGGCTTGCAACGCCGTCGACAGATTTTCCAACAACCGCGCGCCATACTTTGCCCGGTCCGCGCCCTGTTGTTCGTATTCTCGGATGTAGGCACCAATGACCCAATTGCGCAGGGTCAGGCTCACATTTATGACGCGATTGACCTGAGCAGCGCTTTGCGCATGCACCTGCCCGATGGATGCCACCAGTGCATCAAAATCCATGCTCGGTCCGCTGCTATTGGCGCTGGGTGGCGGGGTGACGATGCGTTTCTTTCTGGTGGCCATGGTCAATCCTCTTCCTCACCCGCGCCGCGACCGAGGCTTATGGGGGTCGGATCCCAATTTCGACTGCCAAAGCAACGGGGCAGGCAGAGCTCGACCACGAATTTGGGCTCTGACCCCCATTGGCCGTTGATGTTGTCGAAGATTCTGGGCATGGCCTGGCTACCTCCTGTTTTGGACGCAAAGGGCTGCGGTCGAAATTTGTTCTTCGTTTTGGCACTGGCCCCGTTTGCCATGATAACCAAATCACCCGCCAAAACGTTGGCAAAATGAGATGAAAAAGGAGCAACGCATAATGCTCATTTTCCAGCTCTGAGGAGATCCCCATGCCACGCCCGATACTAGACGAATCGAAAATTCACCCTGCCATTCGCGAAAAAATTGCCACCCACGAACAGGCCATCGTGCGTGAAGTTAAAGAGGCAGTGGCCAAAAACCCGGTGCTGGTGGTGGGTATGGGCATGAACCCCTTCCCCAAGAAAGCCCGCAAGGCGCTTGATGCTGCGGGGGTGCCCTATCACTACCTTGAGTACGGCAACTACCTCAACACCTGGCGTCAGCGCAATGCACTCAAGCTGTGGACTGGCTGGCCTACGATGCCAATGGTCTTCGTCAAGGGGATACTGGTAGGCGGCGCCAATGATCTGGTCGCCCTGATCGACAGCGGCGAGCTGAAGAAACTACTGGCCTGATTTCTGGCTATGGTTTGGGCTGGCCCGGACCTTTGCCATCCCGTGGACCACCCATCTGCCAGGCGCGGCCCAGGTGACGGGCCGTAGCGCTGTCAAACACTTTTTGCTGCTCGGGTGTCAAAGCGGCGTAAAAGACTTTGCTGGCTTCGCCGCGTTTGTCCATGGCAGCGGTCATCTCGGCGGCGTGCTGGGTATGCAGGGCCTTCATTTTGTCGATGCGCTCGGGCGTCGGCAGTTTGGCCAGTTCGGCGAAATCGGGGCGTTTTGCAGCCAGTTCTGCAGGCGGCTTGAGGGCTGTGGTAAAGGTTGTCCAGGCGCCTTCCTGAGTCGGCGTCAGCTTGAGCGCTGCCTTCAGTGCCGCCTGGCGTCTTTCCATCCGGGCCATGCCATGATGACCCATGCCGTGGTGATCCATGCCTTCAACCATCGGGCCGCGACCCATCAGGCCTGCGCCCGGACCCATGCCGGGAACCTGGGAAAAAGCGGCGACACCCGCTGTGGCAAGAATGCCGGCGACCAAAAGAGGTTTCAAGACTGATTTCATTAGAGCTTCCTTGTGTAGAAGTCTGACGCTCCAAACTCGGCATCAGGCTGGCAGGCAGTTTGCGCTGCCCCTGTATCCGGCGCGTGACGCTTGATGGAGAACTTGTAAAGTTGAGCAAACTTTCGAAGGCCCGACAGCCCTCAAAATTGGGATGCTGCATTAGATACGAAATTCGACGCCCTCAACAACAACCTGCCAGATCGTCCAGTATCGGGCAATCAGGCCGCTCGTCTCCATGGCAGTTCTTGAGCAGGGAAGCCAGTGTTCTTTGCATCGCCTGCATGGCGTCGATACGCTGCGCCAACTCGTCCAGGTGCTTTTGCGCAATGCGCTTGACGCTGGCACTGGCGCGCGAACGGTTGTGCCACAGACTCACCAGTTCAGCGATCTCGGCCATCGAGAAGCCGAGCTCGCGTCCGCGTTTGATGAACTGCAGCGTGCGGACATCCGATTCGCTGTACTGCCGGTAGCCGCTGTCGGTGCGCGCCACCTGGGTCATCAAGCCCAGACCCTCGTAATGTCGAACCATCTTGGCCGAAACTCTCGAAAGCCGCGCCGCCACGCCGATCGGCACCGGCCATTGCGATTGGGCACTCATGCTGCGACAGGGTAACCCTCTTCAGCGATCGCGTGGGCCAGCAGTTCTCGCGGCTGCAAAGACTCAACCTCAACTTTGCCAACACTGCGATCAATCTTGACCTCTGCTTTTGGATCGAGTTGTTTGACCGCGCGTGTCACCGCTTTTTCGCAGTGTCCACAAGTCATGCCGGAGACGATAAAGGTCTGGTTCATATGAAAAATCCTTGTTGAAAATGAAAAAGTTATTTTGACGAACGCTTCATTCTGAACCTTTCCACAATGGGAAGGTCAAATAATATATTTAAAACCTTGACCTTGCCATGGTGGTAAGGATTAGGCTTGCCATCATGAACAATGTGTCTCTCCCCGCTGCTTCCTCCTTTTCATCATTGGACATTGGCATTGGCGGTATGACCTGTGCCTCCTGCGTCGCGCGGGTCGAAAAAGCCTTGAAAAAAGTCCCTGGCGTGCAGGACGCCAGCGTCAACCTGGCGACTGAATCAGCCCGCGTTGTGTATGCCGCGGCCGACCAGATGGAAGCCCGGCTGCGGCGAGCCGTACGGGATGCCGGTTACGAGCCGCGCAGCGCTGATGCCGCGATGGAAGAAGGCAATGCTTCGCCCTGGGCCGGATTTGGACCGGTCGCAGCCGGCCTGGTATTGTCAGCGCCGCTGGCATTGCCAATGTTGGGTGAATTGTTCGGTTTGCACTGGATGCTGGCCTCCTGGATTCAGTTTGCGCTGGCAACACCCGTTCAATTCGTATTGGGAGCCCGCTTCTACAAGGCCGGCTGGCATTCCATCAAGGCCCTTACCGGCAACATGGATCTGCTGGTGGCCATCGGCACCACCGCCGGCTGGGCACTCTCAAGCTGGTTGTGGTTAACGGCAGAACCCGGCGTCATGCCGCACCTTTACTTTGAAGGCTCAGCGATTGTGGTGACACTGGTTTTGCTGGGTAAATGGCTGGAGGGCCGGGCCAAGCGCCAGACCACGTCCGCGATACGCGCCCTGCACGCTTTGCGTCCCGCTGTGGCGCACTTGCTTGGACTGGACGGTGAAGTCGATGTACCGGTCGCAGAAGTGCTGCCAGGCGACCACTTGGTGGTGCGCCCGGGCGAACGTCTTCCGGTTGATGGTTTTTTACTCGAAGGCGCTACGCAGGTTGATGAATCGATGCTCACCGGAGAGCCGCTGCCGGTTTACAAACAGGCCGGGTCTGACCCGGTGGCAATGTTGACTGGAGGCTCGATCAATGGGGATGGCCGTATCGTGCTGCAGGTCACGGCCGTGGGCAAGGAAACCGTCCTCTCAAAAATCATCCAGTTGGTGGAGGATGCACAGGCAGCCAAGGCTCCGATTCAGCGCCTGGTGGATCAGGTCAGCGCCGTATTTGTACCGACGGTGCTGGCCATTGCACTGATGACTTTATTGGCCTGGTACCTGACGGGTCACTCTTTTGAAACCTCCCTGATTCACTCGGTTGCCGTTCTGGTCATTGCCTGCCCTTGTGCGCTAGGGCTGGCAACACCCGCTGCCATCATGACAGGAACCGGCATCGCCGCTAAATTTGGTATTTTGATCAAGGATGCCGAGGCGCTGGAACTGGCGCATAAAGTCGACGTGATTGCCTTTGACAAGACCGGTACTCTCACCGTCGGACAACCGCGTTTGAGTTCATTTCTAGTCGCTACGGGTGCCACTCCTGAACCAGGGCGGGCTGAAGAAATAAGGCTGCTCGGCGCTGCCGCCAGTCTTCAGAGTGGAAGTGAGCATCCGCTTGCAAGAGCTGTAGTAGGCGCTGCGAAGAACCGTGGTATTGATTTCCCCGCTCCTGACAGGGTCAAGGCGAGTCCCGGCCATGGCGTTGAGGGCTTCGTCAATGTGAGTAATTACTTGATCGGCAGCCTCAGCTGGATGAAGGAATCAGGCATTGAATCAAACCCTTTGATGCAGCAAGCTGAAGAGTTGCAAGCGCAAGGTAAGACGCTGTCCGTGATGGCCGAGCGAACCGGACAAGGTCTTGTCCTGCGTGCGCTGATGACTTTTGCGGATGAAGCGAAACCAGGCGTCAAGCAAGCATTGGCCGCCCTGCGCGCCCGGGGTATCAAGACGATCATGATTTCCGGCGATAACCGGGGCGCTGCCGAGGCCATGGCGCTCCGCCTGGGCCTGCGTCCGGAAGCGGGTGAGGTGATGGCAGAAGTACTGCCCGGTGAGAAGGCAGCGCGCGTCATGGCGCTGAAGACAGGGGGTCATACCGTTGCGATGGTGGGGGATGGCATCAACGACGCACCGGCTCTGGCTGCGGCCGACGTGGGAATGGCGATGGGAAATGGAACCGATGTGGCAATGCATGCGGCCGGCATCACGCTGATGCGGGGCGATCCAGCGCTCGTCATAGCAGCACTGGATATCTCTGACAGAACCGTGAGAAATATCCGTCAAAACCTGTTTTGGGCTTTTGCCTACAACCTGGCCGGCATACCGTTGGCTGCGCTGGGTTTCTTGAGTCCGGTGGTAGCCGGTGCTGCCATGGCTATGAGTTCTGTCAGTGTGATGAGCAATGCCTTGAGACTGAAAAACTGGAAGCCAAAAAAAGTTTGATTAAGGGCTATTCTTTTAAGTTACTTATATAAAGATAGTAGTAGTAGATAAGGCTTGCTCACGGGTGGGGATAAGCATCAATTTATATTGATTATCAAAGGCTTAGGTCTGCTTGACAGGTGTGCGTGACCCTGCTCCGGAGCTGTAACGCCGACATGAACAACTTCCAGAAACAAAAAATGTTGTGAATAAGTGCTGGCTTATGCCAAAACTGTACA
>JBBQZA010000287.1:0-5024 GCA_038208175.1 Burkholderiales bacterium
GATCGGCCGCGACGGGGAGGAGCGCGATCAGGTCTTCTCCATCCCCAAGCCACCGGTCAGGGTCTGGCCGGGCTGTCTGGTGGCCACCGCACGCGACACGCTGTTACGCGCCAACATCCGCTGCAAGCAAATCGGCGGCACCGGCATCGACAGCCCGATGGGTGAGATCCTGATCGTCAAGGCGCTCGACCACGGCGACATGGAAATCGCCGGGGCCTCGCGCAGCCACGATCAGCACAAGGTCATCACACTGCTCAAGCAGTGTGGCGCAGCACTGGTCATTCTGGACGGTGCCCTCGGGCGCAGCCACCATGCCTCGCCGGCGATTGCCGACGCCGTGGTGCTGTCCACCGGTGCGGCCATCGGCGGCGGCATCCAGGATGTGATCCGAAAGACCCGCGACCGGCTGACCATTCTCGGCATTGCCGAGGTTGATGCGGCGCTCGGCGCGCAGCTGCAGCCCCTGTTCCAGCAAGGCGGGGTCGGCATCTGGAATGCGCACGGCACCGTGCTGTTTGACGCCCGCATAGCGACCCTGAACGCCGCCGCCACCCTGCTGGCGCTGGCGCTTGACGACATGGCGACCATCGCCGTGTCGGGCGCCGTCGGCCGCTCACTGTGGCAGGCCCTCTGCACCCTGCTCGGCCAGCACCCCGGCCTGAAGCTGGTGGTGGCCGATGGCACCAAACTGTTTGTCGATGCCACCGATGTCTCGGTCTTTACCCAGCGCGGCGGCCGTTTGCTGGCGCTGCGCGGCATTCGCATCGCAGGCATTACGCTCAACCCGTTCTCTCCGTTTGGCGGCAGCTTTGACGCTGGCGAATTCCTGGCCGCCGCCCGCCACGCTTTTCCCGAGCACGTCGTGACTGACGTCCTGCTCGAAACCCCCTCCCTGCTTGAAGGAACCCTGTCATGACGCAACTCACGCTAGACCAGGCGCAAATCGAGCGCGCCCGCAACTCGGCGCGCAAGATCGCGCACCAGGTATTCGACGATATGAGTCGCTACACCACCACCACCGTCGAACGCGCCACCCTGCGCCTGATGGGCGTCGACGGCGTTGACGAAAACCAGGTGCCGCTGCCGAACCGGCTGGTCAGCCACCTGCAGCAGCAGGAGCTGCTGGCGCACGGTGCCGCCTGCATCGTGGCCGGGGCCATGGCCGAACACGGCCTGAGCGCACAGCAAATCGCCGAAGCTGTGGCCGCGGGCACCGTGGTGCTGCGCCGACCCAAAGACGCCCAGGCCGCCCGCCAGGGTGCCCAAGCCATTGCCGCCCAAAGCTGCGAACGCATCGCGGGCAACCGCGCCACCCGCAAGCAGCAGATTGCCTCGCTGGGCGAAGGCAAAGCGCCCTGGCTGTACCTGATCGTCGCCACCGGCAACATCTTTGAGGACATCGTGCAGGCCCGCGCGGCGGCCGAACAGGGCGCCGACATCGTCGCAGTAATCCGCTCCACCGGCCAGAGCCTGCTTGATTACGTCCCGTTTGGCGCAACCACCGAGGGTTTCGGCGGCACCTACGCCACTCAGGAGAACTTTCGCCTGATGCGCGCCGCACTGGACGAAGTGGGCGCCAAAGTGGGCCGCTACATCCGCCTGACCAACTACTGCTCCGGCCTGTGCATGCCTGAAATCGCCGCCATGGGTGCGATGGAACGGCTCGACATGATGCTCAACGACTCGATGTACGGCATCATCTTCCGCGACATCAACATGAAACGCACCTTCATCGACCAGTTCTTCTCGCGCATGGTCAATGCCTATGCGGGCATCATCATCAACACCGGCGAAGACAACTACCTGACCACTGCCGACGCGTTTGACGCCGCCCACACCGTGCTGGCGTCGCAGCTGATCAACGAGCAGTTCGCCTACCTGTCGGGCCTCAAGCCCGACCAGATGGGGCTGGGCCACGCCTTCGAGATACATCCCGAGCTGGAGAACGGTTTCCTGTGGGAAATTGCCCACGCCCAGCTGGTGCGCCAGGTATTCCCCGAGGCTTGCCTGAAGTACATGCCGCCGACCAAACACATGACCGGCAACATCTTCAAAGGCCAGGTGCAGGACACCCTGTTCAACGTGGTCAGCGTGCTGACGCAGCAAAACATCCACCTGCTGGGCATGATGACGGAAGCCATCCACACTCCGTTCATTCAGGACCGCTTTATCTCGGTGCAAAACGCCAGGTACGTGTTCAGCACCATGCGCGACCTGCACTCGGAAATCGAATTCAGGCCGGGCGGCAAGATCGAAGCGCGCGCCCAGCAAGTGCTGGCGCAAGCGGAGCAGGTACTCGCCGAGATTGAAAAAATCGGCCTGCCATCGGCCATCGGCCAGGGCACCTTTGCTGAAATTTCGCGCACGCCGACCGGCGGCAAAGGCCTTGACGGGGTCATCCAGAAAGCGGCGGATTACTTCAATCCATTTCCGCAACTCATGATGCAGGGAGCGTAATCAAATGAGCGAACAACAGACAGAAAAATGGGTGAAAGCCTACGGCGACACCATGAACGACGGCCGCGTGCAGCTGTCCTTCACGCTGCCGGTGCCACTGGATGAGAACGCCAGGGAAGCGGCACGCCAGCTGGCGCTGGCCATGGGCCTGGAAGAGCCCGCCGTCTGCCACGCCGAGGACATGGGCCAGGGCTTCAGCTTCTACATCGTCTTTGGCCAATGCAAGCACCGCGTGGACATGGGCCGGATCAAGGTCGCCAAACCCGAATTTGAAACCCTCGACAAAGACGGCATCAACGCGCTGATCAAGGAAAAGATGGGGCGCAAGATGGTCGTCGTGGGCGCCTGCATCGAGACTGACGCGCACACCGTCGGCATCGACGCGATCATGAACATGAAGGGCTACAACGGCCACAAGGGGCTGGAGAGCTACCACGAGGTCAAGGCCATCAACATGGGCGCGCAGGTTGACTCCGAAGAGCTGGTGGCGCGCGCCATCGAGGAAAAAGCCGACGTGATTCTGGTGTCGCAGATCGTGACGCAGAAAAACATTCACCTCGACAACCTGACCAAGCTGTCCGACCTGCTCGAAGCCGAAGGCCTGCGCGAGAAAATCATCCTGGTCGTCGGCGGGCCACGCATTTCGCACGAACTGGCGAAAGAACTGGGCTATGACGCCGGTTTTGGCACCAAGAGTTATGCCGAAGATGTCGCCTCGTTTGCGATCCACGAATGGATGAAGCGCCAGACCGCCTGAGCGCCGCCCCTCTCTACTGACAAGGAAACCCCATGAACAACTACACCAGCCTGATCCGTCTGCGCCTGAGCGCACACGACGCCCACTACGCCGGCAACCTGGTTGACGGCGCCAAAATGCTGCACCTGTTTGGCGACGTTGCCACCGAACTGCTGATCCGCAGCGACGGCGACGAAGGCCTGTTTGTGGCCTACGACAACATCGAGTTCCTGGCCCCGGTTTATGCCGGCGACTACATCGAAGCCACCGGACGCATCGTGGCCATGGGCAAAACATCGCGCAAAATGGTGTTTGAAGCGCGCAAAGTGATCGTGCCCGCCGGTATCGCCGGTCAGGCCTCGGCCGCCGACGTGCTGGCCGAGCCGATGCTGGTCTGCAAGGCCTCCGGCACCTGTGTCGTGCCCGCGCACTGCCAGCGCCTGCCCCACCCGCCTGTGAGCTGCTGAGCATGGACAAACTCATCATCACCGCCGCCCTGACCGGCGCCGAAGTCACCCGCGAGCAGCAGCCCGCGCTGCCAATCACGCCCGACGAAATTGCACAGGCCGCGTTCGAGTGCGCCCAGGCCGGGGCCGCCATCGTGCACGTACACGCCCGCCACCCGGACGGCAGACCGACGCAGGACAAGGACATCTACCGCAGCATCATCGCCGCCGTGCGCGCGCGCTGTGACGTGATCGTGCAGGTCTCCACCGGCGGTGCCGTCGGCATGACGGCCGCCGAACGACTGGCCCCAGTGACACTGGTGCCGGAAATGGCGACGCTCTCCATGGGCTCGGTCAACTTCGGCGGCGACGTGTTCATGAACCACCCGGCAGACATGGAAGTCTTCGCGCAGGCCATGCGCCAGCACGGCGTGAAACCAGAACTGGAGATATTTGACAGCGGCATGCTCACGACTGCCAGCCGCTGGCTCAAAAATGGCCTGCTCGAGGGCCCACTGCACCTGGACTTTGTGCTCGGCATTCCCGGCGGCATGGCCGCAACGGCCGAGGCGCTGCTGTACCTGAAGTCGCAACTGCCGCCGCAAGCCAGCTGGACCGTGGCCGGCATCGGCGCCGCCCAGCTGCCACTGGCCACCCTGGCCATCGTGCTCGGCGGCCATGTGCGCGTCGGCTTCGAGGACAACGTCTACTACCGCAAAGGCGAACTCGCCACCAGCAACGCCCAACTGGTGGCACGCATTGCCCGCCTCAGTGGCGAACTGGAGCGCCCGATAGCGACACCCGATGAAGCCCGGGACATATTGAAAATTCATGTCGCGCGCTAATATGTGGTTGGTTTTGGTTTCCCTAATTTGCGGGTCCGTGTATGTAGTGGTGAGCATGGGCAGGGTCAATGTGCAGCCAATGACCTTTGACGGTATACCTTTTCTGATTGGTGCCTTGGACGTGTCGCCTTTGATGGGGCTGAAATGGCAACGTATGCGAAAAAATCGGTGCCACTCAAGACACTTGATGGCTTCAAGACTATGGGACTGGGGTGCTTTGCTGCTGTTGTGTGTTGTCATGCAGCAAATTGGCATTGTCGGGACGACCGCAACCAATGGCGGTTTTTTTAGCTGCACGGTATGTTCAGCCGATACTAGTGTTCAGTTCGATATTATTGCGTAAGGCGGTCCACTGGTCGGTCTGGCCGAGGGCGCGCGCCTGCCGTCGCAGGATTAAATGCAGCAACAGGACGGATTGTCTATGCGGGTGTTTTTTCGGTAGGCACCGCATTCACCGCGCAGGTGCTAGTGCAGTGTTGTGCACACGCAACCGATGCGGCCATCGTGCCATCCGCAGAAACATTGTTCGCCGGGTTGCTT
>JBBQZA010000288.1:0-5015 GCA_038208175.1 Burkholderiales bacterium
TCGACTTCTTCGACGATTGGCGTGACCGACACCATGACCGGATTGAGCTGGCCCTTGGCAACGGCTTTCACGCCCTTTGGCAGCGTGATGTCCTTGACGTGCAGCGCTGTGCCCTTGGTCAGTTTGCCGAGATCGACGGCGATGAAGTCGGGAATGTCGGCCGGGAAGCACGACACCGTCATCTCGGTCAACACATGATTGACGAGGCAGTTTTCGGTCTTGACCGCAGGCGATTCCTCTTCGCCGGTGTAGTGCACAGGCACTTTGACCGTCATGCGGGTGCGCGCTTCAACGCGCTGGAAATCGATGTGCAGAACCTGCTGCTTGTACGGGTGCATCTGCAGATCGCGCAGCAGAACCTTGTGTTCCTTGCCGGCCAGTTCCATCTCGAGGATCGAGCCGTGGAAAGCTTCCTTCTTGATGGCGTGCCACAAGGCGTTGTGATCGACTTCGATCAGCGTTGGCTCGGCAGTGCCACCATAAACGATACCGGGCGTGCGGCCGGTGATGCGGAGACGGCGGCTCGCACCCGTGCCCTGCATTGCGCGCTCAAAAGCGACGAATTTCATAATCTTCTCCAGAAAGGGTAAACCGCGACCAGTTCACCCCAATTTAAAAAGGCTGCCCAGGCTTTGAAAACTTCGCAAAGTCTTCCCGCTGCGCAGCCGGCTTTTTGCTTCAGATCAGGTCCGGCTGGTCCTGCTCCGAAAACAAACTCATGACCGAATCTCCCTTGGCGATGCGCTGCATGGTTTCAGCGATCAGCGGCGCAACGGAGAGTTGGCGAATTTTCTTGCAGCCCAGTGCGTTCGCGTTCAGCGCAATGGTGTTGGTGACGACGACCTCGTCGAGCGCGCTGCCCTGGGCAATACGCTCGATGGCCGGTCCCGAGAAGATCGGATGCGTGCAATAGGCATAGACTTTTTTGGCGCCGCGCTCCTTGAGCACTTCGGCCGCCTTCACCAGCGTTCCGGCGGTGTCGATCATGTCGTCCATGATGACGCAGTTGCACCCTTCGATGTCGCCGATCACATGCATGACTTCAGACACATTGGCCTTGGGACGGCGCTTGTCGATGATCGCCATGTCGCAGCCGAGCTGCTTGGCCAGCGCGCGGGCGCGCACCACGCCGCCGACGTCGGGCGAAACGACCATCAGGTCGGTGTAGTTTTTCTGCCGCAAGTCGCCCAGCAGCACCGGCGAGGCATAGATGTTGTCGACCGGAATATCGAAAAAGCCCTGGATCTGGTCGGCATGCAGGTCCATCGTCAGGACGCGCGTCACGCCGACGGCCTGCAGCATGTTGGCGACCACCTTGGCGGTAATCGGCACGCGCGCCGAACGCGGGCGCCGGTCCTGCCGGGCATAGCCGAAATAGGGAATCACGGCGGCAATCTGGTCGGCCGACGAGCGCTTGAGCGCATCGACCATGATCAGGAGCTCCATCAGGTTGTCGTTGGTCGGCGCGCACGTGGACTGCACCACGAACACATCGCGCGCCCGGACGTTCTGCTGGATCTCGACCGTGACCTCGCCGTCTGAAAAACGTCCGACATGCGCCGCGCCCAGCGAGGTGCCCAGGTTCTGGGCGATTTCGGCGGCCATGCTGGGATTGGCATTGCCGGTGAAAACCATGAAATCGGGGTGGTGCATTTGGATGTAAAGCCCAGCTGCTGTCGGACTTGAAAGTGGTGAATGTTGTATCAAAGCAAACTACGCACCGGTAACAGGCGCAAACGCGAACTTGGCAGTGAGTGGCGCTGCAGGTGCTCCGGAAAATACATCGACGCGCCAGCTGGCGGGTCTTGCAGTCCCGCAGATACTTTCATCGTGCGGGCCTAGTTCAACACGAACCTGCCCCAGGCAGGCTTGAGAAATTTGGCAGGGGTGGGAGGATTCGAACCTACGAATGCTGGAATCAAAATCCAGTGCCTTAACCAGCTTGGCGACACCCCTACACAGGACAATTGTTGTTGCCAACAACCGACCTATAACTCGTTGCTTGCAAATGTATTCCCAATCGCAGCTGATTTACCAGCCGGCCAGGGGATGCATTTGCAGATTTTTGCACTTGCGGATGATCCAGTTGCCAGGGGCCGCCGAAACATGGGCTTGGTGCGAAATCTGTGCAAATACAGCACTTCCAGAGCCGGTCATTCGCGCCCGAAGCTGTTGCGATTCCAGCCAGTCGATTGACTGGCCAATCTGCGGACATAGCTCCTGCGCTACCGGCTGCAAGTCGTTATGGCCAAATCCGAAAACCTGGCCATCTGCATGTGCAGCAAAGCCTAGCATTGTAGCAGCCTCTGTGTCGCGTTTCAGGCCCCGCGCACTGAAAATTTGTTGTGTTGCGACGCCGGCGTCTGGCTTGACAACCAGAAAGCTCGCTGCCGGCAAGGTGACTGGCGTAATGTCTTCGCCGATTCCCTCGACCCAGGCATGACCGCCCGACAGAAAAAAAGGCACGTCGGCGCCGAGCTTGAGTGCCAGCGCGCGCAGCTCTTCCGGAGGCAAACGCACTCCCCACAGGCGCTGCAACGCCAGCAGGCAGCTTGCCGCATCGGACGAGCCGCCGCCCATGCCGGCCTGCGACGGAATCCGCTTTTCGAGGCTGATCTGAACGCCCTGCGACGTGTTGCAGGCGGCTTGCAAGGCCCGCGCCGCGCGAACGGTCAGGTCTTCGGCGGGCAGCGCTTCAGCGCAGCCTTGCGAGGCGCTGGCCAGATCGGTACGGCTGATCTTTCCGTCGCTACGCAATTCAAAGTGCAGCGTGTCGCACCAGTCGATCAGCATGAAGACCGACTGCAGTAGATGGTAGCCGTCGGCCCGGCGCCCGGTGATGTGCAAAAACAGGTTGAGCTTGGCCGGCGCCGGGACGTCGTACAGCGCCTTGAGCGGCCGCAAGGGGCAGGGGGAAAGGGTCACGCTGGAATCATTCGTGGAAAACCGCGCAGGCAAAACATGCGGCGTTATTGGTCCAGCACGACACGCAAATCTGCCTTGGGAGCCGGCTGCGTTCGTTTGGCCGAAATCCGGCCTTCGCCATGCCGCGACAGGTCGGCAAGCCAGCCGTTGACATTCGCGTTGTCGCCCTGCAGCCAGGCAAACAGCGCGTTTAGCGGTACGGCCGCGCCGGTCGCTCTGGCCATCAGGGCATCGACGGAATCAAAGCGCTGGATGTTCTGGTTGCCCGAGTCTAGCTGCGCATCGCCCGGCGACCAGCGCAAGACGCTGAGCACATTGCCGAGCGGGCTGGTCAGCGTCAGCTCGCCACGCTCGGGCTTGCCCTGGAGTTCAAAACCGGCTGAAAAAGACTGTTCGGGCTCGCTTTGCACATGCAGGCTGATGCGGCCGGCCCAAAAGTCTTTTTTCACATCATTTAGTGCTGTAGCCCTTATGGGATGCGCGCAACCAGCTATTAAAAGAGTAGCAAATAGGGAGCCGTAGAGCACCAGCAGGCGCAGTCGTGCGACAAGTTTCAAGGCAGTTTCCGGTTACCGTTTTACCTTGAAGCGTTTAAGCGTTTCGAGCAGGGTTTCGTTGTCGGGGTTGATAAGCTGGCCTTCTTTCCAGATCGCCAGCGCGCGCTCGCGCTGCCCCAGGCTCCAGAGCACTTCGCCGTAATGCGCGGCAATTTCAGCGTCGGGTCGGGCTGTGTAGGCGGCTTCGAAGATCTGCGCTGCCTCTTGCTTGTTGCCCATGCGGAATTCGATCCAGCCGAGACTGTCCTTGATGAAAGGGTCGGCCGGTGCGTATTCGACCGCCTTGCGGATCAGTTCGCGCGCCTCGGGCAGGCGGATGTTGCGATCGGTCAATGAATAGCCCAGCGCGTTGTAGGCATGGTGGTAGTCGGGCTTGAGCTTGATGACCTTGCGCAGCAGTTTTTCCATCTCGTCGAGCGAGCCGAGCTTTTCAGCCACCATGGACTGCTCATACAGCAGATCGGTGTCGTCGGGCTCTTTCGCCAGCGCCTGGGCGAGCAGTGCATGGGCCTGGCGGTATTGCTTGAACTCCCGCAGCAGAGTGACTTCGGCATTGAGTTTTTGCCTTGCCTCTACGGGCGTGCGTTCGGGCAGCTGGCGGATCAGGTTGCGGCCTTCTTCGAGCTTGCCCTGGCTTGCCAGAATCGACGCGCGCCGGGCTTGCGCCTGCGCCAGCTCCGAGGAGTCTCCAATCTTGTTTAGCCAGCTTTCAGCCGTTGCATAGTCCTTGCGTTTTTCCGCAAGCTGCGAGAGCGACAGATAAGCACGGGCAAGCCCGGGAGTGGGTTCAGCCTGCGGCGCTTGCTGAGCCAGGGAAATATAGCGTTCGAACGAAGTCTGCGCAGCCGCAAGCTGGTTGTCCTGCAGCTGCAGCGAACCAAGAACCAGCCAGCCATCAGGATAGTCGGGCTTTTCGCGCGTCAGTATCTTGATCTGCGCGGTCGCTTCGCTATAACGCTGAGCATCCAGAAGAGCCCGCGCGTAGGCCATGCGAAGCTCGGGCGCCGCCTGGGGCGAATCCGCGCGGCCGTCAAGATATTTGCGCACCAGCGCTTCCGCTTCAGGCAGTTTCGGGTCCATCAATTCGAGTGCCACCAGCGTCGGGCCTTCGGCGCGCGCATCGGCTGCCTGGGCGCGTTTGGCGGCATCAAGCGCGCCGGCGTTGTCGCTGGCTGCCAGGCGCATTCTTCCGACCGTGGTCCAGGCGACGCTGGCGCTTGCCGGATTGCCGAGGAAGTCGGCTAGCGCGGTTTCGACCACATTGCTGGCCAGCTTGGGGTCACTGGCGCGGGCATAAAGGCGCGGCACTGCCGTCAGTACCGCGACGCGCTCGGCGTCGGGCGACATCCTGATTTCCGTTTTCAGTGGCTCCAGCGTTTCGGGGATGCGGTTCAGTGCAATCAGGATCTGAAGCAGATAGCGGTTGGCTTCACGCGAAGCGGGCATCGCCTTGGTCCAGGCCAGGGCAGCCTGCAGCGCGGAGTCGCCCGAGCGTGCCTGCAAGGCTATGTCGGTGGCCCGCTGGTAAAGCTG
>JBBQZA010000289.1:0-4877 GCA_038208175.1 Burkholderiales bacterium
TTGCTGGCAGAGCCCCTGAAGATGATGAACACGCCTTTTTCACTGGTACTGGGGATGGTCTACACCTATGTGCCTTTCATGATTCTTCCCCTGTACGCGAACCTGGCGAAGATGGATTTGAGTTTGCTGGAGGCCGCGCAGGATCTGGGAGCAACGCCGTTGCAGGCGTTCTGGCGAATCACGGTACCGCTGTCCAGCAGCGGCATCATTGCCGGTTCGATGCTGGTATTCATTCCTTGCGTCGGGGAATTTGTCATTCCCGAGTTGCTGGGAGGGCCTCAAACACTGATGATCGGTCGCGTCCTCTGGGACGAATTCTTCAGCAACAACGATTGGCCGATGGCAGCGTCGGTCGCCGTCGTGATGGTCCTGCTCGTCGTCGTCCCGCTGGCCCTGTTCAACAAATACCAGGCGGAAAACACGGCAGGAGGCCGAGCGTGAAATTCGCTGCGGGTCGCCTTACTTCCACAGTCTGGATGGCGACTGTATTTGCCTTTCTTTACCTTCCGATTTTGACCCTGATTGTGCTGAGCTTCAACGCCAGTCCGATGGTCACCATTTGGGGTGGCTGGTCGCTGCACTGGTATTCAGAACTGGCCAAGGATGCGGAAGTCATTGCCGGCTTCAAACTGTCTCTAGAAGTAGCCTTTTTGACAGCATGCTCATCGATTGTGCTCGGCACTCTGGCGGCGCTGGCGCTGACCCGCTTCAAACGCTTCCCGGGCCGCACCCTGTTTGCAGGAATGCTCAGCTCGCCTCTGGTCATGCCAGAGGTCATCATAGGCCTGTCCTTGCTGCTGATGCTGGTCTCAGTCCAGCGCGCCTTCGGTTTTCCGGATCGTGGCCTGTTGACAATATGGTTTGGACACACTTTGCTTGGCATGGCCTACGCAACCGTCGTGGTGCAGTCGAGGCTGCAGGAGATCAGTCCGCAGTTTGAGGAAGCAGCGCAGGACTTGGGATGCCGTCCGTGGCAAGTCTTCTTCCTGGTGACCCTGCCGCTGATTTCGCAGGCGATCGCGTCGGCCTGGCTGTTGACTTTTACCCTGTCGCTGGATGATGTGGTGTTGTCGGCTTTTCTCTCGGGGCCGGGCTCGACCACCATGCCGATCACGATTTTCAGCCGGGCTCGTCTGGGACTGAGCCCGAGCGTCAACACGGTGGCGACCCTGACGGTAGCAGTTGTCAGTATCGGGGTCATCGTGGGCAGCGTCTGGCTGTCACGACAGCAGCGGCGGCGCGCGCAGGAGATGTCGGCGGCTTACCGCGGTGTCGGCGTTTAGCCTTTGCGGATCGAGGACCCCAGCGTTGCATTTTTTATATTATGAAATCAGTTCTTTATTTGTAAAAGTTAAAATTGCTGCATCGCGTCAAATATTCTCAAATTGGAAAAATACATTTCATAATGTGGATTGAAATGCTTAAACTATTGAATTAATTGAATTTAATTTATATCTTGTATAAGACATAAGATATATTAAGGTCTTATACAAGACCTAGAATCACTCCATCGGCACCAGCAATGTGAGCATCTGGTGCAGACTGTCTTAACTAACCCTAGGAGTGATTTCATGCCCCAAACCCTGACTGAACAACTGAGTCGCGAACAACAAATCGCCGCGTTGGAAAAAGACTGGGCGACCAACCCTCGCTGGAAGGGGATCAAACGTGGTTACAGCGCCGCCGATGTGGTTCGCTTGCGCGGTTCATTCCCGATCGAATACACGCTGGCGCGTCGTGGCGCCGAAAGACTTTGGGATCTGCTTCACACTGAGCCCTATGTCAATTGCCTGGGTGCGTTGACGGGTGGCCAGGCGATGCAGCAGGTCAAGGCCGGTGTTAAGGCCATCTACCTGTCGGGCTGGCAAGTAGCCGCTGACAACAACAACTCGGCATCCATGTACCCGGATCAATCGCTGTACTCGGTGGACTCGGTGCCGAAGGTGGTCGAACGCATCAACAACACCTTCCGCCGTGCCGACGAAATCCAGCATTCCAAGGGCATCGATGCCGGCGACGCCGGCTACGTGGACAACTTTGCGCCCATCGTGGCGGATGCCGAAGCCGGCTTCGGTGGTGTGCTCAACGCTTTCGAACTAATGAAGAACATGATCAAGGCCGGTGCCGCGGGTGTGCATTGGGAAGATCAGTTGGCTTCGGTCAAGAAGTGTGGCCACATGGGCGGCAAGGTGCTGGTGCCGACCGTCGAAGCTTGCCAGAAATTGATTGCCGCGCGCATGGCGGCCGACGTCTGTGGTGTACCCACCTTGGTGATTGCTCGCACTGACGCCGAAGCAGCGGACTTGCTGACCAGCGACTACGATGCCAACGACCGTCCTTTCCTCACCGGTGAGCGCACGGCCGAGGGCTTCTACAAAACCCGCAAGGGTCTGGACCAGGCGATCTCCCGTGCCGTCGCCTATGCCGATTACGCCGACCTGGTCTGGTGCGAAACCGGCACCCCCGATCTCGACTTTGCGCGCAAATTTGCGGAGGCCGTGCGCAAGGCACATCCGGGCAAGATGCTTGCCTATAACTGCTCACCTTCCTTCAACTGGAAGAAGAACCTGGACGATGCCACGATTGCCAAGTTCCAGAGAGAACTCGGCGCCATGGGCTACAAGTACCAGTTCATTACGCTGGCCGGCATTCATTCCATGTGGTTCCACATGTTTGATCTGGCACAGGACTACGTCAAGCGCGGCATGACGGCCTACGTCGAAAGACTGCAAGAGCCCGAATTTGCGGCGCGTGACCGTGGCTACACCTTCGTTTCACACCAACAGGAAGTGGGTACTGGTTACTTCGATGAAGTCACAACCGCTATTCAGGGCGGCAGGTCCAGTGTGACAGCATTGACCGGCTCCACCGAAGAAGAACAGTTTCACTAAACTGTTTAGGTCGGATGGCACAGCGTAAAATTGCGCTGTTCCGGCTTCCCTGCATAGAAGCGCGGCTTGTCCGCGCTTTTTCATTTTTGATTTCGTAAACCATGATTCAAATTACACTTCCTGATGGCTCCAAACGCGACTACCCTGGCCCGCTGAAGGTAGCCGATGTGGCCGCCTCTATCGGTGCCGGTCTGGCCAAGGCAGCGCTGGCCGGCAAGATTGACGGCAAGGTGGTTGACACCAGTTATCTGATCGAAGCTGACAGCAATCTGTCTATCGTCACTGCAAAAGATGCAGACGGCCTGGAGGTCATTCGCCACTCGACCGCCCATTTACTGGCCTACGCCGTCAAGGAACTGTTTCCGGATGTCCAGGTCACTATCGGACCGGTGATCGAGCACGGTTTCTTCTACGATTTCTCCTACAAGCGCCCGTTCACGCTGGAAGATTTGGCGGCGATCGAGAAAAAGATGATCGAGCTTGCCGCCAAAGACGAATTGGTGACCAGGCGTGTCCTGCCGCGCGATGCGGCGGTCGCCTATTTCAAGGGGCTGGGCGAGCATTACAAGGCCGAGATCATTGCCAGTATTCCGGCCAACGAAGATGTCTCCTTGTACCGCGAGGGACAATTTGAGGACCTGTGTCGTGGCCCGCACGTTCCGAGTACGGGAAAGCTGAAGTTCTTCAAACTGATGAAGTTGGCCGGCGCTTATTGGCGCGGCGATCATCGCAACGAAATGCTGCAACGAATCTACGGGACGGCCTGGGCCACGAAAGACGAATTGCAGCAGCACTTGACGATGCTCGAAGAAGCAGAAAAACGTGACCACCGCAAACTCGGGCGCGAACTCGATCTGTTCCACATCGATGATCATGCTCCGGGTCTGGTGTTTTGGCACCCCAAGGGCTGGACGCTATGGCAGGCCGTGGAGCAATACATGCGCCAGGCCTATCGCGATAACGGTTACCTGGAGGTCAAGGGTCCACAGATCCTCGACAAGACCCTATGGGAAAAAACCGGGCATTGGGAAAAATACCGCGAGAACATGTTTGTCACCGAGTCGGAGAAGCGCGAATATGCGCTGAAGCCGATGAACTGTCCGGGTCATATCCTGATCTTCAAGCAGGGTATCAAGAGTTACCGTGACCTGCCGCTTCGTTATGGTGAGTTTGGTCAGTGTCATCGCAACGAACCCTCGGGTGGGCTGCACGGCATCATGCGCGTGCGCGGTTTCACGCAGGACGACGGGCACATTTTCTGCACCGAAGACCAGATCCTGCAGGAGTGTGTGAATTACACCGCCTTGTTGCAGAAAGTCTATGCCGATTTCGGCTTCAAGCACATCATTTACAAAATCGCGACGCGCCCGGAAAAACGCATCGGGTCAGAGGAAAGCTGGGACAAGGCCGAGCACGCCTTGATGGAAAGCCTGCGCGCCTCCGGTTGTGCATTTGAAATCTCACCGGGGGAGGGTGCGTTTTACGGTCCCAAGATTGAGTACACGCTCAAGGATGCGATTGGCCGACCGTGGCAATGCGGCACCATGCAGGTGGACTTCTTCATGACCGAGCGGCTGGATGCCGAGTATGTTGGAGAAGACGGCGCCCGTCATCGCCCGGTGATGCTGCACCGCGCGATTGTCGGCAGCCTGGAGCGCTTTATCGGTATTTTGATTGAAGAAAGTGCTGGCGCATTGCCGACCTGGCTGGCCCCGGTACAGCTCGCGGTGCTCAATATCACCGATGCACAGGCCGATTACTGTCGTGAAATTGTCGAAAAATTGAAGAAATCTCTGCCAAATCAAGAGCTTAGGGCAGTGACCGATCTGCGTAATGAAAAAATTACGTATAAAATCAGGGAGCACGCGTTGCAAAAGCCGCCTTTTATCCTTGTCGTGGGCGACAAAGAGAAGGCGGCTGGCGCCGTGGCTGTGCGGGCTCGGGGCAACAAAGACCTCGGTGTCATGCCGCTGGAAGACTTTTCCA
>JBBQZA010000290.1:0-4865 GCA_038208175.1 Burkholderiales bacterium
AGCCGCCCAGGCCATGCCCCTGCACAAGCGCCTGCGAATGCATTTGTGGCGCCATCTGGACCTGGTTGCCCCCATTGTGCGTGGCACGCTGCAAAGCCGTCTGTGCCGCCAGCAGCAAACTCTCTGCGCTCTTGTAGGAGCTATCGGTCATAGCGGCAACGCCGGCGCTGAGCGTGACTTGACCGGTAGACGAACTCTCGTGCTCGATATCGAGCGAGGGCACATAGCCGACCTTGCCGCGCAGGCCAAACAATACGAAAGTCGTGGCATGAAAGGCCAAGCCGATGACCTAATAAACGTGACCATCCCCTTTGCCGCGAAATCCACCGACGGCCAATATGATGGCCATCGTTGCGGTGATCAAGCCCATCAGAATGAGGATGGTTGGGAGGTGGAGTTCCATCGACGTATTCTGTCATCAAAATGCCGGCGTCGGGGCAAATGAATACACTGGGCCTCATGCTTGACCGTCACCTCGCCTTCTGGCCCGCCAACCAGGCGCAGCATCTCTCGGTGCCGCAAACCAGCCTGTTCTACAACGTCGAAGTGTCGGCCGCGCGCTTTCCGGACAAGTCGTACATCATCTTCTACGATACGCCGATCAGCTTCGCCGAGTTCAAGCTTGATTCCGAGCGCATCGCCGCCTGGCTGCAGCACGAATGTGGCGTCCGTCAAGGCGACCGCGTGCTGCTCTACATGCAGAACAGTCCGCAATTCGCGCTCGCCTACTACGGCATCCTGCGTGCCAACGCAGTCGTGGTGCCGGTCAACCCGATGAACCTGAGCCACGAGCTGCGTCATTACGTGCAGGACACCGGTGCAACGACGGCGATCGTGGCGCAGGACTTGTATGCGCAGATGGCGCCCATGCTGCAGGCTGGCATAGCCCACATCCTGGTTGCCGCCTACTCGGATTATCTGAAGCAACCAACCGATCTGAAGCTGCCGGAATTCGTCGCTGCACCGCGTCAGCCCTTGAGCGGGAAAGGCGTCACTCTGTGGCGCGACATGCTCGCGCGCAAGCTGAGTCCCGGGCCATTGAACGTCGGTCCGGATGATTTGTGCGTCATGCCCTACACCTCCGGCACCACCGGCAACCCGAAAGGCTGCATGCACACGCATCGCACGACGATGGCCGGCCTTTTATCCAGCACGCAATGGTTCGGTGCGACAGCGGATTCGGTGGCGCTGGCGGTGTTGCCCTTCTTCCACGTCACCGGCATGCAAGGCAGCATGAGCGGTCCGCTGTACCACGGCAGCACCATCGTCGTGCTGGCGCGCTGGGACCGCGAAGTCGCGGCGCAGTGCATTCAGCGCTACCAGGTCAACTCGGTGCAAATGATCTCGACCATGGTGGTCGATCTGCTGGCCAGCCCCCGCATCAACGACTACGACCTGTCCAGCCTGTCCTACCTGCGCGGCGGTGGCGCGGCCATGCCGGAAGCGGTTGCACAACAGCTCAAGGACGTGGTCGGCGTCCACTATATCGAGGGCTACGGCATGTCGGAGACGATGGCGGCCACCCACATCAATCCACCGAAGCGCCCAAAGAAGCAATGCCTGGGCATCCCGATCTACGGTGTCGATTCCCGTGTCGTCGATCCGGTCGATCTTCATGAATTGCCGCTCGGCGAAGTCGGCGAAATCATCATCCACGCGCCCAACGTCATGACCGGCTACTGGAACAATCCGCAAGCGACCCTTGACGCCTTCATCGAGCTCGACGGCAAACGCTTTCTGCGCACCGGCGATCTGGCCTTGATTGACGAAGACGGCTATTTCTTCATGGTCGACCGGCTAAAGCGCATGATCAATGCGTCGGGCTTCAAGGTCTGGCCGGCCGAGGTCGAAGCCTTGCTTTACCAGCATCCGGCGATCCAGGAAGCCTGCGTCATTGCGGCTTCCGACGCCAAGCGCGGCGAAACGGTGAAGGCACTGGTGGTGTTGCGCGAGTCGTATCGGGAGCGCTTGATCGAGCAGGACATCATCGACTGGGCGCACGCCAGCATGGCCGCCTACAAAAGTCCGCGCATCGTGCAGTTTGTCGACTCGTTGCCGAAGTCGTCATCCGGAAAAATTCAGTGACGCGCCTTGCAAGACGCCGAGTTGAAACTTTGAGCCAAGGAGAACCGCATGCGGTTTTCCTATGAGTTTGGCAGTGCCGCCAGCACATCGGCCAGCAACTTGCAGGCGTCGAACTGACTGCGTTTAAAGGTCCACCCGAGGCGCACCACAACCGCGTCCTTCGACGGAACAACGGCCACGATCTGGCCCCAGTGCCCGCCCATCACCACGGTGTCCACCGGTACACCCGGATTCGACTTGCACAGCCCCGAGCGCGGGTTGCCATAGAGCCAGCTTGAAGCGCCATAGCCCTGCCCTTCGCCGCTCGCCGTGGCCGGCGTGCTGGCGCGCTGTAACCAACCCGGCGGTAGCACCTGCTGCCCACCCCACTTGCCATCCTGCAGCATCAGTTGCCCCAGTCGCGCCCAGTCGCCGACGCTGGCCCACAGGTAAGACGAGCCGACCCAGTTGCCGCTCTTGTCGGTCTCCAGCACAGCCGATCTGGCGCCGATCGGGTCGAACAAGGCCTTCCTGGGGTAGGCCCAGTACTCAGCATCCGACGCAAAGCGACCGCGCGCCACTGCCGCCAGCAAATTCGCCGTCGCACTCAGATAGCGCCAGCGCGCGCCCGGTGCCGCCTCGGCCGCATGGCTGGCCGCCCAGGCCGCGGTATCGGGCGTGCCCCACAACATATACGGCACTGCACCCCAGGGGTCGTAGCTTTCAACGCTGGCCAACCCATCGCGCATGTACAGCAGGTCGGACACCTTGATGCTCTTGCGCGCGTCCTTGCGCCAGTCCGCCACCCAGGCCGGCTCGCGAGCCGAGGGGAAAGCATCCACCACGGCGGCGTCGAGCGGCAGTCCGGCCTCGGCCGCCAGCTTGTGCGCCAGCATGCCGTTGACGGTCTTGGTCATGGACCAGCCGTGCAAGCCGGTGCCGGGAGTGAACCCGGGCGCGTCGCGCAACACCAGCATGCGCCCATGCTGCACCACCGCCAGCCCGCGCGCGTTGGCTGCCAGAGGATCACCGGCCCCGACGAAGGCGTCAGCAGCCACCTTTTCCAGCTTGGCGGCGTCCAGGCCCACACCCCATTGCGGCATCGGCAAGGCCGCTTCACCCAAGGGCCAGGGCTGACTGATATCGGCAGCGGGCGTGTAGGCCTTGGCGGATGCATCGGGCTCCAGATCCAGGACACAGCCGCGCTGACTGATCAGCACGGCACGACGCGAAATAATGCCGGCAAAGCGCGCCGTGACACTGTGATTTGCCTGATCGATCGACACCTTGATCAGCGACAGTACCGGGCTGGCCGGCAACACGTCCTCGCTCATCAGGTTCTGGCTCGGCCGACCGGCGACGAAGACGGCCGAGCAAATGCCCTTGGCGGCCATGCCAGCAGCATTGCCCGGAATGCTGAAATACTGCAACCCAGCGACGACGATCAGCAGCAAAGCCAACAGCAGCCCCAGCAGCCACAAGATTGCGCGCTTGAACCAGATCATTCCTTGCATCATTGGAGTCCCTTTCAATGTGGAGTTTTCAACTGACCGATT
Organism: Burkholderiales bacterium; assembly: GCA_038208175.1. GTDB lineage: Bacteria > Pseudomonadota > Gammaproteobacteria > Burkholderiales > Burkholderiaceae_C > Rhodoferax. Next base: position 3,621 of record JBBQZA010000290.1, read on the forward strand.
CTGCCTGCGAGCATTGTCTTGACCAGGTTCCATTTTTACCATGGACGGCTCATCCAGGATCGCACAAAGATCAATTCGGGAGCAAGGGAAGAATACGCACACGATTGCGACCATCGTCGACCCCTATCAATGCGCCCGAAGCAAGCTCCTGCTCAAAACGCCGCAATAGCGAAATAGCATGGGATCCAAGCCCTTGCGGACTGACATCCTCGGTGCGAATCTGGAACACGCTGGGTGCCTCGGCACCCGTGACTGCAAGCAAGCTGCCAAAATCCAGATCGTGAGTAAAAACGATATAACTGTTTTGCCGAGCCCACGAGAAAAGTATGCTGTCCGGTGCATCGTGGCGACCGACAGCGCTCCAATGCACCGCGACAAAACCTGCGTCCTCCAGCAGCGCCACCCCGGCCGGCGAGAGGTTCATGTCCACCCGCAGGCTCAGAGTCATGCTACGGCCAGCGGCAGTTCCCTTTCCGCGGCGCGCCAAGCTGCGTAGCGCAACGCCTGCGTCAGGTCCTCGGCTTCGATATAAGGATAGAGCGCCAGTATCTGTTCAGGGGTCTTGCCATTTGCCATCAGCCCCACCAAAGTTGCGGCTGTCACGCGCAAGCCGCGCAGGCAGGCCCTTCCCCCCATGACGGAGGGATCAAAGGTAATGCGTTGAATATTTTTCATCTTCGTACTCCGCACAGGGACAGCAGCGAGCAAGTGAACGTGGCTTTGGTAGCGGCACGCAAGGCCGAGCCGACTCGTCAATTCAGCAGGACTTCAACGCCAACGCCCTCACAAACCCAGCGTCTGCCAGAGCTGCGGATGGCGCTTGATCACCTCCAGGATCGGACGCAACTGAGCGGCCGAGCAGGCCGCGCCGAAACCGGGCGCCAGCGGGATCGAGTAGCAATAGTAGTTCCAATTCGTCATTAATTGGGAGTATGCTGTGCTTTCCCCGCGAACAAGAGCAAGGTGTGGTCCCTAAATGCTTCTGTTTTTCAGCCCCCCCCCCCCCCGCTGAGCCTGCCCGCCTGCGAGGCTGAGAGCGGGCGGTCTTTCATATGGCCACGGCCCGCCGCGAACTGCGCATGATCGAACTCAAGCAGCAGGTGAACCAGCTCGCGCGCCAGCTCGGCCAGACCAGCGCCGACACCGACCCAAGCAAAAGCAATTTCCCCACCGCAGAGAACAAACCATGAAGATCAAAGCCATAAAGACCAAGACAGCGCCCAGCCTCAAAACCCTCCCGAAATC
>JBBQZA010000291.1:0-4845 GCA_038208175.1 Burkholderiales bacterium
CGCTGCGTTGGAAAGTGAAGCACGCGAACAAGGTGCGCTTGGCAAACGCGTCGCCATCCTGGGCGTTGGCACATTGCCGACTGGCAGCAACGGGCTGGCGCTACCCGAAGACGCCCAGTCTTACGCGCACGGCCTTTATGCGGCCCTGCGCCAGCTTGATGCCGGTGGGCAACAGTTGTTGTTGGTTGAACGCCCGCCGGAAGGCTCGGAATGGCTGGCGGTTCACGATCGGCTGCGCCGTGCTGCGGCCGGCGCGGCGGCAGACGACGATTCGCCCTGATTACCTGGCCGGAAGCGACGTGACTCGGCGCGGAGCGTTCGTGTTCGAAGGTCAGTTTCCACTGGCCAACGTTGACCGGGCGCTCGACCGATCAGTCATGAGCCGGGACCTCATCGAATTGGCGATGATGCTGCACACCTGGGGGCCGGTGCCAACCAGCGCGCTTGAAAAGGCGCGAAAGCCTTATGGCGATGCCGTCGGTATCTACTTTGGCAAAGCAGTGGCGATGCTGGGCGACCGCCAATACCTCGCCGAATGCCTGCGGAAAATGGCAATGGACCCGCAGTTGGCGGATGTCATCGCTCAAACGCTGCGCAAGTATCCCCTGTAGGCGGCCAAGGACCTGCGCTCCGCCCCAGTGGCGGGATTGCCGGTTTTCCCCGGTCTCAGCGTTTGCGACAACTGAGTGCTTCAAATGGACAAGGATCGGTTGCCCGCCGATGCACTGATCGCAGTCGCAACCAATGAGACTGGGGCCAGTTATACCCCGGCTGTGCGTACGAAATGGTCAGCCCTTATCATGGGATGTTCATGAATAATTATGTTGCTCACGTCAGAGGCAAGGATACTCAATCACTTGAGCAGCATTTGCTCGGCGTCTCTGAAATAAGCAAACACCATGCTGGGAAGCTTGGCTTGGCCACCCAAGCCGAGTTGATTGGCCTTGTCCACGATCTCGGCAAATACAGTGCTGATTTCCAGCGCTACATAAAATCGGCCACCGGCTTATTGAATCAGGACGTTGACGCGGACTATGTCGACGCGACAGGGCTACGCGGAACTATCGATCACTCCAGCGCCGGCGCTCAATATATCTGGCAATCGCTATCCGCCAAAGGACAACCCGGATCGATTGTTGGTCAAATACTGGGCCTGTGCGTTGCGTCCCATCATTCTGGCCTGATCGATTGCCTGACTTCTGGGCCGAATCAACCTGCCGAAGATACATTCACCAAGCGCATGAACAAGCTGGACGCCCGCACCCACTTGCGGGAAGCGCTAGGCAATGCTGACGCATCCATTCTCGCAAATGCACGCGATCTTCTGGCCAAGCCTGAACTGATCGGCGGCATTAGCAGCTGGCTGAGAAATATTGTTCTCGCTTCGCCTGGCAAGGATGCGCGCAGCATCGTAGCCCAGCAGCAAATTGGGCTGCTCGTTCGCATGCTCTTCAGCTGCCTCATCGACGCCGATCGCATCGACACAGCTGACTATGAAAATCCCAGTCAGGCCAGAGAACGGCTGGCCGGCGACTACGTCCGTTGGGAAGCGTTGGTAGGCCGGCTAGAGGCACACCTCAGCTCGCTGTCGCCAAAACACCGTATCGATCATCTCCGCCAGGACATTTCACGCCACTGCCTCGAAGGTGCCGTTCGCAGCAAAGGTACCTATACATTGACGGTACCCACGGGCGGTGGAAAGACATTGGCCAGTCTTCGCTTTGCTCTTCACCATGCCAGCAAATACAACATGGACCGGGTCATTTATGTGATCCCGTTTACATCCATCATTGACCAGAATGCAAACATTGTTCGGGGCATTCTCGAGACTGAAGGGGTTGCACCTGAAAGCGTAGTGCTTGAGCACCACTCCAACCTCACGCCTGAAGAGCAGACCTGGCGAGGAAAAATACTTTCTGAAAACTGGGATGCACCTGTCATTTATACGACGAGTGTCCAGTTCCTGGAGGCTTTGTTTGGCTCCGGCACCCGTGGTGCGCGGCGAATGCATCGACTGGCAAATTCCGTGCTTGTATTTGACGAAATCCAGTCTTTGCCCATCAATTGCGTCCACATGTTCAACAACGCCATTAACTTTCTGGTCGATCACTGCGGCAGCACCGTGGTGCTTTGCACTGCAACACAACCCCTGCTCGACAAGGTTGAAGCAACAAAAGGGGCAATTCGCATCCCTGATGGCAACGAACTCATGCCCGATGTGAAAGCCTTGTTTGATGGCTTGAAGCGTATCGAAGTGCAGTACCGGCGCAAACCGGGTGGCTGGGCTATGGACGAAGTTGCCTCGCTTGCTTTGCAGGAAGCAAGCAGGGCAGGCAGCTGCCTTGTCATCGTAAATACCAAGGGCTCAGCTCAAACCATCCATCGCCTTTGCAAAGAACAATCAAACATTCCGGCTTATCACCTGAGCACGAACATGTGCCCGGCGCACCGCAAATCCATCTTGGCGGAAGTCATCGCCCGTTTGGCAAATCAAGAGCCGACACTTTGCATCAGTACCCAGTTGATCGAAGCCGGCGTGGATGTTGATTTTGGATCCGTCATCCGTTTTACCGCCGGCCTTGACTCCATCGCCCAAGCGGCTGGACGCTGCAATCGCAATGGTCTACACGATATCGGGTTGGTGCACGTGGTCAATCCCCGACCTGAAGACGAAAACCTTGGCATGCTGCCGGATATCCGAATCGGAAGGGACAAGGCCGAGAGGGTGCTCAACGATTATGAAAGCGACCCCGACCGTTTCGACGAAAACCCGATTGGGCCGAAGGCCATGGCCTGGTATTACCAAAACTACTTTTTTGCCAGGGCAACGGACATGGACTATCCCGTCTCTGCCGACACAATCGGTCATGACGACAACTTACTCAATTTACTCTCAACCAACTCACAGACAGTCGCCGAGTTTTGCAGGGCAAAAAGCATCGCGCCCCGCATCTTTCTACATCAGTCCTTCATGACTGCCGCCAAGGCGTTCAAGGCCATCGATGCGCCGACACGTGGCATCCTTGTGCCCTTTGGCGCGGGTGGACAGGAAATAATCAAAGCTATTTGTGCCGCCTACTTGCCTGACAAACAGTACACCCTGTTGCGCCGTGCCCAGCAATTCACCGTCAACTTGTTCCCCCAGATGCTTGATCGGCTTGTCACTGCTGGCGTGGTGCATGAGGTACAAGAAGGGACGGGCATCCTGTATTTGGCTGACGCTCGGTACTACAGCACCGAGCAGGGGCTGAGTGAAACACCAGAAGGTCAAATGGAGGTCTTTTGTGTCTGACAAGAACAGCATTGAATTCAAGGTCTGGGCACGACACGCCTTGTTTACCGACCCCCTGACCAGGATCGGTGGAGAGAAGTGCTCTTACCATATCCCTACTTACGAGGCGCTCAAAGGCATCGTCAAGTCCATTTACTGGAAGCCATCGATCATCTGGGTGATTGATGAGGTGCGAATCATGAAGCGAATCCGCACCCAGACCAAAGGCACCAAGCCACTGGTGTTCAGCGGGGGCAACGACCTTGCCATCTATACTTTCCTGAGCGATGTGGAATATCAGGTGCGCGCCCATTTTGTCTGGAACGATCATCGACCCGAGCTTAAGAAGGACCAGATTGACGGGAAACACTTTGCCATCGCTAAACGCATGCTGGAACGCGGTGGGCGACAGGACATCTTTCTGGGGACGCGGGATTGCCAGGGTTATGTCGAACCGTGCGCCTTTGGCGCGGGAACTGGGGCCTACGATGGCGAGGGTGAATTGGCATTCGGCCTGATGTTCCACGGCTTCGACTACCCCGATGAAACCGGCGACAACAAACTGCAAGCCCGATTCTGGAAGCCCACCATGAGGGATGGGGTGATTGATTTCGAGCGACCGGAAGATTGCACTATCCGCAAATTCGTGCGTGAAATGACCGCAAAGGATTTCGATCTCAGCAAGAACCTGCGACTTTCAGATGATGAACTGATGGCCATGGAGGCGCGTCATGGCCTGGATTGAGAAATTGCATGCCACCTATGATGCCTGCAAGGGTCACGAGCCTCCCGGCGCAAAGCCCTTGATGCCGATAAGCCATACGCAAAAACAGGCGCATATCGAGATCAGCATTGATGGAACCGGTAATTTCATCAGCGCGGCAACTCTCCAGAATGAAGAGACGGTCATTCCGGCAACGGAACATTCAGCCAGCCGTACTGCTGGCGAAGCAGCGCATCCCTTATGTGAAAAGGTACAGTACTGTGCGGCCGACTACGCGCACTTTGGCGGAGCAAAGCCTTCATACTTCAGCAGCTACGAAGAACAGCTTTCAACTTGGTGTGAGTCTACCTTCTCTCACCCAAAAGCCCACGCTGTCCTTGCCTATATTCGAAGAAAAACGGTTGTTGCTGATCTGGTTCGCGACCGCATTCTGCATATCGGAGTGGATGGCAAATTTTTGACTGAATGGCCGGATACAGACAAACCAGACATTTTTCGCCTCCTCACGGCCAAGGACAAAAAGATCGACCAGGGCGATGCTTTCATCCGTTGGCAAGTAGCCCTGCCCGAAAATCCGAATACGACGGTCTGGGACGATGCCTCCCTACACGAAGCATGGATAGGGTTCGACGCGGCCAGCAAGGCAACAATAGGCTTGTGCATGGCAACAGGCGGTGACGGGATCGCACTAGCGGTCAGCCATCCAAAGCGACTTCGTAATGCCGCGGATGGCGCTAAGCTCATTAGCTCCAACGATGTACAAGGCTATACCTTCCGTGGCCGATTCACAGACAAGGATGGCCTGCAAGCATGCGGCGTCGGCTACGAAGTCACTCAAAAAGCCCATAGC
>JBBQZA010000292.1:0-4816 GCA_038208175.1 Burkholderiales bacterium
GCCACGCTGGACAACCTGAAAAAACTGCCGCTCGACTTTCCGTCTCTGAAAGTCATCAAGCTGGAACAGAACTACCGCTCCACCGGCTCGCCTTCGCCCAGATCGCTCCACAGGTTTTTGACAAACAGCTTGGGATTGGGACCGATCACATTGTTGGCGGAGCGCAGGATGGCGCCGGTGGAGCGGTAGTTCTGTTCCAGCTTGATGACTTTCAGAGACGGAAAGTCGAGCGGCAGTTTTTTCAGGTTGTCCAGCGTGGCGCCGCGCCAGCCGTAGATCGACTGGTCGTCGTCGCCGACGGCGGTAAAACGGGCGCCGCTGGCTGGATTACCGCCGACCAGGTACTTCAGCACTTCGTATTGGGTGGCGTTGGTGTCCTGGTACTCGTCTACAAGCACATGGCCCGCAAGTCCTTGCCACTTCTGCCTTATGTGCTCCTGATTTTGTAGCAATCTGAGTGGCAAACCGAGCAGGTCGTCAAAGTCGACACTCTGGTAAGCGGCCAGCCGCTCTTGGTAGTGCGCCATGACGCGCGCCGCGATGCGTTCGGAATCGTCTTTCGCTTGAGCGGCCGCCTGCGCCGCATTGAACCCCATGTTCTTCCACAGGCTGATGGTCCATTGCCATTGACGTGCCGTGGCGGCGTCCACCGTACCACCGGCGTCCTTCAGGATGCTGCTGACATCGTCGCTGTCCAGAATCGAAAAGTTCGGTTTCAGCCCCAACGTCGCACCGTCTAAGCGCAGCATGCGGACCCCGAGCGCATGAAAGGTGCAAATGACGACCTCTTTGGCCGCTTTGCCAATCAGGCTTTTGGCGCGTTCGCGCATTTCAGCAGCGGCCTTGTTGGTGAAGGTGATGGCGACAATGCGTCGCGGTTCCATGCCAGCCTGGATCAGGCGTGCAATCTTGTGCGTGATGACACGTGTTTTTCCGGAACCGGCGCCGGCCACCACCAGGCAGGGCCCGTGCATGAAGTTGACAGCTTCTTGTTGGGCCAGATTCAGGCCGCCCGTTGCAGGAGATGACATCGATAAATGTTAAAACGAAGCGGAAGCGGGCCGCAGATCGAGGCTGGCGCGCCGCCTTCAGAACAAACCAGACGCGATATTGATGGTCAACGCAAGCAGCGTCGTGTTGAAGAAGAATGCCAGAACACAGTGCAGCAAGCCGGTTCTGCGCATTGTACGGTTGGTAAAGCTGACGTCCGCCGTTTGTCCTGAGGTGCCAATGACGCTGGCAAAGTAAAGAAAATCACCGTAATCCGGCGCATGACCACCCGGAAAATCCAGGCCACCGGTTCCGCCACGCGCCTCACTGGCGTAATAGTCGTGGGCGTAGTGCAAGGCAAACATCGTTTGCGTAAAGGCCCAGGACGAAACGATGGTGAGCACCGCCAGCGCGATATGCCCATAGCGCAGCGACCCCTTTATTTCCTTGGCAACGGCCAGTTGCGCGACGATGGCGCCCACACACATCAGCGCCGCAGCAACCACCAGAACCAGCACCAGAATACGGCCTTCATCGTGTTGCAGGGCACGCGTTCGCATTCTTTCGTGAGTTGACCAGAACATCATCCGGGCCGCCAGCGCCAGATAAAGACAGGCCCCGAGGTTCCAGCCAATGATGGAGCGCGTCACCGTTTGATGCGCCAGCGTGTCAGGCAACAACAGCGTCGTCGCCAGACCCAGGATGAAGCAGATCAACAGCCTTGGACGCGCCAGCAGCAAACGCACGAGCAGGGGTTTTGATTGGTAGGGATGAACCGGAGCTTGTGTCATTGAGTCGTTCAACAGTTGCTTGCCAGGCATTATTAGGCACTTTCTTTGGGGACAATAGCAGCGTGCTGCATATTGTGCTCATCACTTTCCCTTTTTTCGCGCTGGTCCTGTGCGGTTACCTGGCGGCCCGGCGACGAATGTTGCCGCTGGAGGCGATTGCCGGCCTGAACAGCTTCGTCCTGTTCTTTGCTTTGCCCTGCATGTTGTACCGCTTTGGCTCGACCACGCCGCTGGCACAATTGCTGGACGGCGGCGTTTTGTCCATCTGGCTTGGGTCGGCGCTGATCACGGTAGGGTTCACGATAGCCGTCAGCAAAAATCAGCGTATTGGCTGGAACGATGCTTCTTTTGGGGCGTTGGTGGCCGCCTTTCCGAACAGCGGCTACATGGGCGTGCCCTTGCTGGTGGCCTTGCTTGGACCGAAAGCGGCCGGCCCGGTGATTTTGACCCTGCTGATCGACATGGTGATCACCACCTCGCTGTGCATTGCGCTGTCGCGTCTGGGTGGCGCGCAGAAGCATGGCGCCAGCAAAGCCGCAAGCAATGCGTTTAAAGGCGTCGCCAGCAATCCGTTGCCCTGGGCCATCCTGCTGGGTGCGATGGCGTCTGCCATCGACCTGAGTTTGCCCCAACCCGTGATGCAGACGGTCGCCCTGCTGGCCGATGCTGCCTCACCGGTCGCGCTTTTTACCATCGGCGCCGTGCTGGCACGCTCGCAAATGCTGGCGCAGGCAAAAGGACACGCTCCGATCCCGTTGGCCGACTATCTGCCGGTGGCTGCCATCAAATTGCTATGGCATCCCTTGCTGGTACTGCTGCTGGGTAAGGCTGCGCTTGCCTTGGGTCTGCCCATTAACAGCTTCGCACTCACCGTGATGGTGCTGGCTGCGGCGCTGCCCAGCGCCAGCAACGTGTCGCTGCTGGCCGAGCGTTTCGGCGCCGACAATGGTCGTATCTCATGCATCATTCTCGTCTCCACGGCGGCCGCGTTTGTCACTTTTTCGGCGGCGGTTAGCTGGATAACCTAATAGAGCTAAGCGATGGTCAAGAATATTCAGTCATTGCGTTTTGTCGCAGCACTATGGGCTGCAATCTTTCACCTGGATCTCGTCTTTGGCATCAAGCTTGACTTGCCCGGGTGGCAGCAGGCTGCTCGGTCCGGCTATGCGGGAGTTGACCTGTTCTTTGTCATAAGCGGCTACATCATGGCCCTGACGACCGCCACCACTGATCCCGGTGGACGACAGGCCGCACGATTCTTGGCCCATCGGTTTGCACGTATCTACTCTGGCTGGTGGCCCTTTTTCTTCATTTACCTTGCATATTTCTCAACTACCCGCGGTATCCGTACGGAGCAGCGGTTGATTTCGTCTCTCTTCCTTGCGCCGACGCTGCTGCCCCATCATTTGCTGGAAGTGGCCTGGACGCTTTCGTTTGAATTGTTCTTTTACTGTTGCACAGCATTCATAATCGTCTTTACCCGCCGTAAGGCCTGGCTTTTGATGCTGGCCTGGGCTGCGATTGTGGTGGGCATCAACATCGCGTGGTTGATGCAAGGTCTCTACCGGCCAGATAACTTTGCCAAGATTTCATTGGCGCAATGGTTCTTCTTCTACCCACTCGTGCTGGAGTTTATCGCGGGCTTCTTGCTGCACGAGGCATTCACAAAATGGCAGCCCCGGTTGTTGTGGCCATGGATATTCGGCGCTTTCCTGATGTTGATGGGCGTTGCCACCTACCAACAAACACAAGCCCTGTTTGCGTCTGGCCTCGCGGGGTTCTTTCATGTGTCAGAGCGCGCAATTTTGTGGGGAGGTTTTGCAGTCTGCATGGTGGCATTGGCAGTGACTCTGGAGCAACTTGCCGTGACGCCGTGGCCATGGATGCAGCCTCTCGGTGATGCCTCATACAGCATCTACTTAGGCCACATCCTGGTATTTGATGTCGTCACTAGATTCAATCCGGCAGCGGTTTCCTGCTGCAGCAATAATGGCATTTACTTTGGTACAACCCTTTTTCTTTTGACAGCGGTTGCCTGGCTACACCACAAGACCGTTGAAGCACCACTGTACGCGGCGGCCAAACGGTTATTTGCGATGTTCAAATGAGCATCGGATCGACGTCCACCGCCCAGCGAATCAGGCCCCGTCCAGCAGGCTGCTGCCGGATTGCGTGCAGCGTTGCCTGCCAGGCCAGCAAGAAGTTCTGCAGCGCCGTTCGTGACGGGCTCTCGATCAGCATCTGGGCCCGCTCCACGTTGGCGACGCGCTGCACGCTCAGAGGCACCGCGGGGTAAATCGTGATCAGGCGTGTCAGTGGCCCGGCATCCGGCAGGGCGCTGACCTGAGCACGGGCCGCTGCCAGAAAGCCTTGCGCCACCTCCTGCGTGCGCGCTTCGGCGCGCAGCAGCGCCTGAAAACTGAAAGGCGGCATGCCGGCTTGCTGGCGCTGCTGCAGTTCCTCGGCGGCGAAGGCTGGGTAATCATGACGTTTCAGGGCTTCGAACAAAGGATGCCGCGGATAAAAGGTCTGCAACCACATTTCGCTGGAAGCTGCTGCGCCAGCGTCACGGCCAGAGCGGCCGGCCGCCTGCATCAACAAGCCAAATAATCGCTCCGAAGCGCGAAAATCGCTGGAAAACAGGGCGCCATCGGGGTTGATCGCAGCCACCAGCGTGATGCGGCGAAAGTCGTGCCCTTTGGCAATCATCTGCGTGCCCACCAGCACATCGACGTCACCCGCATGCACACGCGCCAGATGCGATTCCAGTTCGCCTTTGAGTCGGGTGCTGTCGGCGTCGATGCGGACAATGCGCACCGGCTCACCGTCAGGCCATCGTTCACAGCTCGAATCCGGACGTCGCACAGCGGCAAGCAACTCGGCCAGGTGTTCTTCCAGGCGCTCGGTGCCGCGGCCCAAGGGTGCGATATCCGGGTTGCCGCAAGCCGGGCAGGTGCGCGGCACGCGCTCGGTGTAGCCACAGTGGTGACATCTCAGCGTGCGGTCTATCTTGTGAAAAACCCGGTACGCACTGC
>JBBQZA010000293.1:0-4799 GCA_038208175.1 Burkholderiales bacterium
TCAAGTGCCAGGCGCAGCGCCGCAGTGTCCAGGCTGATGCAGAAGCATTCGCTGTTGAGTGCCTCCATCGATTCAGGGACGGGCGACGTGGTGGCGGTTGAAGGAAGCGGCGGCGTGTTCACGAGACAACCTCTCCCTTTACCCAGTCCTGGAAATGGCGGCCCCGTTTGAGAAGGTGGCGCATCTGCGCCGCCGCATCCAACGTTTTGTGATGGGGAGTGAAGCCTGGCCTGGGCGAAATGTACGTCGCCATCTCGCGGCCCATTTCGCGCGGCTGATCATCTGCTTGCGCCAAGAGCGTGATTAACAGGTTCTCGACAGCGATCATGCGAATGCGCAGATGTTCGAGTTCGGTGCGCATCGATAAATGAATCTCCAGAGATACCACGCAGTTCAATGACGGGATTTGTGCAATCGCGCCGCCCTCGTTCTCCCATCTCGAAAGCGCGGCTTCTATTTTTTGCAAGGGACGCATAGGGTCTGCTTTCATTTTGTGTGTGCATTCATCGCGATGCGGGCCGGTAGTTGATGCCGCTAGGACCACTGCAGACGCGCACCGCCCCCGTCAAGCATTGCGTGGCAGCGTCGATGGTCGAAACCGTGCTCGCAAGGGTGTGCTCGATAAAGACGCGGCTTCCGCCATCGTCGACGGCGAAACCGTGTGCACCGCGGTCCGTCGTCAGCGTTTGCGCGACCGCGTTGTCGTCGCGTAGGGAAACGTACACACGCATGCCGAAGTGCATCAGGTGGCAGAGCATCATTGCCCCAATCACCATGGCCGCCACCCAGCCGCTGCCCAACCCCATGGCTGGCAGGAAAAAAATCAGCAGCAGCGCCAGGGCGCAGCCGATCACCATCAGCAGGATGTGTTTCATCGTTCTCTACTCAGTTTTGGATGTGTTCATGGTCATGCATCGCCCTCTTGACAGTTGTGCTTCATTTCGATGCCCTCGCCGAAAAGCGCGATGAAGAGGCCGGTGTATTGTGCGGGTGCCGCACCAATCCGTAGATACGGTCCGTGACCATGCATGGCTGCCTGGACAGTCCTCAACGCGGGTGGCAAACCAAGCACGTTGCGTTGTGAAGCGGTCGCTGTCGTCATCGTGATCTCCTGCAGAGCAGTTGCTGGTCCATTCAAAGTGGCTGGGTCAAGTGGCACATGCGTTGGGCTTCAGGGCGCTGGCAGCGGTCCTAACTTTTCTCGGCTGCGTCTTTGTCCGGTTGGGCATCCCCGGCAGGCGCAGCAGCCGATGCGGCTGGCGTCGCATCGGGCGTTGTCGATGGCGCTGCCTTGTCCGGCGGTTCCGCATCCGAAGAACCCTCGGCCGCAGGTGCGCCCGATGCACTCGTCGGAGCTGACGACTTGGGGGGTTCGGACGGTGCGGCGGGTGGCGCATGTCCAGCGTGTCCCTCGTCCGGTGCTGTACCAGCGGACGAGGCCGCGTCATGGCCGCGTTGGCGCACGGCCGACTTGATATCGGTCGCTTCGAGCTGTGTCTCGTCATAGCGCACGGTGGCGTTGCCGGCAGCAAAGTTCACGGTCACGCTTTGGACGCCGGGCACCTCACCGATTCGCTTTTCGACTTCGTCGATGCTGAATACCGACAGCATGTCGTGCACTTCAATGGTGCTGGTTTTCATTGTGGTTCCTTTGTGAGTGCAGGTCAGCGCACCAGGCGCTGCGACTGGATGCAGTCGGGCCTGAACTCGAACGCGATGTCTGGGTCGGGTTGAACGAGCTTGCGCGAGGTGTCGCGCGGCCGTCTGTTCGTTACCGAGCTTAGCGTGAAAGACACCCGCTATAAGACGCGGCCACCCGCCGCCGGTGGCTCGGGCTTGATGGGCACCATGGCGCCGTCGCTGTGGGCGCCGTCGTCGGCTCCGTGGCGGGCAATGCGCTGGCCGGCGGCCAGTCTTCGGAAAAGGACGCCAAGGCCAAAGAAACTAAGGTTAAGGAAGCCGAGGCCTTGACCGCCGAGCAGGAAGCCAAGGAGTTGCAACGCAAGGCCGACGAAGCCAAGGCAAAGGCCAGTGCCGCCCGCGCGGCGGCAAAGTAAGAGGGTGCAATCGAACGCCATGCGTGTACCGCGTAAGCGAGAAGATAACTGTCCCCCGACAGAGTCTCGTGTTAAAAATGGGCTACGGCTTCATGAACATGAGACTTCAACACTACCGCACCGGCCCGCTCCGCATCTTGGCGGCGTTGTTTGTGGTTTCAGTCGTCCTCAATTATTTCTGGGAGTTAGCACAAGGTTTTCTCTATGTCGGAATGGACAAATGGGAAAACATCTGGTGGCATTGCTTCGTCGCTAGTCTGGGTGATGGCCTCATCGTGTGGGCCATTCATGCGGCAGGCTGGCGTTTTTTCAGGCGAGCAGACTGGTTCATGACTCCGTCATTGAAAGGCTATGGCGTGATGCTGATGAGCGGTCTCGTCATTGCCATCGCAGTCGAGTGGCTGGCCGTGCATGTCCTGCAGCGCTGGACTTACAGCGCAGACATGCCGGTGCTGCCGGGCGTCAATATCGGCATCGCCCCGCTTTTGCAGATGCTCATGCTTCCGCCGCTGATCTTTTACATCGTCGCGCAAGGGTTGAAAAAGCCGCGCACATGAACGCAGCAGTAAACCTCGGCTGTGGCACGCAGCTTTTCCGGCGTGCCGTCATGCCGGGGGCCGGCCGTCTTAAACCACTCTAAGGAAAGAAATCGGTGCTTAGCTCAATAGACACGGGCGCAATCAGCTATTCATTTTATAGCGTCCTGCTTGGTGGCTTGGGCACTCCCCGCTATTTCCGGGGCCGCCGCAATCGGTCTGCCATCAAGAGGCTGGCACCCGCGTTGGCAAACTGTCGGCGCTACGCCCACACCTTTGCTCACTGCTTGCAAGGCGTGAGCTGGCAAAACATGTGCCACTCGTCCTCACCGACCGCCCGGAGCTGATGGCCGGCAGGGACTATGGAGTCTTGTCGCCATCGACCTGGCGGCTGGCCGACCTCTCGACCAAGTATGCATTTCTCAAGGATTGCGTCGGCTGGGCTCGATGCCGCTTCACATGGTCGAGCACGACATTGCAGCAGGCACGCTCGTCGTGCTGGATGTCGATGAGATGCCGCGCACCGGCTTCATGCTGGCGATGTCGGCATTTCACCCGGCGTCCGCGCCGCCAGGGCCTGCGGAAAGATGGTTTGTCGACCATTTGAAGGCCGGATTTGGGGACGCTTTCGAGGCGGCGAACAGGGCTGATTCCGGGGGTATGCCACTGGGCAAAGCAGCGGTACCTATCATTGACGAAGCGCAAAACCTGAGTGCGTTCTGCTTGAACAGCTGCGCCTTCTGACCACTCTGGAAGCCAAATCTTGCGATGCCAATTTCACTCGGTCAAGAAAAGCGAATTGATTCGTGCCGGCATCAAGGCGTTGACCGCCATGTCAGATGCCCGTTATTTAGCCGCACTGAAAGCCGTTTCGACGATCAAAACCGGACGTCCCTCCAAAAACTGACCAGCCGCCAGCAGTGCCGCTTGCGCTGCTGGAAATCCACAGCGCGCGAGACACGCGGACAGACGGCCGTTTCAGTGCTTGTCCGCGATGCCCGCAAAGTGGACGTCAACGCCCGCCGACTTCGGCCATGCCATGCCATGCCGAACACATTGCAACAGGTCAGTGGTTTCTGTCGCATGACAAAGTTCTATACTCCCGATAATTTTTTCGGGCGGTCAGATGTCCAGAATGCCTGAAAAGAGTCGCTGAAAGGAGCGGAGCGCGATTTGGCCGAGCTTCTGGTCCTTTAGTACCCGTATCCATCTTCCGGCGCCGTTGGCACGGGTTGCCCACAACGTAGCGTTACGCGGCTTGAGGCGTGCCCGGATGCCATTCTGGCTTTATCGTGGAGAAACTGATGCATAAGCACCTTCAAAATCTGGAAAGACTCTGCCAGAAAATGCAGTTTCGTTATGGCGTTGACGATGATCTGGTGGTGCAGCTGAAGCACGAACTCAGGTCACTTGAATCAAGGAATTCCGCGGATCACGCCAGGGCTAATCAAAGCCGTGGCAGGCGGCGCGACGAAGAGTCTCCGATGCCCGTGCACTAAAGGACCCTCTGCGTAAGCCCCTGCGGCCTGTGATCCCGGCGGCTCGGGCGGTCCGCTTCGTGCACAAAAACCAAGGTCGAGCTGGATTGGGCGAACGCTCGATTTCGTCCGTCGGCGCGTCACTCCTCATTCTGTGCGCAGCGCAGCTTGCAGCGAAATCAGCCGGTTAAAGATGGCAGCACCTAACCGGCGGGACCGAACGGATGCGCTGCTAAACTTTCGCTTTTCCCTGATTCCGCGCACCGATGAACAATAACAACAAGCTGGTGCAATCCATACCAGGCCTGAAGCGGGCTGGATTCAGTTCCGGTTTCGGCGTGCTGGCCGCCACTCTTGGCTCGGCTGTCGGCTTGGGCAATATCTGGAAATTCCCGTATTTGACCGGTGCCAATGGCGGCGCGGGCTTCCTGCTGGTTTATTTGCTGGCGACGCTGCTGGTCGGACTGCCGGTCATGATTGCCGAGATTTCGCTAGGACGCGAGGCCAAAGCCAATCCGATTTCGGCCCTGCAAGCCTTGGCGCCCAAGCGCCAGCCGTGGTGGCTGATCGGCGTTGCCGGCATGCTGGCCGCCTTTTTGATCCTGTCGTTTTATTCCGAGGTTGTGGCCTGGGTCTTCGCCTACGTGGTCAAGGCGATGCGCGGCTCGATCCTCAGCAGCGACCGGCAGGTGACCGAAGCGGCCTTCGGCGCGCTGATCAGCGATCCG
>JBBQZA010000294.1:0-4772 GCA_038208175.1 Burkholderiales bacterium
CCCTTGTAATAAAAAGGCGGCAGCATCAGCACAGCACCAGCGCCGTTGTCAACCGCATGCCGCGTCAGCGTGATGGCATCCGTCACCGAGCAGGCTCCGGTGCCAGGCATCAGGCGCGCTGCCGGAATGCCGGCTTGCAGAATCGCATCGGTCATTGCGATCCGTTCTGCAACGGACAGCGAAGCCGCCTCCGAATTAGTGCCAAAAATGGCCAGATTGACCTGGCGCTCAATCAACCAGCGGCAGTGTGCGATGAAGCGCCCGGAATCGGGTTCAAGGCGCTGGTTAAAAGGGGTCAGGACTGGGGCAAAAACGCCACGCAAACGTTGGCTCATGTTGCAGATTCCTCAGGGGCACAAAGGGAGGAATCATAGTGGCTCTTCGAAACTTGATCAATCAGCCGCGGCGCCCGCGGCCTTCGTGCTCCATCATTTCATGACGCTGCTGCCAACGCTGCCAGCCATGGTGACGCGGCGGATAACCCAGCTCGGTCCGTATCAACTGCGGCGGCATCACAAGGGCCGGCGCCGGCCGCATATAGATCACCGGGCGCGGCACCAGCACCACCGGTGGCTCGAACCGGTAGACCCGCTGCACGGGTTGATAGACCGGCTGATACACAGCTTGATAGAACCTCTGGACCGGCACCAGCGGAGCGCTGCTGAGCCCCACTTGCACGCCGGGCGAAGACAAGCCGACGGACCAATAAACGTTTTGAGCCTGAGCGGAACCGGCCAGGGTCAAAGCCACGAGGGCCAGACTGGCAGCGACGCCAAGAAAAGATGCGGGACGATTGATCTTCATTCGGGTTCTCCTGTAAAACAGCAGGGCAACGATCTGCACCTGTATCTGCAACGCGGCAAGGACGCGACAGGATGGCCCGGTTTATGTGAAAAGTATTGCCAAACGTAACAAGGCTTCTCACACCTACATGTCGCGACGCGTCAGCGCTAGCCCGGGCATGCCCGGTGAGGCCACCATGAAACATCGGCGTCTAAAATCAGACGCATGAGTTCTTCTACATCCAGCAAGCCCCCTGCCAAGGCCCCGGCCAGCGCAGCTACGATCGAACCCAAACCCAGTAATTTTTTGCGTCAGATCATCGAGCAGGATCTGGCCAAAGGCAGTTACGCCACGCGTCACTGGGGTGGCTCTCCGGGTGACGCGTCGCATCATGCGCAGGGCGACCTTGACCCGGCCGCCATCCGCACCCGTTTTCCGCCCGAGCCCAATGGCTACCTGCACATAGGTCACGCCAAGAGCATCTGCCTGAACTTTGGCCTGGCGCGCGACTATGGCGGCGTCAGCCACCTGCGCTTTGACGACACCAACCCGGAGAAGGAAGACCAGGAGTACGTCAACTCGATTCGCGACGCCATCAAGTGGCTGGGTTTCGACTGGAATGGCTCAGCCGCTGCCGAGCCTTACCATGCCAGCGACTATTTTGATTTCATGTACCGCGCGGCCGAATACCTGATCGAGTCCGGCCACGCCTATGTGGACGAGCAGACGGTGGAGCAGATCCGCATCAACCGCGGCGACTTCGGCAAACCCGGTGTGGACAGCCCCTTCAGGACGCGCATGCCGGCTGAGAACATGACCGTGTTCAGGGAAATGCGCGATGGCCAGCATGAAGATGGCGCCATGGTGTTGCGCGCCAAAATCGACATGGCCAGCCCCAACATCAACCTGCGCGACCCCGCCATCTACCGCATCCGCCGCGCCACCCACCACAACACCGGCGACAAATGGTGCATCTACCCGATGTACACCTACGCGCACCCGATCGAGGACGCGCTGGAGCAGATCACGCACAGCATCTGCACGCTCGAATTTGAAGATCAGCGCCCGTTCTACGACTGGCTGCTGGAACACCTCATCGCTGGCGGTCTGCTGAGCGACCCGCCGCCCCGGCAGTACGAATTTGCGCGCCTGAACCTGACCTACGTGATCACCAGCAAGCGCAAGCTGGCGCAACTGGTTTACGACCACCGCGTGAGCGGCTGGGACGACCCGCGCATGCCAACAATAGTCGGTCTGCGCCGGCGCGGCTACACACCGGAAGCGATGCAACTGTTTGCCGAGCGCATTGGCGTGACCAAGAGCGACAGCTGGATCGACTACAGCACGTTAGAGGGCTGCCTGCGCGAAACGCTGGACGTCAGCGCCCCGCGCGCCATGGCCGTGCTGGACCCGGTGAAACTGCTGCTGACCAATTGGGAAGACGTCATGGGTAAGCCGCAAGACAGCAGTCAAGCGGCTTTGGGCAAGCTCGATGATTGCAGCGCCCCACTGCACCCGCACTTGCCGGAACTGGGCCGGCGCCATTTCAAAATCGGCAAGGAAGTGTGGATCGATCGCAGCGACTTCGAAGAGACACCACCCAAAGGCTTCTTCCGATTGTTCCCAGGCAACAAGGTGCGGCTGAAATACGGCCATGTGATTGAGTGCACCGGCTGCATCAAGGATTCCGGCGGCACGATTACGCAAGTGCTCGCCAAGCTGATCCCCGACACCAAGAGCGGCACACCAGGCAGCGATGCGGTCAAGGTCAAAGGCGTCATCACCTGGGTCGCCGTGGCCGATGGATTGAAGGCCGAAGTGCGCCTGTACGACCGCCTGTTTACCCAAGCGCAACCCGACGCCGGCGGCAAAGACTTCATCGAAGGCCTGAACCCGAACAGCCTGAAAGTGGTGACCGCTGTTGTAGAGCCGTCACTGGCCACAGCGAAAGCGGATGACAAGTTTCAGTTTGAGCGGCACGGCTACTTTGTGGCGGACCGGGTTGATCATGCAGTGAGGAAACCGGTGTTTAATTTGGCGGTGGGGTTGAAGGATGGGTGGGGGAAGTAGCAGTTGACTACTATTCCGCACAACAAGCATACGGCAGGCCGCGCAGAAAGGCATTTTGTCAACTACGGTTAATTCTCTTGGTCCGTTCCAGAAATTACCCTAGAATAACTGTATGGATCCACATATTTCACCCATCGATGACTTCAACTCCTTTGTGTCTGGTCGTCGTTTCAAAACGATACTGGTGGACCCTCCTTGGCAGTTTCAGAATAGAACTGGCAAAGTTGCACCGGAGCATAAGCGACTCAATCGGTACGGCACCATGACGTTAAATGACATCAAGGCACTGCCCGTTTCTCAAGCTGCTGACGATACAGCGCACTTATACCTGTGGGTACCTAATGCTCTATTGCCAGATGGCCTAGAGGTGATGAAAGCCTGGGGCTTTACCTACAAGTCGAACCTGATCTGGCACAAGCTTCGGAAGGACGGAGGAAGTGACGGAAGAGGTGTAGGTTTTTACTTCCGCAACGTAACAGAGATCATTTTGTTCGGGGTCCGTGGAAAGAATGCTCGCACGCTCAGTCCAGGTCGATCACAGGTCAACTACATTGGCACCAGAAAGCGTGAGCACAGTCGCAAGCCAGATGAGCAGTACGACCTGATCCAATCCTGCAGCCCCGGACCATTTCTGGAAATGTTTGCCAGAGGCGAGCGCCCCGGTTGGGCCATATGGGGCAACCAAGCCGATGAGTCATACACCCCAGATTGGCCAACGTACAAACACAACTCCAGAAGTCACCGGGAAGACACTCAAACCCTCACGCTGCTGTAGCGTCGGGTTCATCATCAAGCTGCTCAACAAAAGCATCGTCAACTACGACAATTGATGCTGGAAGACCTATAAGCAGTAACGGGCAAGGACTTCCAACTCCACGATCAACTCGGTCCAATAGCTTGGCCCAGTGAGTCGTTGCCTGTCCAAACTTATTGGACACAAAGTTATCTACCCAAGCATTTACAAACGGAACAGGATCCTTGGCCCTATCGGTTCTGCGGCTGATATTTTTTCTTTGCTTCGGTGTTGGCACCACACCAGTTGCGGCCAAACTCTCGAAGTCGGAAATGCCCTTTGTCAACGCAAAATCCATCACGAGTTCATGCAGTCTTGACTGAAGTGACGCGCCCCTGGTAATTACGATGCCCACACTGATAGCTCCCTCAGCATGCAGTCGCTTGAAGTTCTCCAGATCACGATCGAAAAACGGGTCTTTGTTGTTCCACTCAATTTCACACCCGATGGTTCCCAGTGCAGCGATACGCTTGACGTGATCAACTTCATGAGAGGTTGATTCACGCTGGATGCCGTCAATCGTCTTCTTGATTTCAAAGTTGTGCTTGACCCACCCCAAGGCAGCAAGCGACTTTCGAAGTCGCTGCGTAAACTTGGTTTCGCCCCCACCTGAGCCAATGATTTCGGTAATCGGCAAAGAAAGATCTGCGAGGACCGCTGCAAGTTCATCGAGCGCTTTTGGAAACTCGCCGGTAAGTATGGACTTGGCATGGGATTGATAGAGAACTTCAAAACCGTGGCGGGCAAGGTTCTCGATGGGATCAATTACTTTTTTCATGGAGTAAGTCTACTGTGCCGCTGTCGCTGGCAGTAAACTTCAATCCGTGCGTCTCGAAGACCTGTCCGTTGAACCCTTGCAAGCCACCCGCAACTTTGCGGCGCGCGTGGCCAGCGCCTATTCCACCCAGAGCATTCTTCTGTTTGGCAGCCGGGCACGCGGCACGGCGCATGCAGAGAGCGATGCCGGATTAGCCGTGGTGCTCAAGGGCACGCCGGGGCGCTTCGTCCACACCAAAATGGCGATGAATGGCATTGCCCTCTCATTCACGGAATGAACATTTCATACGACCAATCCACCGACTCACTCTATATCCACTTGGCCGATGGCGCATCGGTGAACTCTGAC
>JBBQZA010000295.1:0-4770 GCA_038208175.1 Burkholderiales bacterium
TCATACCAAGTCGCCTTCGAAAGTCAAGAACTGGGGTGACGGTAGTGGCAAGCCAGTGAGCTTGGGTGGGCGACTCCGCGAATGTCCCCCAGACCGGGCTGCGCCGGTTCTTCCGCCTTGATTTCGCTGCGTCGCCCACCCCAACTCCCAGGCAAGCGGCGGCGTTGAAGCACGATACGCTCACCACCAATGCAGGAGCACTTCGGTGCGGCGCTCAGTGCAGCGAAATCAAGGAGGAGCCGTAGGCGGGGGACATTCGCGGAACTGAGTGCGGCGCCGGAGTGTTCCGGGTTGCAGCCTGAGTGCTCCCGCCCACACAGTGCCACCGAGCTGAATCATTGAACGCCAAACCGCATCAGGCCGCCAGCGCGGCTTCGATGTCTTTGGCCAGACTGGCAGGGGTGTCGGTTGGCGCATAGCGCTTGCGCACTGATCCATCCTTGCCGACCAGGAATTTGGTGAAGTTCCACTTGATTGACTGGCTGCCGAGCAGACCGGGAGCCTCGGCGGCCAGCCACTGGTACAGCGGGTGCGCCTGCGGGCCGTTAACCTCAATCTTGGCCATCATCGGAAAACTGACACCATAGTTCAATTGGCAAAACTCGGCAATTTCACCATTGCTGCCGGCGTCCTGGGCACCAAACTGATTGCACGGAAAACCCAGCACCACCAGCCCCTTCTTGCCGTAGGTCTGATGCAGTTCTTCCAGACCGGCAAACTGCGGCGTGAAGCCGCAGGCACTGGCGGTATTGACGATAAGCATGACCTTGCCCTTGAAATGACTCAGGGCAACCGGTTTGCCATTGATCTGCAGGGCTTCAAAATCGTAAACAATACTCATCGCGACTCCATTTCAATCAAGATGAAGTCAGTGTCGCATTTTTCTTCAAAATTCACCGCTTGCCAAACGACACCACTGCCAGCAGTGAGGCCAATAGAATCAAGGCGCCCCCCAGCAGTGTTCGCACAGACAACTCACCAGTGCCCAACAGCACCGACGAAACGCTGGCAAACACGACCTCGGACAGCATGATGATGGAGGTCGTGCTGGCACGCAGATGAGCCGCCCCGTACTGCAGCGCCAGGTTGCCCGCCAACAAGGCCAGACCGGTGCCCAGAGCCAGCAGAGACCAGGACGCTTGCGGTATCGGCAATGCCGCTACCAGACCCTCATGCTGCCCCACCAGGGCGGCAGCAGTGGCCATCAAGGTGCCGCCGGCAAACATCGCCAGCATGCGGGCACTGCCGGGTGTCTGATTGAGTTTGCGCAGCAGAATATTGGTCAGCGCAAAGCAAAACCCGGCCATCAGGGCCAGCCAATCGGCCAGTGATTCCGGGACCGGCCAACTGGAGGCCGGCGTTTTCAGCACGATCACGACACCGGCCAGAGCCAGCACCAGCCGGAAAACCGAACCGGGACCAGGCTTTTCACCCAGCAGCGGCCAGGCCAGCAGGACCACCCAGGCCGGCATCAAATAGAACAGCAGTACGACGCGTACCACGTCGCCCACCGTCACCGCCCAATTGAAGCCGACATTGGCCAGGCCCGATGCCAGCATCAAGCCCCAGAGCATGGGGTGCTGGATCAGACCGCGCCAGGCGCCGGGTCGCAGTAAGAGCAGACAAATCAGCGCCGAACCCAGTGTGATGGCGGTTGCCCACAGCGGGTGCAAACCGTGGCTTTGCAGCGCGCGAAACGGCCACCACGACAGTCCGAAAATAAAGGCATTCAGAACCAGCGCTGCGGCGGCCAGCGGCGCTCTATTCAATGGCGAGGGCATCAACCATCAAACTTGTCATTGCGGGCGATCTCAAGTAGATGCTCGACTTCGGCGCGGTGCAGTAGCCAGTTGCGTCGAGACCAGCGCCGGATTAACCACATGAAGCCGGCAATCGTCATACCAAAAGCAGTGATCGCGGCGAAGGTCGGCAGGCCCAGTCCAGTGGACAGGCTGTAAGCGGCGCCGAGCGCCAGAATACAGGCCTGCTCGTTGAAATTTTGCACCGCAATAGAGCGCCCGGCGCCCATCAGATTGTGCCCCCGGTGTTGCAACAGCGCATTCATCGGCACCACCAGAAAACCACCCAGCGCGCCGAGCAAAACCAGAAACGGCGCGGCCACCCAGACGTTGGTAATGAAGATCAGCATGATGATGAGCAGTCCCATGACAATGCCGAGCGTGATGACGCGCGGCCCGTCTTCCAGCCGCATGCGGATCGATGCCACCACGGCCCCCACCGCCATGCCGATTGCCACCACCCCCTGCAGCGCCGACGCCTGCGTCACGGAATAGCCGAGCGCAGCGGCGGCCCAGGCCAGCACGATAAAGCGCAGGTTGCCAGCCACACCCCAGATCAGGGTGGTTGCGGCAAGTGAAATCTGGCCCAGCTTGTCACGCCACAAACGGGCGTTGCAAATCCAGAAATCAGGCAGCAATGATGTCAGGCTGCGCGGCATGGCGCGCATTTCGACGCCGGTCAGTGGAATATGGGTATTGAACCAGGCGGCCAGCAGATAGATAAAGATGAGCACGCTGATGGCCGCCTCGGGCGCGGTCTCGACACCCGTATCAAGCAGCGGAAGGTCAAACGCCAGGAGCATGGGCGACAAGACTGGGCCGACCAACTGGCCGCCCAGCAACACGCCCAGAATGATGGAAGCAATGGTTAAGCCCTCGATCCAGCCATTTGCCTTGACCAATTGGGACGCCGGCAGCAACTCGGTCAGGATGCCGTATTTGGCCGGCGAATAGGCCGCCGCACCGAGGCCAACGATGGCGTAGGACATTAGCGGATGGGTGCCAAACAGCATCATCAGACAGCCCGCTATCTTGATGAAGTTGCTAATCAGCATGACCAGGCTTTTCGGCATGGAGTCGGCAAAGGCGCCGACAAAGGGCGCCAGAACCACATAGAACAGTGCAAACATCGGCACCAACGCGGCTTGCTGCCACTCCGGCGCCTGGCTGGTTCTGAGTAATTGGACTGCCGCGACAAACAGTGCGTTGTCGGCCAGCGAGCTGAAAAACTGCGCCGACATGATGGTGAAGAAGCCGCGTTTCATTGTCTACAGGGGTGTATCAGCCTGGCTGACACGATTGAATTCTTGAGTTGTCTCCAACGATGCCGGGTTATAGCACGTCCTTGGGACAGATCCGCGCGCCCTGAGCTGTCAAAATCGGGGTTCCTTTCCGCAATAACCCAGTGCCATGCCGCGCCCGATACTTGCCACCATTCATACCGAAGCCCTGCGTCACAATCTGGCGCGCATCCGTGCCAGCGCCCCGGATGCCCGGGTCTGGGCCATCGTCAAGGCCAATGCCTACGGTCACGGCATCGAGCGCGCCTATGAGGGCTTGCGTGGCGCCGACGGCTTTGCCCTGCTGGACTTGGAAGAGGCGCAACGCGTTCGCGCCCTGGGCTGGCGCGGCCCCATCCTGTTGCTCGAAGGGGTGTTCGACGTGCGTGACCTGGAACTCTGTTCGCGACTGGGCCTCTGGCACACGGTGCACTGCGACCAGCAGATCGACATGCTGGCCGTGCACAAGACCCATGTACCGCACCGGGTCTTTCTCAAAATGAATTCCGGCATGAACCGGCTCGGCTTCACCCCCGAGCGTTACCGCGCCGCCTGGACGCGCCTGAATGCGCTGCCACAGGTGGAAGAGATCTCGTTGATGACGCATTTCAGTGATGCCGATGGGGAGCGTGGCGTCAGTTCCCAGTTGGCGGTTTTTGTCGCCACCACCGACGATCTTCCCGGTGAACGCTCGCTCAGCAACAGCGCTGCCACCTTGCGCCGGAGCGTTTCAACATCCGACTGGATTCGACCCGGCATTGCCGTTTATGGCAGTTCCCCGGATTTTCCGCTGCACAGCGCGCCAGACTGGGACCTGCAGCCAACCATGACACTGGCCTCCAGGATCATTGCCACCCAGCAGATCGTCGCCGGTGACAGCGTTGGTTATGGCTCCACCTTTGTCGCTGACCAGCCGCTGCGCATCGGCGTCGTGGCCTGTGGCTATGCCGATGGCTATCCGCGGCTCTGCCCGACCGGCACGCCAGTGCTGGTGGACGGCGTTCGCACGCGCACCTTGGGGCGCGTCAGCATGGACATGCTGTGCGTTGACCTGACGGTGTTGCCCGACGCTGGCTTTGGCACCGAAGTGACCCTGTGGGGCCGCGCTGCCAGTGGCGCGCTGCTCGGCATTGATGAAGTGGCGCACAGCGCTGGCACGCTGGGTTACGAATTGATGTGCGCGCTGGCGGCGCGGGTGCCGGTGCTCACGGCGTAGATGTCAGCCCACCGCTCGCTGGCCTCTGACTCAGGCCAGGCTGGCCAGATGTGCCTTGGCGGCAGTGGCAAGCTTTTGGTCGAAGGTGGCGAGTGGCGCCTTGAGTTCGGCGGCCAGCCACAGGTAGGCGGCATCAAAGGCGCTAAGGTTGTAGCGCTGGGCGAGTTCGTACTGCGCAGAGGTGTCGGTACGGTACAGCGCAATGTCTTGCATCGCGTAGTCGGACAGTGCTTGCGCGATCAACGCCGGGGAACTGCCGTTTCGCGCTTTCTTTTGGGCGACACTGGCAATCTCATGGTCCAACAGATTCGGTGCATGCCGGCTCTTACCCGCCAACAACTCAGCGGCGCGCTCGCGGCTGTCTTCTTCGAACAACACAGCGATCAAGACGCTACAGTCCACCACCAGCGGCGGACGAACCAGGTAGATCGCAGGAGGCTCGGCGACATAGAGTGTCCTGTCCGTGCTCATCGGG
>JBBQZA010000296.1:0-4764 GCA_038208175.1 Burkholderiales bacterium
GACCTGATCCGCTTCGCCCGCGATGCCGCCACCGGCAACCCGCTGCGGGCTTCGCTGCTGGTGCTGGCGATGGCGATTGGCGTGGCCGCCGTGGTGGTGCTGACGGCGCTCGGTGACGGCGCCCGGCGCTACGTGATGAACGAGTTCTCATCGCTGGGCAGCAACCTGGTGATTGTGCTACCCGGACGGTCGCAGACTGGCGGCTTCAACCCCGGTAATGCCATCACCAGCACACCGCGCGACCTGACCATTGACGATGCGCAGTCCTTGCAGCGCGCCAGCGCGGTGATGCGCCTGGCGCCGCTGGCGATCGGTACCTCCGAAATCAGCGCCGGCGGCAAGCTGCGCGAAGTGATGGTGGCGGGCACCACCGCCGAGTTCTTCGGCATTCGGCATATGGTCTTGGCGCAGGGGCGGTTTCTGGCAACCGGCGACTGGCGTCGTGGCGCCAGCGAGGCGGTGATTGGCGCCAAGGTGCGCCAAGAGATTTTTGGCAACGCTCCCGCGCTGGGGCAGTTGGTGCGTGTCGGTGACCGCCGCGTTCGCATTGTGGGCGTGTTGGCCTCCACCGGACAAGGCCTGGGCATGAACACCGACGAACTGGTGTTGCTGCCGGTTGCGTTGGCCCAGGCCATGTTCAACAGCAACACGCTATTTCGTATCCTGGTTGAAGCGCATGGGCGTGAATCCATCGAGACCGCCAAAGTACAGGTCACCGACATCATCAAGCTGCGCCACGAAAACGAGCTGGACGTGACCGTGATCACCCAGGACGCCGTGCTGGCCACCTTCGACCGGCTGCTCGGTGCGCTGACGCTGGGCGTAGCGGGGATTGCCGCCATCAGCCTGGCAGTGGCTGGCATCCTCGTGATGAACGTGATGCTGGTCTCTGTCACGCAGCGCACCGGCGAAATTGGCCTGCTCAAGGCGCTGGGTGCCACCGGTGGCGGGATTCGCCTGATGTTTCTGACCGAGGCGTCCATGCTCTCGCTGACCGGGGCGGTGGTGGGCTATGTGTTGGGGCAGCTCAGCGCCGCGTTGATTCGCCAGTTGTATCCAACCTTCCCCGCCTACCCACCGGATTGGGCGGTGCTGGCCGCTCTGGCGACCGCGCTGGTCACGGGTATTTTGTTCGGCGTGCTGCCGGCACGGCGCGCGGCCCTGATGGACCCAGTGCAGGCGCTGTCCAAACGATAAGAACATGTTGTTGCCCGACGCTGCCCGACTTGCCCTGCGCGCTGTCACCGCACAGCGTCTGCGCAGTTTTCTGACACTGCTGGGCATCGCCGTCGGCATTGCATCGGTCATTTTGTTGACCTCGATTGGCGAAGGCATACACCGCTTCGTGCTGGCCGAGTTCACCCAGTTTGGAACCAACATCGCCAGCATCTCGCCGGGCAAGGTCAAGACCTCGGGTCCAGCGCCCACCGGCATTCCGACCTCGGTGCGCCCGTTAACGCTGGATGACGCGCGCGCGCTGGCGCACCTGCCGCATGTCACCGGCATGACGGCCATGGTCTGGGGCAACACCGAGGTCAGCGGCAACGGCCGCTTGCGGCGCACCACCGTCAATGGCGTGGGCGCGGACATGGCCAAGGTCTACAGCATCAAGGTTAAAACCGGCCAGTTCCTGCCCGATGAAGAACTGGAAAACGCGCGCGCCTTTGTGGTGCTGGGCTCCAAGCTCAAGTCCGAGTTGTTTGGCAGCACCAATCCGTTGGGCGCCCGCGTGCGGGTCGGCAACCTGCAGTTTCGGGTGATCGGCGTGCTCGAAGCCAAGGGGCAGTTTCTAGGCGTCGATCTGGATGATGCCGCCTACATCCCGACCGCACGCGCGCTGGAACTCTACAACCGCGACGGCATGATGAAGATCGACCTGGCCTATGAGGAAGGCATTGCTGCGGCGCAGATTATGGCTTCAGTCAAGAGCCTGCTAGCGGCGCGCCACGGCCGCGAAGACTTCACCATCACGACGCAGGAGGACATGCTGCGCACCCTTTCCAACATCCTCGACATCCTGACCATGGCGGTTGGCGCACTGGGGAGTATCTCGCTGCTGGTCGGCGCTGTCGGCATCGTCACCATCATGACCATTGCGGTGAGTGAGCGCACCGGAGAAATCGGCCTGCTGGTCGCGCTGGGTGCACGTCGGCGGACCATCCTGGGCCTGTTCCTGGGCGAGGCGGTAGCGCTGTCGGCGCTGGGTGGCGTGATCGGCCTGCTGCTGGGTTTTGGACTGGCGCAGTTGATTCATCTGGCAGTGCCGGCGTTGCCGGTCCATACCCCGTTGACCTTTGTGCTGCTGGCAGAAGTCCTGGCCGTCGTCATCGGCCTGGCTGCGGGCGTGCTGCCAGCCCGCAGTGCAGCCCGGCTGGACCCGGTGCAGGCGTTGCGCTCGGAGTGACGTGCGCATCCGCCACCTCGTGACAAGGTGGCGTCAGGTGAGATCAACTCTGGCGGCGGGCATCCAGACTTCAGCCACCGGCACCTTGCGCAGCCTGAACCAGCAAGCCACCGACCACTGCGACGTTCTTGAAGAAAAACAGTTGCGTCACGAAAGCCTGGTCTGCGGGCACGGACCAATAGGCGTGGAAGAAGAAGCTCGCAGTGCCGGCCATACCCGTAGCTGGCTAACGCAGCGCCATTCGCAAAAATCGCGAAATGTCAGCGATCTCAGTCGGATGCACCGAGTGCTCCATCTGGTAGATCTTCCACGTTACGGAGTAGCCCAGGCCCACCAACATGCCGCGCGAGGACTCGCCACGCGATGGAATCACCACCGGGTCCATGCTGCCGTGCGCCATGAAAATTGGCGTCCTGGAGTTGGCCGAATGTTTCTCGGCCGCCAGCGTGTCGGCTAACGGTAAATAAGCTGAAAGAGCCATCACGCCTGCCAATGTATGTGGGTAGCGCAACCCGGTGTGCAGTGCCATGGCGCCACCCTGTGAGAAACCCGCAAGTACGATATTTTGGTGCCGGATGCCCCTTGCCACCTCATGCTCGACAAGGGCTGTGATCGCCTTCGCAGAACGGTGAATGCCAGCAGCGTCCTGACGCTGCGCCAGCCTGGCCCCCAATATGTCATACCAGGCCGGCATCACATAACCGCCATTGATGGTTACAGGCATCGAGGGCGCATGGGGAAAAACAAACCTGATGGCAGGGCACCCCTGCAGGTCGAGTTCCGGAACCACAGCAGCGAAGTCATGACCATCGGCACCCAGCCCGTGCAGCCAGATCACGGCTGCAGTGGGGTCGGGGGCGCTTTCAATTTCGACGCGCGGGAGCACGGAGGTCATTATTTGAGGTTCGAGTCAGAGCAGGCTTGGTTTTTCATCAGCAGTTCTCCAAATTGGTGCCCATCTGCAAACCAATGTATCACCAAATTGTTGCCTTTGCGTGAGCTGCTGCAGGCGCTGGCAAACGATGCGGCTAAAGACGGCTGCTAAAGTCGTCACCCATGTCGATTGCAAAACGCCTGGCTCCCGCTGCCCCGGAATCCGCGCCGCACCGATCACGTGCGGATGAGGCCTACACACAACTCAAGGGTTTCGTGGCGGATTTCCAACTTGTGCCTGGAGACCGCTCGTGAGACAAGTCTTTCCAATCCGTTACATCAATCCTGTCTTTCGCCCGCCCAGCGAATCGCAATCGCTGATCCTGCCGGTCACCAATGGCTGCTCCTGGAACAAGTGCAGCTATTGCGAGATGTACACCGCACCACAGAAGAAGTTTGCTGCACGTGATGAAGGGGAGGCTTTGGACGCGATAGCACAGTGTGGCGCCCAGTTCCCCAATCAAGTGCAAAGAGTCTTTCTGGGTGACGGCGACGCCATGGCTCTGTCAACCAGGCGGCTCATGACCCTGTTGACAGCGATCAAAGACCAGCTACCCACGGTACGGCGTATCTCAAGTTATTGCCTGCCTCGTAACCTGCGCAATAAATCGGTTCAAGAACTGGAGGAATTGCGCGAGGCTGGTTTGACGCTCGCCTATGTGGGTGCAGAGTCAGGCGATGACGAGGTCTTGCAGAAAGTCAGCAAGGGCGAAACCTTTGAATCGACCCGAGAAGCGTTGGACAAACTCGGTGCCGCCGGTATCACGCGCTCGGTCATGCTGCTCAATGGACTCGGTGGTCGCCATCTATCGAGGCAGCACGCGGAGAATTCAGCCCGTCTGATCAATATAACCCAGCCGGAATTTCTGGCGACCCTGGTGGTCAGCTTCCCGCAGGGCGAAGACAGATTTCGCCAGTCATTTGCCGATTGGGAGCCGCTCAATCGAAACCAACTGTTTCGTGAGATAGAGCAAATCCTTCAAGCACTGGAGCTCAAGCGCACCGTATTTCGCAGTGACCACGCGTCAAACTGGCTGGTGCTGAAAGGAACTCTCGGAGCCGAAAAGGAGCGATTGTTGGTGGAAGCGAGACAAGCCATTGGCAGTCCGCAATCAGCAACACTGCGCCATGAATGGGAGCGTGGCCTCTAGCTGCCTGGCCCATAATTTTGGGAAACCTCTTGCAATTGCGGCCAAACCCCTAAAATGGTGCTTGAGGGGCTGCACTGGTTTCGACGTGGATTCGGACGCGCAGCAGGGCATGTCGAGGTTCTGTTACCTCGTAAAACAGCAGAAAAAAACTAACTGCAAACGACGAACGTTTCGCACTCGCTGCTTAATTGCACGTGAGCCTCACAACAGCAACCTATTTTCTCAGGCCTCCCTAAGTTACCCAAGGAGGCCCCAGCCGAATGAAATTACCCCACA
>JBBQZA010000297.1:0-4745 GCA_038208175.1 Burkholderiales bacterium
CCTTGACGGTGCCACCGTACTTGGCCGCCATCACGCTGGTGATGGCCGCTGTCAGCGTCGTCTTGCCGTGGTCTACGTGCCCAATCGTGCCTACGTTGACGTGTGGCTTGGTGCGTGCAAATTTTTCTTTTCCCATTTTCAGACTCCGAAAAGTAAATTACTTTCAACTCAAAAATCATGGTGCCCATTGCGGGAATCGGACCCGCGACCTCCCCCTTACCAAGGGGGTGCTCTACCACTGAGCCAAATGGGCATTTCCGGCCCGCTGATTCTCAGCGAACAACTACCAAATACAAGCGCGACAACCGAGCACTGGAGCGGGAGACGGGAATCGAACCCGCGTCATTAGCTTGGAAGGCTAGGGTTCTACCATTGAACTACTCCCGCATCGAAGCTGAACCAGTCAACCCCAACGTGCCCTACGGCCTGCGCTCTCGTGTCAATTCTCTTTCAATACACTGGTGGAGAGGGATGGATTCGAACCATCGTACTCGTAAGAGGGCAGATTTACAGTCTGCTGCCATTAACCACTCGGCCACCTCTCCCTACTGAGCCGTGTATTATGCCACGAAGTTCTTGTGTTGCTCGCGCCAGGTCCGCGCCTGTGAAAAATGGCCACAGCCGATAAAGGGCTTCGGCGGACGCAAGGCCGAAAGCGGCGACGGGTGATTGGCCATCAGCACCAGATGGCGCGACGCATCGATCAGCGCGCGCTTGCCCTGCGCATGCGCTCCCCACAACATGAACACGGCGGGCGCAGCCTCCTTTGACACCCTCTGGATCACGGCGTCGGTCAACTGTTCCCAGCCGCGACCGGAATGGCTGGCCGGCTGCCCTTCTTCCACCGTCAGACAGGTGTTGAGCAGCAGCACGCCCTGCCTCGCCCAGCGCACCAGGCTGCCGCCCGGCTCGGGAAAGGGCGGAAACGGTGTGCCCAGGTCACGCCGCAACTCGGTGAAGATATTGCGCAGCGACGGCGGCAGGGTCACCCCCGGGGCGACAGAAAAGGCCAATCCCTCGGCCTGCCCGCGCCCGTGGTAAGGGTCTTGCCCCAGAATCACCACCCGCACCGCTTCAGGCGCCGTCAGCTGCAGCGCCCGCAAGGGTTGCGGCGGAAAAACAAGGGCACCGGCCTGCAGCCGCTGTTGCAGAAAATCAAGCAGAGCGCGACCTTCCTGGGACTGAAAGAATTCCGTGACCAGGCCCTGCCAACCCGGCGCCACCGGCCAGGCCGCTGGGTCTGCCACCGCCAACTGGCTCCCGGACATGGCTCTAGCCAAACAACGCGGCCAGGGCTGCGCCCGGGTCAGGCTCGCGCATGAACGCCTCACCGACCAGAAACGCATTGACGCCGACAGCGCCCAGCCGCAGCACGTCGTCACGACTATGGATCCCGCTCTCGGACACCAGCAGGCGATCCGCAGGCACCTCACGCATCAGGGTCAAGGTGGTCTCCAGCGACACTTCGAAGGTCTTCAGATTGCGGTTGTTGATGCCCAGCAGAGGCGTTTTCAGTTTCAACGCACGCTCCAATTGGCCCGCCTCGTGCACTTCCACCAACACCGCCATGTCCAGACTGCGCGCGATAGATTCAAACTCCGCCAGTTGTGCATCATCCAGAAGGGCCGCAATCAGCAGAATCGCGTCGGCCCCCATGGCGCGGGATTCATAGATCTGAAAGGCGTCGATCATGAAATCTTTGCGCAGAACCGGCAATTGACAGGAAGCCCGGGCCTGCTTGAGGTAGTCCACTGCGCCCTGGAAGAACTGCTTGTCAGTGAGCACCGACAAACAGGTGGCGCCATGTTCGGCGTAACTTTGCGCGATGTCGGCCGCGATGAAATCCAGTCGCAACACGCCTTTGGACGGGCTGGCTTTCTTGATCTCGGCGATCACCGCCGGTCGCCCGGCGGCAATCGTGGCGCGCATGGCGCCAAGGAAATCCCGCGTCAAAACACGGGACTCGGCATCGGCGCGCATGCTGGCAAGCGACGTCCGCTTCAGCGCCGTTGCGACCTCTTCGCGTTTGACCGCCACAATCTGGTCCAGAATATCCGTCATTGGGCTCCCCCCTTGACTCGTTGGGTAAATTCAACCAGTTGCTTCAGCGTGGCTCTTGCCGCTCCCGATTCAATCGCTTGTCGCGCAAGCTGTATGCCGTCCGCCATCGACTCAGCGACATTGGCCGCGTACAGCGCAACACCCGCATTCAGGAGCACGATGTCCTTGGCAGCGCCAGCCACATTGTCCAGCACCCCCAACAGCATCGTCATCGACTGCTCCGGCGTATCGACCTTGAGGGCACGGTTGCTGGCCATCGCCATGCCGAAATCTTCTGGGTGAATCTCATACTCGGTGATCTCGCCGTTTTTCAGTTCGCCGACCAGCGTCGCAGCGCCCAGGCTGATCTCATCCATGCCGTCCTTGCCGTACACCACCACCGCATGCTCAGCACCCAGACGTTGCAAGGCGCGCACCTGAATGCCGACCAGATCCGGATGAAACACGCCCATCAGGATATTCGGCGCATCGGCCGGATTGGTCAACGGACCGAGTATGTTGAAGATGGTCCTGATGCCCAGCTCCTTGCGCACCGGCGCCACGTTTCTCATGGCCGGATGGTGATTTGGGGCGAACATGAAGCCGACGCCCACTTCTTCAATGCAGCGCGCGATATCTTCCGGCGCCAGGTTGATGTTGACGCCGAGGGACTCCATCACATCGGCGCTGCCGCTCTTGCTGCTGACGCTTCGACCGCCGTGTTTGCTGACCTTGGCGCCCGCCGCCGCAGCGACAAAGGTTGAGCAGGTCGAGATATTGAAGGTGTTGGAGCCATCGCCACCGGTGCCCACGATGTCAACCAGATGCGTTCGGTCAGTCACATGGACCTTGGTGGAAAACTCGCGCATCACTTGGGCTGCAGCGGTGATTTCGCCGATGGTTTCCTTCTTCACCCGCAGGCCTGTGATGAGGGCCGCCATCATGACCGGCGACAACTCGCCGCTCATGATTCTGCGCACGATGTGCAGCATCTCGTCGTGAAAGATTTCCCGGTGCTCAATGGTCCGCAACAGGGCTTCCTGCGGACTGATCTTGTTACGGGTGGTCATGAGGGTCTCCAACTAAAAGAAATCGTGCAGCACGCGCAGGGCGTGGTCGATGCCGGCTTCATCGACATCCAGATGCGTGACAAAACGCAAGCGGTACAGGCCGTTGGCCAGCACACCGTGACGCGCCAGATGGGGAATCAGCTCCGCGGCCCGGGCGCGGGCCGGCCCGACCAAATCAACAAAAAGAATATTTGTCTGCGGCGCCTCCACCACCAGTCCGTCAATGTCAGCCAGGCCCTGGGCCAGACGCCGGGCCAACACATGATCCTGCGCCAGCCGCGCCACGTGGTGATCCAGTGCGTAGGACGCCGCTGCCGCCAGCACACCAGCCTGGCGCATGCCACCACCAGCCATTTTGCGAATGCGGTGGGCGCGCGTCAACAGATCACGACTGCCGCACAAGGCGGAGCCGACCGGCGCACCCAGACCCTTGCTGAAGCAGACCGACACGCTGTCAAAACACTGCGCAATATTGCGTGCTTCGACGCCAATCTCGCTACTCGTCAGTACCGCCTGCGCCACCGCCGCATTGAACAGGCGCGCCCCATCCAGGTGCCGTGCCAGGCCGCGGTTCCGGGCAAGATCCGTGGCTTGCTGCACGTAGGCTAGGGGCAGCAACTTGCCGCCCCAGGTGTTTTCCAGCGCCAGCAGCCGGGTCCGGGCAAAGTGCGCATCGTCGGGCTTGATGGCAGCCTCGATCTCAGCCAGCGCCAGCGTGCCGTCGGCTTGATGATTCAAGGGCTGCGGTTGCACGCTACCGAGCACGGCTGCACCACCGCCCTCCCAGCGGTAGGTGTGCGCCATTTGACCCACAATGTATTCATCGCCGCGCTGACAGTGCGCCAGGATGGCGCACAGATTGCTCTGCGTGCCGGTGGGCATGAAGAGCGCCGCTTCAAAGCCCAGCAAGGCCGCAATCTTTTCCTGCAGGGCGTTCACGCTCGGGTCATCGCCATAGACGTCGTCGCCCAGCGGCGCCGCCATCATCGCCTCCCGCATGGCCGGCGTCGGCCGCGTGACGGTGTCACTGCGCAGATCAATAATTTTCATTGTCGCTGCTCCAGAAAGTTTTTAAGCATCGCGTGGCCGTGTTCAGTCAGGATCGATTCCGGATGAAATTGGACACCCTCAATCGGCAGCGTGGCGTGCCGCACGCCCATGATCTCGCCATCATCGGTCCACGCCGTGATCTTCAAGCAAGACGGACAGCTGGCGCGTTCTATCGCCAGTGAGTGATAGCGGTTTACCGTGAACTGCGGCGGCAGCCCGGCGAAAACCCCTTCCTGCGTGGTGCTGACGACGCTGGTCTTGCCATGCATCAGTTGCTGCGCCCTGACGATCTTCGCGCCAAAAGCAGCGCCAATCGCCTGATGTCCGAGGCAGACACCCAGAATCGGCAATTGGTCGGCAAAGTGCTGTATCGCTGCCACCGAAATCCCGGCCTCCGTCGGTGAACAGGGTCCGGGCGAGATTACCAGGCGGTTGACGCCGGCAGCCACGCGCTGCGCCACGCCTTCCAGCGTGATTTCGTCATTGCGAAAGACCTCGACCTCGGCCCCCAACTCGCCCAGGTACTGGACGATGTTGTAGGTGAAGCTGTCGTAGTTGTCGATCATCAATAATTTCATAAATTTT
>JBBQZA010000298.1:0-4711 GCA_038208175.1 Burkholderiales bacterium
GGGCTGCGGTGATGCCACCGGGCAACTCAAGGATGGCATGCTGGTGACGGTGAGCTGCGCTGAAGGCGACACTGGCACCATTTACGACGGCTTGCTGGAAACCGAAATCACGGAAGTCGAGCGAGGCGAGATGCCGCCGATTGGCATCAAGATCATGATGAATGTGGGCAACCCGCAGCTGGCATTTGACTTCTGCCAGATTCCGAATCAGGGTGTGGGGCTGGCGCGGCTTGAGTTTGTGATCAATAACAACATTGGCGTGCATCCGAAGGCAATTCTGGACTATCCGAATGTCGATTCGGACCTGAAAAAAGCGGTGGAAAGCGTGGCGCGCGGCCATGCGTCGCCGCGTGCGTTTTATGTGGACAAGGTGGCTGAAGGCATTGCCACCATTGGCGCGGCGTTCTGGCCCAAGCCGGTCATTGTTCGCCTGTCTGACTTTAAGTCCAACGAGTACCGCAAGCTGATCGGCGGCTCACGCTATGAGCCCGAAGAAGAAAATCCAATGCTGGGTTTTCGCGGCGCGGCACGCTACATCAGCACCGATTTCCGCGAAGCCTTCGCCATGGAGTGCGAAGCCCTCAGGCGGGTCCGCAATGACATGGGGCTGACGAATGTCGAGGTCATGGTGCCGTTTGTTCGTACGTTGGGACAGGCCAGGGCCGTCACCGAGTTGCTGGCCGAGCATGGCCTCAAGCGTGGCGAGAAAGGCCTACGCATCATCATGATGTGCGAAGTGCCGAGCAATGCGGTGCTGGCCGACCAGTTCCTGGAGTTTTTTGACGGCTTTTCCATTGGATCGAACGACCTGACCCAACTGACGCTGGGTCTTGACCGCGATTCGGGCCTGGAGATTCTGGCCAAGGACTTTGACGAACGCGACCCCGCCGTCAAGGCGCTGCTCAGCCTGGCTATTTCAGCGTGCAAACGCCAGGGGAAATATGTGGGTATTTGCGGCCAGGGCCCCAGCGACCACGCGGACTTTGCCCAATGGCTCAAGGAGCAGGGGATTGGTTCAATCTCGTTGAATCCTGACACCGTGATCGAGACCTGGAAACGTCTGGCTGATTGATCTGCTCAACCCGCCGCACAAGGGAAAACCCATGGGCGGCCCGAGCCGGCCGTGTCAGTCTTGGGCATTTCGCCAGAGGACAATCGCAGTGTCTTATTCTTACATCTGCGGCCCGCCATGTTGACTGTTGTCACTGCCTTCAAACTGATTGCTGAAATTGCGCTTCTTGCGCTGTGCGGCCAATGGCTGCTGGGTTTTCTGTCTGGCGCCGGCCGCAATGGCAATCCTTTCTACGCCTTTCTCCGGTTGCTGGGGCGCCCTTGGATTGAGGTGGCTCGCTGGCTTTCGCCCAGGGTGGTGCTGGATCGCCATCTGCCGCTGGTTGCTTTTTTCCTTTTGCTGCTCGCCTGGGGCGCGGCAAGCGTTGCCAAGGTTGGCATCTGCCTGCAGATCGGTGTGAATTTATGCAAGTGATGCGTGTACGCAGTCAGCATCTTGTCTACCTTCTTTTGAAAACGCAGGCGCTGGCGCTGCTGGCACTTGGCCAGCACGCGAAGGCACTGTCCCGGTTCGAGCGGATGCTGGAACTTTTACCAGCAGACCGCTATGCGCTTGCCAGCCGCGCCCATGTGCTGGTGCAACTCAACCGGCTGGATGAATCAGTTTTGAATCTGCAACAACTTACCGGCGTCGCGGGCTCGAAGGTGCAACTGGGTGCGGCCTGGTTCAATCTGGCGTATGTTCTCCAGCAGAAAGGGCGTCATGACGAGGCCTGTCCTGCCTTTGAGAATGCCGTCGGACATTGTCC
Organism: Burkholderiales bacterium; assembly: GCA_038208175.1. Classification (GTDB taxonomy): domain Bacteria; phylum Pseudomonadota; class Gammaproteobacteria; order Burkholderiales; family Burkholderiaceae_C; genus Rhodoferax. The sequence goes on from JBBQZA010000298.1 coordinate 1,821, forward strand.
TGGCATGGATCAGGCATGGTACGGCCTTGGACTGGTGTTGATCCGGCAAGGCAGGCTGCATGAAGCCAGGAATGCGCTGAAACAGGCGACGACTCTGCAGCCCATGGCCCCACACGGCTGGTATCGGCTGGCACACGTTGACCTGGCACTGGGGGCGCCTGAAGAAGCCCTTCGGGTGCTTGAACACCTGTGCCAGTTTGAACCGAAGGTGGGTATGCAACTGAAACGCGATATTGAACGGTATGTTTCTTTGGAAAATCGTTAGCGACAGACACATGACCATGCCTGCTGACTTGCACCGTCGCTACTGGCGAAAAACCCTTCTGGTGACGTCCGTGCTGTTGATCGTCTGGTTCATCACCACCTTTGGTGTCATCTATTTTGCGCGGTTTCTGAACTTTACCTTCTTTGGCTGGCCGTTCAGTTTCTGGATGGGCGCGCAAGGTTCCTTGCTGATCTATTGCCTGGTGGTCGGGTTTTATGCCTGGTACATGAACAAGCTTGATGCCCAACATGGCCTTGAGAACAAGGACGACTGAACATGGCCGGGTTTTCGAGTCACAGCGAAGGATGTTCGCGTTCGAAAAAGGGCTTTAAATCCCAGTTGGATCGCATCTATCTATGGTTCACGCTCGGCGTGGTCATTTACGTATTGCTGCTGGGGGGACTTGAACGCCTGGGCATGCCGCACTCCTGGATCGGGTTGACCTTCCTGTTGTCAACCATTGCTCTGTATGCAGGCATTGGCATGCTGACCCGAACCACCGATGCCACTGAATACTACGTGGCCGGCCGCCGCGTCCCGGCCATTTACAACGGCATGGCGATAGGCGCCGACTGGATGTCGGCAGCTTCCTTCCTCGGGCTGGCGGGCACGCTTTACCTGACGGGTTACAGCGGGCTGGCATTCATCATGGGATGGACGGGCGGCTATTGCCTGGTGGCGCTGGTGCTGGCCCCCTACCTGCGCAAGTTTGGGCAGTTCACGATTCCGGATTTTCTCGGCGAGCGTTATGGCGGGCATCTGCCCAGGTTCATAGGACTGTCCGCAGCCATACTCTGTTCGTTTACCTATCTGGTCGCGCAAATTTACGGCGTGGGGCTGATCACCTCCTATCTCACCGGCATTGCTTTTGAACTGGGTATCTTTCTTGGGGTAGGCGGCATTCTGGTCTGTTCGTTCCTGGGAGGAATGCGTGCGGTGACATGGACGCAAGTGGCGCAATACATCATCTTGCTGATTGCCTACCTGATTCCGGTGGTCTGGCTGTCTGTCAAGCAGACGGGCATTCCGGTTCCCCAGGCGATTTATGGCTACCAACTCGAGAAAGTGACGGCCAAGGAAAAGGAACTGGCCACTGATCCCAAGGAACTGGAGGTTCGCGCCATTTTCAGCCAGCGCGTAGAAGCGCTGGCTGAAAAGATGAAGAACCCGGCGCAGGCCATGGCTGCCGACAGGCTGGCGGCCACCAAAAGATTGGCTGCGCTCAAGGCCGGAAACGCATCGGTGGCTGATATTTCTGCGGCAGGCAAGGCATTGGCGGCCCTGCCGAAAGACGAGGAAATGGCGCTTCGTGACTGGTCTGTTTCCAAGGCAGCAGACGAAATCAAAAGCCAGCCTTTGAATGGCATGCCTGCCCATGCAGCGCAGTTCCTGGGGAATCCCGAGGGCACGCCGCAGGAAAAAGCGCTTTACGACCTGTCAAGACGCAACTTCCTGGCCTTGGTTTTTTGCCTGATGGTCGGAACATCGGCCTTGCCGCATATCCTGATGCGCTACTACACCGTACCCAGTGTTCGCGAAGCGCGGCAATCGGTGACCTGGTCCCTGTTCTTCGTTTTTCTTCTGTACTGCACCGCACCGGCGCTGGCCGTACTGGTGAAATACGAAATTTTTACCGTGCTGGTCGGAACACCGTTTGACCAGTTGCCTGCATGGGTTCATGAGTGGAACAAGGTCGATCCGGCGCTGCTCTCTGTGGTCGATGTGAACAGTGACAATCTTCTGCAACTCAACGAAATGACGATAGGCGGCGACATTGTGGTGCTGCTCACGCCCGAACTGGCCGGATTGCCCTACGTTATTTCGGCGCTGGTTGCCGCAGGCGGACTGGCTGCTGCGCTGTCTACCGCGGATGGACTGCTGCTGGTCATTGCCAATGCATTGGGGCATGACCTTTACTACAAGATGATCGACCCGAATGCCTCGACTGTCAGCCGCGTCACGCTGTCCAAAATACTGCTGCTCGTGATGGCCTTGCTCGCTGCCTATGTGGCAGCGCAGAAGCCTGCCGATATCCTGTTTCTGGTGTCTGCGGCTTTTTCTTTCGCCGCAGCTTCTTTTTTTCCAGCCCTGAGCATCGGTATTTTCTGGAAACGCGCGACCGGCACGGCAGCGACGATGGGAATGATTGCGGGCCTGAGCGTCACGAGCTACTACATGGTGGTCAATCAACCCTGGTTGCGCGCCACCTTTGGCATCAGTTCTCCGGTTCAGCTCTGGTGGGGAATCGACCCCATATCGGCCGGTCTGTTTGGCGTGCCGGTTGGTTTTGTCGTGATCGTCCTGGTCAGCTTGGTCACCAAGCCGCCCAATCAGGATATTCAGGCACTCGTTGACTACATTCGCTACCCCGATTTGAAAGTCCATGACCGGTCATTTGCTGCATCAGCAGACCGTCAAGGCAAGGCTGTGCCGAAGCAAATGCCTGACGGGCTATAATCATGGGCTTCGCCTTGCTGCACCCAATACCATCCAGGTTCGACGCTGGGGCAGCTTTAATCAACCAAAAGGAGAGTTATGCGTCATTACGAGATCGTCTTGCTGATCCACCCGGATCAAAGCGAGCAAGTCCCAGCCATGCTGGAGCGCTACAAGGGCATGATTACCG
>JBBQZA010000299.1:0-4711 GCA_038208175.1 Burkholderiales bacterium
TGGCCACCAGCGAGGCAGTCAATAGGAGGGCAGTGAACAACTTCATGGGGAATGTCGTGTCAGGTGAGCAAAACAGGCTGATTCTACAATGCGAACCAGAGGATTCACTCCTCTTACCTCAATGACCGACCCTTCAAACTCACCCGATCTCACAAGCCCGTCCAACTTGCCGGGCGCCGCCACTGCAGTCACGGTGACCGCTGCACTGGGCTGGCTGCACACCGCCAGATTCCTCACGACCGCACCCCAGTTACATTTCCTGCCTGCGCTGGAGGTGCCCGAATTTGCTTTCGTAGGACGCTCCAACGCTGGCAAGTCGACTTGCATCAATACCCTGACGCAGCAAAAACAGCTGGCCTTCGCCTCCAAAAAGCCCGGCCGCACCCAGCACATCAACCTGTTTGCGCTGGGCAAGCAGGGGTTGACCGACGCCGTGCTGACCGACCTGCCGGGCTATGGCTATGCAGCGGTGCCGAGACAGGACAAGATCCGCTGGCAGCAAGTGATGGCCAATTACCTGGTGACACGTGCAAACCTGAAGGGCATTGTTTTGCTGTGCGACCCGCGCCACGGGCTGACCGAACTCGATGAAATTTTGCTCGACATCATCCGTCCACGCGTTCAGGAGGGTCTCAAATTTCTGGTCGTTCTGACGAAAGCCGACAAACTGACGCGGGTCGAGCAAAACAAAGCTTTGTCCATCATGAAGCTGCAAGCCGGAGGTGGGGAAGTGCGCTTGTTTTCCGCCACAAAACGACAGGGTATTGACGAAATTGCCCTGATGCTGTGGCAGTGGGCGCATCCAGTCCCAGTCCCAGTGCCGTCGCCATGACCATTGAAAAATTTCAACAGACGCTCCCGCACGGCATCAGCCTGAGTTGCAGGGCTGCCGGGGAACGCGGACGACCGGTCCTGATGTTTCTGCACGGCTTCCCGGAAGCGGCCTTCGTCTGGGACTTCCTGCTGGACCATTTCTCTCGCCCCGAAAATGGCGGCTACCGCTGCGTGGCCCCGAATCTGCGCGGCTTCGAGGCTTCAAGTGCCCCGCTTGAGGTCAACGCCTACCGGCCCAAGCACCTGGTGCAGGATATCGCCGCCCTGATTGCCATCGAGGCACAGAGCCAGGCCGGCCGTCTCGCGGGTCTGATTGCACACGACTGGGGCGGTGCCGTGGCATGGAATCTGGCGAACCAGCTGCCGCAACTGGCGCAACAGCTGGTGATCATCAATTCACCGCATCCCGGCACCTTTCTGCGTGAACTCCAACGCAGCCCGGCGCAACAGGCGGCCAGTGCTTACATGAATTTTCTCATTCGACCGGACGCCGAAACATTGCTGGCGCAGGATGACTACCGCCGACTCTGGGAGTTCCTGACTCACGGCAAGAACGGATTTCAGGCACCGCCCTGGCTGACCGAGGAGGTCAAGGCGCAGTATCGGGCGGTCTGGAACCAGGGCCTGCGAGGCGGCTGCAACCTGTACCGCGCCTCGCCCTTACGCCCAGCGCGCCCCGAGGACCCGGCTGCTGCGGCGCTAGAGCTACCGCAGAGCATGCTGACGGTGGACTTGCCGACGCTGGTGATCTGGGCGCTGGACGATATCGCGCTGCCACCAGCCCTGGTAGAGGGTCTGGATCACTACGTTGCGCGACTCACACTGCATACCGTACCGGATGCGACACACTGGATCGTGCACGAACAGCCACATCAGGTGGCACAGCTTATTGCGTCTTTCTTGCTCTGATCAATACACATCCGGTACGCCCGGCGGACGGTCCTTGAAGCGCTTGTGCACCCAGAAGTACTGGTCCGGCATGCTGTCGATGAACGCCTGCAAACGCAGGTTCATAAGGGCGGTATCAGCAACCGGATCCTGTGACGGAAAGTCGGTCCAGGCGGGCATGATCTGGACCTCGTAACCGCGTCGCGTCATGCGTGTGACTACCGGAACCACCTTGGCGCGACCCAATCTGGCAAAGCGTGACAGGGAAGGAACCGTAGCTGCTGAAACACCATAGAACGGTACAAAAACCGATTCGTGGGGGCCGAAATTCATGTCCGGCAATAAGTACAGCGGAGCACCCGCGCGCAGCGTCGCAACAACCGTCTTGACACCCTCGATCCGGCCAAATAGTCGGGCCTGACCAAAGCGCTGGCGTCCGCTCAGGATCCACTGGTCAAGCAGCTTGTTGGACTGATCGGTGTAAATGGTGGTGAACTGGCGTGGCAGTTGCTGGGTCAGCGCTGTCCAGCCCGCATCGAGTCCGACAAAATGTGGCGCAAAAATGACTGTTGGGGTGGCGCCCTGCAATTCATCCACTGAACCGGCCAGCAGCAGACGCTGCCTGACCTGCTCGGGTGATCCATGCCAGAGCCAGCCCCGATCCAGCCACGCCTGGGCGAAGTGTATGAAGGTACGCAGCGCTACGGCTCGAACCTGTGCTCTCGACCAAGTTGGGAAACACAGGTGCAGGTTGACGCTGGCAACGCGGCGTCTGGGCAGCACCAGCGCATACAGCACACAGCCCAGCAAGCAGCCTAGCCCACGCACCCAAGCCAAGGGCAGGTGCGCCAACAGGCGCATCACCAGGATGCCAAAATAACTCCACAGGCGGCTCAACATCAACCGTCCTGGCGCGGCTGCTTGTAGCGCGCGTAGCCCCAGAGGTACTGTTGCGGGCAGGTGCGAATCAAAGCCTCCATTTCCCGGTTGATCAGTTCTGCAGCCGCATCGGCAGCATCCGGAAGCTTCCTCAACACGGGTAGAAAGTGGGTCCGATAACCCCGGCCCCATGACAGGCGCTCACACCAGGCGAACATGACGGCGGCGCCGGTTTGCTGCGCCAGACGTGCTGACAAGGTCATGGTGTAGGCATTGCGACCGAAGAAGGGGACCCAAAGCCCCATGCCAAGCGGTGGCACCTGATCGGGCAGCAAGCCCACCGGCTGTCCTTTCTTCAAGGCCTTGATCATTTGTTTGACACCGGCCAGAGTCGCCGGCGCCAGCGCCAGGCCCGGTCGCGCGCGCGCCCTGGCCACCAGATCGCGCAGCCAGCGCTGGCGCGGCGGTCGGAATAAGGCCGTCAGCGGCTTTTCCTTCAGGCCGTAGCGCTGCGCATAGGCCTGTGCGATCACCTCGAAACAACCAAGATGCGGGGTCAAAAAAACCACACCGCAACCCAGAGCCAAGGCCGCGTCCAGGTACTCCGTCTCGCGCCACTGCACCGGCACCGCACGGCCCAGCCACAGGCGCGGCAACTCGACCACCAGTTTGCCGCTTTCACCCACCGCGCCCAACCATTGGCGCCAAGTCATCCCGGCTTGCCGCGCGTTAGCCAGAAAGCGCTGCCGATAAACGCCCGAGAATGCAAATACCAGCCAGCCTGCGCTCCAACCCAGGCCATGGGCCAGCCACAAAGGCATGAGCGAGAAAATTTTGAAAAGACGGATCATCACTGGGATAAAATCGGGACGTCGCTGAGTTATGGAACTACTTGCAGGGCGACAGCGCGGGTTTGCTTACCTCAAGCAGACATTGTGCCTTGTCCATCTGGGCAAATCTGCTAAAGCGTTCGCCGAAGCCCCCAAGCCCAAGCAACGCAGTACTCAACTTGTTGCAACTTGACTTTATTGGAGCTTGAAACCATGGCGAACGATTTTCTCTTTACCTCAGAATCGGTCTCGGAAGGCCACCCGGACAAGGTGGCAGATCAGATCTCGGATGCGATTCTGGATGCGATCTTCAGGCAGGACCCCAAGTCCCGCGTTGCCGCAGAGACCCTGTGCAATACGGGGCTGGTGGTGCTGGCGGGTGAGATCACCACCAACGCCCATGTCGACTACATCCAGGTGGCACGCGACACCTTGAAGCGCATCGGCTATGACAACACCGACTACGGCATCGACTACCGCGGCTGTGCCGTGCTGGTGGCCTACGACAAACAAAGCAACGACATCGCCCAGGGCGTGGACCATGCCAGTGACGACCACCTCAACACCGGCGCCGGCGATCAGGGCCTGATGTTCGGCTACGCCTGCAATGAAACGCCTGAGCTGATGCCGGCACCGATTTACTACGCTCACCGACTGGTCGAACGCCAGGCCCAGTTGCGCAAAGACGGCCGTATGCCATTTTTGCGCCCGGACGCCAAGAGCCAGGTCACCATGCGCTATGTCGACGGCAAGCCCCACAGCATCGACACCGTCGTGCTGTCGAGCCAGCACGCCCCGGAGATGAGCGACGGCCTGCACATGAAACCGGCCTTTATCGAGGCCGTGATTGAAGACATCATCAAGCCGGTGCTGCCAAAGGCCTGGCTGACGACCGATACCAAGTACCTGATCAACCCGACCGGGCGCTTTGTCGTCGGTGGCCCGCAGGGCGACTGCGGCCTGACCGGCCGCAAGATCATTGTCGACACCTACGGTGGCGCCTGCCCGCACGGTGGTGGCGCCTTCAGCGGCAAGGATCCGACGAAGGTGGACCGTTCCGCCGCCTACGCCGCCCGCTATGTGGCCAAAAACATTGTGGCAGCGGGATTGGCGCGCCAGTGCCAAATTCAGGTCGCCTACGCGATCGGTGTCGCCAAACCGATGAACGTGACAATCTACACCGAAGGCACCGGCGTGATCCCCGACGACAAGATTGCCGAGTTGGTGCACGAGCATTTTGACCTGCGCCCTCGTGGCATCATCCAGATGCTGGATCTGCT
>JBBQZA010000300.1:0-4710 GCA_038208175.1 Burkholderiales bacterium
GGCGCGCGCGCGCACCACGCCGCCCACGTCGGGCGACACCACAATCAGGTCGTCGTAATTTTTTTGCAGGCCTGGGCGCTCAGGTTCAGCGGAATGGTGTTGGTGACCACCACCTCATCAAGCGTCGAGCCGTTGGTGATGCGTTGTATCGCCGGACCCGAAAAGATCGGGTGCGTGCAATACGCATAAACCTTTTTTGCGCCGCGTTCTTTGAGCACCTCTGCCGCCTTGACCAGGGTGCCGGCGGTGTCGATCATGTCATCCATGATGACGCAGTTGCGGCCATCGATTTCGCCAATGACGTGCATGACTTCACTCACGTTGGCTCTGGGACGGCGCTTGTCGATGATGGCCAGGTCGCAATCGAGTTGCTTGGCCAGTGCCCGCGCGCGAACCACGCCACCCACATCGGGCGAGACCACAATCAGGTCTTCGTAATTCTTCTGGCGCAGATCGCCCAGTAACACTGGCGACGCATAGATGTTGTCAACCGGAATGTCAAAGAAGCCCTGAATCTGATCGGCGTGCAGATCCATCGTCAGTACCCGTGCCACACCGACTGCCTGCAACATATTGGCTACCACTTTTGCGGTGATCGGCACGCGGCTTGAACGCGGACGCCGGTCTTGCCGAGCGTAGCCGAAATAGGGAATGACGGCGCTGATGCGTTCCGCCGACGCGCGCTTCAGGGCGTCCACCATGATCAGCAGTTCCATCAGGTTTTCGTTGGTGGGTGCGCAGGTGGACTGGACGACAAAAACATCCCGTGCCCGTACATTCTGATTGATCTCCACCGTGACTTCGCCATCCGAAAAACGGCCCACCGTCGCAGCTCCCAGCGAAATGTTCAGGTGGCGGGCAATTTGCGCCGCCATACCGGGATTGGCGTTGCCTGTAAAAACCATGAAATCAGGAGATTCAGGAGCCTGCATGAGTAGTCCAGCGGTTGAGTAATGAATGCGCCTGCGCGTTCAGCTTACGGTCCATGCCGCGCGAACCTTGGGTACGCACAGCCAATTATTTGGCAGGGGAGGAAGGATTCGAACCTTCGCATGCTGGAATCAAAATCCAGTGCCTTAACCAGCTTGGCGACTCCCCTACACGGGTTGACGGTCAAAGACCGTCAACCGATAAACTGTCATTGGTTGCCCAGCCCACTAGGGGGTGAACAGCCAAATTGTTGCAGAACCTGAGCTGCAACGTGTCCGGCACGTTGCCCAATTCAATGTGCTGCAACACCTGTGCAAACACCGCGCTTCCAGAGCCCGTCATCCGGCCCTTCAGGCCAAGCGATGCAAGCCATTCAAGGGCCTGAATCACGCCGGAACACAGCCTTTCGGCAACGCCCTGCAAGTCGTTACGGCCAAAACCGAATGCCTCTGCAGAGAAGCCGGAAATTATAGCAGTCTCGCTGTCGCGCTTCAGCGACGGGTCCGAGAAAATAGCGCCGGTGTCCAGACCCTGAGCCGGTTTTACCACCAGAAACTGGCCCTTGGGCAGGTGGATCGGTGTCATCTCCTCGCCCACACCTTCCACCCAGGCGTTTTGTCCAGCCAGAAAAAATGGCACGTCGGCACCCAGCTTCAAACCGATCTGCTGCAGTGTCTGCAGCGAAAAGTCGAGTTTCCAGAGTCGGTTCAGGGCCAGCAGGGTCGATGCAGCATCGGATGAACCTCCGCCCATACCGGCCTGCGTCGGAATGTGCTTTTCAATGCCGATGTGCGCGCCGACCGAAATGGCGCCGGCAGCCTGCAGCGCACGAGCGGCGCGCAGCACCAGATCGTCAGCCGGCAGTGCCGTGCCGAGGTCTTCACGGCTGATTTGTCGGTCCGCTCGCAGCTCGAAATGGAGCGTGTCGCACCAGTCAATGAGCATGAAGACCGATTGCAGCAAATGGTAGCCATCGTCCCTCCTGCCGGTAATGTGCAAGAACAGATTCAGCTTGGCCGGTGCTGCAACGTCGTACAGGGACTTCATTTTTCAAGTAGCAGCCGGATCTCCGCTGCCGGCAGCGGTTGCGAGCGCCGGGCCAGGATGCTGCCGTCTGCATATCTGGAGAGGTCGGCACTCCAGCCGGCCGTCGACATATTGTCGCCAGCCAGCCAGGCAAAAAGTGCCGCTACCGGAACTTCGGTGCCAAGGGTGTTCTTGATCAAGGCCGCCAGAGACTCAAAATGTTGGTCGTCGCCGCTGCCCCCGCGCATGACAGCAGTCCGCTCGGTCCAGGAGAGCGAGGCAAAGGTGGTTCCCAACGGTGTCAGGAGTGCCAATTGGCCGGACTGTGCGTTCCCGCTGAGCTCAAATCCTGCGGCAAATGCCATGGCCTGCGCTTGCGGCTCGGTCGAATCGACCCGCAGCGCCAGTCGACCGGTCCATGACGACGTGCTGGAAGTCATGGCATCGCTGCTGCGCGGCTGCACTGCACAACCCGCGACCAGCAAGTTGGCAAAAAGCATTGCCATGAAGAAAAGCTTCAAGACCGGCATCACAACTTCACGTGCAGACGCTTGAGCGTGCTTTGCAGGGATTCGTTAGCCGCATCGATCTGGACTCCTTCGCGCCAGATGCTGATGGCCTCATCACGCCGACCCAGGTTCCATAAAACCTCTCCCATGTGGGCCGCAATTTCTGCGTCTGGCCTGGCTTTGAACGCAGTCTGTAAAAGATTGAGCGCCTCGGCCAGATTGCCACTGCGAAATTCAACCCAGGCCAGGCTGTCGGTGATGAAGGGATCGCCCGGTGCGTATTCCAGAGCTTTCAGGATCAGTTGCCTGGCCTCGCCCAGACGGATGTTGCGCTCGGCCAGTGAGAAGCCGAGGGCGTTGTAGGCATGTTGATGTTCCGGTCTGCCAGCGATCACGCTGCGTAGCTGGCGCTCCATTTCGTCCAGATTTCCCAGCTTTTCAGCCATCATTGCCAGGTCGTAGACCAGATCGAGATCACCTGGGTGGCGGCTGATGGCTTGCGTAAGAACGTCATAAGCGCTTTTGTATTGCTTGCTGTCACGCAGCAGTTCGACTTCAGCCGAAACCTTGAGACGTGCATCTTGCGCTGATTTTTCCGGCTGGCTGCGAATCAGTTTGCGTGCCTCTTCGAGCTTGCCCTGGCGGGCCAGCATGGCGGCGCGACGAAACTGCGCGTTGAGCAGATGCTCCGGGTTGTCGATGCGTCTTAGCCATGCATCAGCCTTTGCAAAGTCCTTTCTTTGCTCGGCAATCTGGGCCAGCGAGAGATAGGCCTGTTCCAGTCCACGAACGTTTTCTGTACGGGCGGCGCCGGCTCGTGTGACCAGAGCCATATCGACATACTGATTGAGTGAATGTTCGGCCGCAGCGAGCTTTCCTTGCTGCAACTCGAGCGCTCCCCGTATCAGCCACGCCGGCATGTAGTCCGGCTTCTCCTGGGTCACGGCGTCCAACTGGACGGCGGCCTCAGCGTAGCGCTGCGAGTCCAGCAGAATGCGCGCGTAATCCAGGCGGAAATCTGGCGTCGCCGGGCCTTCGAGGTGCTTTTTGACAATCGCTTCCGCCTGCGCCATCTTCGTGTCCATCAGGGTTAAAGCCAGCATGGCCGGACCGTCCGCCCGGGCATCCAGGCCCTGGCCCTTGCGTGCGGCTTCCAACGCGCCGTTACCGTCCAGTGCCTCAAGGCGCATGCGCCCAATGCTGGTCCAGGCGGCGGCGCCGAGCGTTGCGCTGTTGAGGTAGGCCGCCAGGGCCTGCTCCACCGTCGTGGCCGCAAGTTTCTTGTCGGAGACGCGAGCGAAGTAGCGTGGAATGGACAATATCGCCGCAACGCGGTCTTTGGCATCGGTGGAGGCTATTTCGCGCTTCAGCGGTTCCAGCGTTTCGGCGGTCCGATTCAGATTGAGCAATATCTGCAGCAGATAGCGATTGGCTTCTGTCGAGCCTGGCAGCGCCTGCCTCCAGGCGCGCGCAGCCAGCAGCGCCGACTCGCCCGAACGCGACTGCAGCGCAATGTCGACTGCCCGTTGGTAGAGGCGGCCGTCATTTGTTTTTCGCGCCGCATCCAGCATCAATGAATACGCTGTAGCCGGCTCCCCACCGCGCAAGTTGAGCTCACCGAGCAACAGTTCGTAGAAAAGTTCGCTGTTGAGCGCTGAACTTTGCACTGGCGCGGATTTGCCGTCAGGCGTTTGTGCCTGCGCGGCGAGCGCAAAAACCAGCACAACAAGGGGGGCAAAACGGTTGAAAGGCGACATCGGACCATAATAATCCATGTCTGTCTTTATTTCCCGTCATGCCAGAATTACCCGAAGTTGAAGCGACGCGTTTGAGTTTTGCCGACAGAATTGCCGGTGCCGGCCTGCTCTCGATGCGCCTGGGAAAGGACTTGCGCTGGCCGCTGGGTTGTGCGCCGTCCAGCCTGGTTGGGCGAACGGTTCTGGCTGTGCGCCGACGCGGCAAATACTTGCTGATTGACCTTGATCGCGGTTTGCTGCTGCTGCACCTGGGGATGTCAGGCAGTCTGATGTTTTCACGCCAGTTGCCGGTTGTGGGCAAGCATGACCATTTTGAGATGGTGACGACGCAGGGCACACTTCGGCTGAACGATCCGCGCCGCTTTGGTGCGGTTGTTTACGCCGACAGTGAAGATGCGCCAATGGTCGGCAAACTCCTCGGCAAACTCGGCATGGAGCCTCTGTCCGATGATTTTTCCGTCTCGCAGTTCCTGGCTGGTTTGAAACGT
>JBBQZA010000301.1:0-4681 GCA_038208175.1 Burkholderiales bacterium
AGGCACCTGCGTGAGCTTGTGGCCACCGGGAAGCTGAAGAAGCTCGCCCAGGGGCTGTACCACGCACCGAAGCAATCGAGCTTTGGTCCGCTTCCGCCTGCCGATGAACACGTGGTGGGTGGGTTCCTGCGCGACAAGGACTTCCTGGTGTTCTCCCCTTCGGCCTACAACGCCTTGGGTTTGGGCACCACACAGCTTTACAACCGCACGCTGGTCTATAACCACAAGCGCCACGGCGTCTTCCGGCTCGGCAACCGGCAGTTCGATTTCCGCATGAAGCCGCGCTTCCCAAAGAAGCTGACGCCCGAGTTTCTGTATGTCGACCTGCTGAACAATCTCGAAGAGTTGGCCGAAGACCGCGATGCGGTCTTGCGCCAGGCGCGCAGCAAGCTGCCGTCGTTCGACCCGGCCCGCCTGCAACGCGCAGCCGGCAGTTTTGGCAGCGTTGCGACGCGCAAGCGGCTGCGGGAGTGGAGGGATGCTTGAGTTCCTGCACGCACGGCGGGACTTCGACCGGTTGCTTGCGCTCGTCGCCGACGAGCGCGGACTCGATCCCATGCTGGTCGAGAAGGACTACTGGATCATGCATTGCCTGTGGGGTTTGCAGGCCCAGGGCTTCCAATTCGAACTCAAGGGCGGCACGTCCCTGTCGAAGGGCTTTGGCGTCATCCACCGCTTCTCCGAAGACATCGACATCCGCATCGAGCCGCCCGCCGGCATGGAGGTGAAGACGGGGCGCAACCAGGACAAGCCCGCGCATGTCGCCTCGCGGCGTGACTACTACGACGAACTGGCCTCGCGCATCCGTATCCCAGGCATCGACAGCGTGGAGCGCGACACGCAGTTCGACGACGACAAGATGCGCAGCGCGGGCATCCGCCTGATCTACAGGCCGCGTGCATCGGCATTGGCTGGGGTCAAGGACGGCATTCTGTTGGAACTGGGTTTTGATGATACGGCGCCCAATCGGCCGGTCACCATCTCCTCATGGGCGCTGGATCTGGCCAGAAGCCGAGGCGTCGACGTGTTCGACAACCGGGCCGTAGCCGTACCGTGCTATGCGCCGACGCATACCTTCGTCGAGAAACTCCAGACGATCTCTACCAAGTACCGCCGCTTGGGCGAGTCGCCAGCGTTCCCTGGCAACTTCCTGAGGCACTACTACGATGTGTACTGCCTTCTCGGTCTCGAGGAGGTGCTGGCTTTCATGCGGGAGCCCGCCTACCAGGAGCGAAAGGCAGAGCGCTTTCGGAGCGGTGACGAGCAGGTGATCGCCCGAAACCCGGCTTTTGTCCTTGGGGACTCTGCACAACGTGAACGCTTTGCACTGGAATATCGCAAGACGCAAGCGTTGTATTACCAAGGCCAGCCAGATTTCGATGCGCTGGTGGCCCGGATTCATCAAAATATTGACGCGATGTAAGGAAACGCATGCTGGCCATGACGACCAGGGAGTTGAGCGCCATACACGATTCACACGGTTTTGACAGACAACGGCATGGCTTTTGCCGAGCTGCCAAAGAACCGTAACAAGCCCATCCACGCTTTTCTGGGGATGCACATCTTTGGCTGGGTCTGCAATGAAAACGGTATCGTCCACAAGCTGACTAAGCCTTATCACTCCTGGACGAATGGGCAGGCCGAGCGGATGAACCACACTATCAAGGATGCCACTATCAAGGCCTACCACTATCCCGACTTGGAGAGCTTGAGAGCTCATGTGCTGGCCTTCGTCTGCGCCTTCAACTTTGCCAAACCCTTGAAGGCGCTGAGATGGAAAACGCCTTACCAAACCATTGTGGATGCCTGGCAGAAAAACCCGGCTATATTCAAAACTGATCCCCGTCACCTCATTCCGGGACCATACACCTAGCCTGTGCCTTGGCGCAGCACGCCTGCCGGCGAGGCTTCAGTGCGCATTACCAGCGCGTTCCCCGGCTGGGCGAAGAGCTGCGCATTCGCCACGCCAACGCTACGTTCGGCAAGTGGCTTGATCAGATCCGCAAAACCGATGTGTTGCTTCTGAATGATTGGGGGATGGTGGCTTTGGACAGCCAGACCCGGGCAAACTTGCTGGAGATTATTGATGACAGAGCATCAAGCCGGGCCACGATTATCACCAGCCAGCTACCCATTGAGCACTGGCACGAGTGGATTGGCGACGCCACGATGGCGGACGCAATTCTTGACCGGCTGATGCAGAACCATCACCGCTTGACGATCACGGGGGAGTCGTTGAGAAAAAAGCCAGTCGCAGGAAAACCCAAAGCGGCCGACACGAAAGAGTCGACGAGCTAATGACAAACCGCCAAAAAACCGACAAACACACACGACGAAAGGTTCTGTCGCATTGCCGGTTTATAAACGTGTTTGGGGTAGGAACGGATGCCAGTTCCTCAGACGGGACGGATTTTTCCTGCCAATGCATAAAACTGGTCGGCAAACGACTGTTCGCTGCAGCCTTGCAGCATGAGTTGGCCTTTACGGATCATGTGCATGAGTTCGATGCCGGCCAGGACATTTCTGGCGGCCCGAAATGACTTGAAGTTGAGCATCGACCTGGTGACGCGTTTGATGGCCCGATGGTCCTGCTCCACGATGTTGTTCAGGTACTTCACTTGTCGCACGATGACTGATATTTCGCCTCGGGCATTGATCTCATCCATGGCCGCTTTGTTCGCGCCGCTCTTGTCCATCGTGACCTTTTCTGGAACACCGTTGGACTTCATGGCTTTTTCGAAGAGCCGCAGGGCTGCGGCCTTGTCGCGCCGGGCCGTCAGCAGGAAATCGACCGTCTTTCCCTCCTTGTCCACTGCGCGGTAGAGATATTTCCAGGCGCCCTTGACCTTGAGTTAGGTCTCGTCCATGCGCCAGCTGCCGCCCACCGCGCGCTTGTGCTTGCGGAACACTTTTTCAAGCAAGGGTAGAAACCGGATTGCCCAGCGATTGATTGAAGAATGGTCGACAAACACACCGCGCTCCTGCATCATTTCCTCCAGATGACGATAGCTCAACGGATAGGCCGCGTACCAGCGGATGCACACCAGAATCACGTCAATTGGAAAGCGCATCCCTTTGGTCGCCAGCATCGTGTTTCAAGCCTTTTCAGTCAAAGCGCTCAGCATAGAAGAGCAGGCGGTACGATCACCAATGCGACAGAACCCACTGATTGCCCAGACGGGCCTGCAGTTTGACCTGGGCACTCCGCAAGGCAAGCTCATCGCCTCGCTCATGTCCGTCCTGGCCGAATTCGAGCGTGAACTGCTGCGAGAGCGGGTTCGCTCCGGGATTGCCGCAGCGCAAGCGCGCGGCGTGCGCTTCGGGCGTCAGCCCGGCCAGCGCGTGAAGGCCGATCGCCATCAAAAGCGTGCGCTGGAGCTGGTGGCCGCCGGACAATCGTACCGGGAGGTCGGACTGCGGCTGGGCATCAGCAAGAACACGGTGCTGGACATCGTCAAGCGCGACCGCGCGAAACAAGCAGGATTACAGGCTGAGGTTCAGTGAATAGCTCCACAAAAACGCATCGGTCAAATCACTGAAATCCAAGCCTGGCGCGGGTTTGCGGGCGATCTTACGCATTTACGAACGAATCCTTACGCCTACCCTTCCTGCTCATCGATGAGCAGGAAGGGCCACCAGCTAGACTCCTGTATTTTGATTGGTTGCAAAAGGTTGCATTCTATGTCATATTACTCCCTTTAAAAAAGGAATGAACATGGCTATTGCTTTGAAATTGTCAGAGGAATTGGTGCAAGACGCAAAAGCCGTTGCGGCGGCCGAACACCGGTCTGTTCCCAAGCAAATCGAGTATTGGGCACGTATTGGGAAGGCCGTTTTGGAAAACCCGGAACTGCCGCTGCGATTGATTCAGGACACGATGCTGTCGCTTGAGGAGGTCAAAGCGGGCCGGGTTTCAGCGTACACATTCGGTTAGTCGGATGCCATTGGCAATTCTCACGACACCGTCGTTTGCCCGCATTGCGAAGAAGCTTCACGCAAAAGAAAAGAAGATCCTGGACCAGGCGGTCAGGAAGGTTGCAGATGATCCGACGATCGGCGAAGAAAAAAAAGGTGATTTGTCGGGTGTTTTTGTCTATAAATTCAAACTAAACAATCAAGAGACGTTGCTGGCGTACAGTTTAAATCCTGACAAGCGGGCGCCTGAAGAAGTTGTGTTGCTGGCTGTGGGGCCGCACGAAAACTTCTATTCGCAACTCAAGCGATCGAGTTGATCGCGACGCGATCCGGATCTCCTGATTCGTCGCAACTGACCTTGCCCCTGAAAAATGTATCCCTTGCTGAGTGGTTCAATTCAGACAAGGAAAACGCAAATGACAAACCTCCTGGCCCGTCAGATCGAGCTCAAGGCCCAAGACGTCACTGAGCTTTGCCAGGGTGCCCGGTTGGGCCAGCCAGGGTGCGAAATGATGTGCCTCGTGCGGCCACACGCCGCGAAGCGCCACGCGCTGAAGTACACCCAGTTCGGCCATTGATCACTCCCATCGGTTGTGTTTTGCTTTATCAGTCATCAAGGCCACTGAAGTCAGCAATGTCGATATGGCGACGATCAGCAAATGCCAGCTGATCCGCTGAGACTGTTCCGCCGAGATGGCGCGCGGCTTCTGTGGGACCGAGTCCACAGCCATAGGCAAAGGCGGTAAGCACGTAGCGATGGCTGGCG
>JBBQZA010000302.1:0-4655 GCA_038208175.1 Burkholderiales bacterium
CATCGCCTCCAGGTTGTAACGCATTCTCTTGGCCAGAATGCGGACACGATGCTGCTGCTCAGGCTGTTCAGAGTTCTTGCGTGCCAACTTCAGTTGCTCGTGCAAGTGGACGGTTCGCGCGCGCGTCCAGCGACGCAGAGAGCCCTTTGGTTCGGGAACTGCATTTTCTTTGGCAGGCAAACTGCTCAAGCTTTCCAGCCACTGCGTTGTCGCCAGCAGACAAGCGCCCACAGCGGGCTCCTGAAGGGCGTAGCACACCGCTTTGCGTTGCAGCGTGGCGCTGTGCAGCAGAGCCAGCATCATGCTCTGCCACATTTCGGCGCGACGCGGGTCCTGGGCGACATAGGCTTCGGCCAGCGGCGGCAAGGTCTCGCTGAGGGCCACGTCCAGATCACGTAATTTCCCGAGACAGATGAGCAGGGTTTGCAGCGGCTGCCATGACGGCACAGCTTCTGCGGCCAGCACCGGCTTGAAGAAGCGTCGCGCACTTCTAAAGCGACGCCAGGCGACGCGTGCCTGATGCACCACCTCAGGGTCGTCCGAAACGAGCAATGTGTTCAGGTTGCTGCTGAACTGGGAGAACATTTCCCGCAACATCTGCTGTGCGGTGTCAGCCAAGCTCAGCTTGGGTGCTAAAGGCAATGATTGCGCACGCAGGGCCGTGCCAATCGAATTCTGTGCCAGTGCATAGCCCCGCTCGGCCTTGCTCTTGCTGGCGGGAAGTACGGCGATGCTCTCGGCGATCTGACGGGCAACATCAAACAAGGCTGTCGGCCCACCGGCCTTGAGTTCGAGTTCGAGTTCACAAATCGGAGTGCTTCTGTCGTTGGCCAGAATTTGCCCGACGTCCAGAGCCACTTCAACCACGCTGCCGTCGCGCCGCCGCACCAACCACAGGGTGCGTTCGAAGTCGGTTTCAAAGACCGGCGCCAATGCCGGGAATACTGTGCCGTGAGTGTCAATGCTGGCCCACGGCGTAGCCTGCAACGCCTGCAATGACAAGTGAGCACTCTGCACGGGCATTTCCCATTCGCCGCGCTGACTCAGCGCCGAATCGCTTCCACCGGCAGTCTTCAGGGTCTGCCGCCACAGCGGCTTGGCTGCATCGCCAACGCGTCGCAATCTCAGCGCTACGCGCCGTTGCCGCAACAGCAGATCAGAAGTGTCGAAGTAGATGTTGTGCAACTGCAGCTGGGTACTTTTACGGCGTTGTAGCACGGGAAGCCGTGCCAGCCGCTTGGCCAAGGCCGCAGGATCGCCAGTCGGCAAGGCCAGCTTGAGTTCAATTTCTCCAGATGCTGGCCCGGGAGGAACAGTTTTCATTGGCGCTGCCGTTCTACCTCATGACGACTTTGCAGGACGTCCGGTCTTGATCGCCGGCACCGCCTTGAGTGCGGCCACAAAGGCGCTGTCTGACATCGCTGCCAGGGCCTTGATGCCGGCACGCAGCAGTTCGCTCTTCTTGGCCGGACTGGCGAGTGCCGCAGCGCGGCTTGCAATTGTCTTTTTTTTGTGGTGACCATGATGCGTTTCTTCATTTAAACGGTGTATACAGTTTCTATCACTTTCGGAAAGAAGGGTCAACGGCCAGGCTCCAGGGGGTCTTCTGCCAGGCCAGCACTTCTTCGCGCAGCAGGTGGGCCGACTGCGGGTAGCTTTGCGCCCAGCCGGAACGGCAGCTGATGGCAAATGTCTTGTCTTCTGTCGCCATACGTGTCAGCTGCAAACCGTTCAAATCGGGGTCGCGTCGGGCATGGCACAAGATGACAGCCAGGCGTAGCGCCAGCAATTGCTGTATGAACTCCTGGTCTTCAAAGTCGACCTCGAGCTTGCGCAGTTTGCCCCGGTGCCCCAATACCAGTTGACTGAGGCGGTGCAGTTCCGACAGCGCAAAGCCCATGGCATCCGAATTGCCCAGAATGTAGGCGCCGTGCTTGTGATAGTCACTGTGCGAGATGCGGCTGCCAATTTCGTGCAGTTGGGCGGCCCAACTCAGTTTTCGCGCCAGACGTTCGTCTTTCGGCACTGCGGCTGGCTGATTCGACTGCAATTGGGCAAATAAATGAAGCGCGACTTTGCTGACGCGCCAGCCATGCGCAATGTCGGTACCAAATTTGCTGGCCAGTCGATGAACCGACTTATCACGCACATCGGTATGGTCTGCGGTGTTGCCCAGCATGTTGAACAGCAGCCCATGCCGCAGACCGCCGCTAGAGACGTGCATCTCATCAATCTGCAGCAGATCAAAGAGGGCGCGCAAAATGCTCAAGCCACCGCCAATTACGGGTCGGCGGTCGTCTTTCAGGCCGATCAGCCTGACCCGGTCGGCGCTTTGGGCGCTGATCAGTTTGTCTTGCAGCCAGTCCAGTCCCTCGCGATTGACCAAGCCGTTCGGCCAGCCGGCTGCGCCCAGCATGTCGCCAACAGCGCCCACCGTGCCGGCCGATCCATAAGCCAGTTCCCAGTCGTCGCGTCGGTAGGCGTTGAGGGCTTCATCCAGCACTGCCTTGGCGGCAATCTCGGCCATGTGAAACGCGTGCCGGCTGAACTGGTTGTCCGGGAAATAGCGGGTCGACCAGGCGATGCTGCCGACCCGGTAGGACTCCATCAACTTTGGCATCAGGCCTTGCCCGAGAATCAGTTCAGTCGAACGGCCGCCAATGTCAACCACCAGGCGGCGCTCGTTGCTGGGCGGCAAGGTGTGAGCGACACCCTGGTAAATCAGGCGCGCTTCTTCCCGGCCCGAGATGACGTCGATCGGGAAGCCCAGTACGTCATTGGCTTTGAGCAGAAACTCCTCGCGGTTGCGCGCTTCACGCAGCGTCTGCGTGGCCACGGCACGCACTTCTGCAGACCCGAAACCGGCCAGACGCTCGCCAAAACGGGCCAGGCAATCCCAACCCCTTTGCATGGCGTCTGCCGTCAGATTGCGCTCTTCATCCAGACCACTGCCCTGACGCACGGTCTCTTTCAAATACTCGGTGCGGTAGAACTGGTCGTGTTCGATTCGTCCAATTTCAAGGCGAAAGCTGTTCGACCCCAAGTCGACCGCGGCCAGGCGTGTTCCATCTTGCATCAGCTGTGTTTTCCCGTTTCCTGGCGCTCAGCATAGCATTCTGTCCGCACCCACTACCGGTCTCTGGTTTGGATACATGTTTTGCGAAGACGCGGTGACAGCGTAAGGTCTGAATAAATGTCACAACCCTGTCACATAAGCTACTTATAGTCGGTTCGCTACTGCCAAGTCTTCTTTCTCTTTTTCTTTCAACGCAAAGGTGTTTCAATGAAAACCAGTTTCAAAATCTCTTTGATCAGTGTGGCCGGCGTTCTGGCCACGTCCTGTTTCAATCTGGCCAGTGCACAGGAAATCACTGGCGCGGGTGCCACCTTCCCGGCTCCCTTGTATGCCAAATGGGCTGCCGAATACAACAAGGCCACCGGCGTCAAGGTCAATTACCAGTCTGTGGGTTCAGGCGCCGGCATCAAGCAGATCGATTCGAAAACGGTTGATTTCGGCGCCTCCGACATGCCGCAGACCGATGAGGTACTCAAGGCCAAGGGACAGTTTCAGTTCCCCGCTGTGATCGGTGGCACCGTGCCGGTCATCAACGTCAAGGGCATTGCAGCGGGACAGATGAAGCTCGACGGCCAGGTGCTCGGCGATATTTACCTTGGCAAGATTACCAAATGGAATGATGCCGCCATTAGGGCCTTGAACCCGAATCTGGCGCTTCCCGATGCGGCGATTGCTCCGGTGCGCCGTGCCGATGGTTCCGGTACCTCTTTCAACTTCACCAACTATTTGAGTCGCGTCCACCCGGAGTGGAAGGCCAAGGTCGGTGAGGGCACGGCCGTCAACTGGCCGGTGGGTGCGGGCGGCAAGGGCAACGAAGGCGTGGCGGCATTTGTCAATCGCCTGCCCAATTCGATCGGTTATGTCGAGTACTCCTACGTCAAGCAAAACAAGATGACCTACACATTGATGAAGAACCGCGATGGAGTGTTTGTGACGCCCGATGATGAGAGTTTCAAAGCGGCAGCTGCCGGCGCCGACTGGAACAAGTCCTTTTACCAGCTGATCACGGACCAGCCCGGCAAGAACGCCTGGCCGATTTCGACCGCGACTTTCATCCTGATGTACCTTAAACAGGACAAGCCGGCGAATGCGACCGAGACTTTTAAATTCTTCAGCTGGGCCTACAAGAATGGCGGCAAGAGCGCGGCTGATCTGGATTACGTACCGATGCCGGCCAATGTGATCGGTTCGATTGAAAAAGCTTGGGGGCAAGTGACTGACGCCGCCGGCAAGCCGGTGGCCCTGAAATAAGCGACCTTTGAACCGAAGGACCTTGTCAAGGGAGTTGGCACATGTCAACTACACTGTTCGCGGAACAGTTGTCCGCCCCTTCCCCTGCGAGCTCGTCCCGACGTGTCATGACCAGTCCTCCTGAACCCAAGCGCGCCCGCTCAAGCCCCATGGCAGACCGCATCTTTGGCTGGCTGGCCAAAGGCGCGGCGCTGTTTACGCTGGGCATGCTGCTGGCCATTCTGGTCTCACTCACGATCAGCGCCTGGCCTGCAATCAGCAAGTACGGTCTGGGTTTTCTGCTCAGCACCACCTGGGACCCGGTCAAGGAGGAGTTCGGCGGGCTGGT
>JBBQZA010000303.1:0-4634 GCA_038208175.1 Burkholderiales bacterium
TTCCTGATCGCCTACCTTGGCGTGAACCGGATTTTCGTGCTCGCCGGCTTTCTGCTGATGGCGCTGGGCGCTGGCTACTTTCTGCTGTTTCGCCGCCAGTGGGCGGTGGCAGCACTGCTGGTGCTGCCGGTTTTGCTGGCGCCGCCCGACCGCCTGACCGCCAAGGGGCTGGCCGACGGCACCCGGGTCCAGCTGACCGCGCAACGCGACAGTTTTTATGGCGACCTGCGGGTGGTCGAGTACGCCGGCCCGAAAATGCGCACCCGCGAGCTGCTCATCGACGGCCTGGTGCAGGGCGGCATCGACGTCGACAGTGGCCAGTCGGTCTACGAGTATTCCTATCTGATGGAGTTTTTGCCTGTTGCCCTCAACCCCGGCGGCAAAAACTGCCTGGTGGTCGGCCTTGGCACTGGCATCGTGCCGTCATGGTATGCGGCGCGGGGCATCCATACCGAGGTGGTTGATATCGATCCGATGGTGGCGAGCCTGGCGCAGCAGCATTTCGGCTTCGACCCCAAGATCGCGGTGCATGTCGAGGATGCGCGCTATTTCCTGAACCGTACCCGCCAACGCTACGACTATGTCGTGCTTGACGTTTTCAACGGCGACACCACGCCGGGCCATGTGCTGAGCCTGGAGGCAATGCAGCTTCTGAAGTCGCGCATGACGCCCGACGCGGTACTGGCAATCAACCTGGTCGGCACGCTGGGCGAGCGCGGGTTCATGACCGCATCGGTGATCAAGACGGTGCAAGCTGTTTTTGGGCAGGTGCAGACGCATGCGGTGTTTGACGCCAAGACGCCGGATGCCTACGGCAACCTGGTGGTCATAGCGCACGACGGCCCGGTGCGGCCGTTGCGCGCCGGGCAACTCGCCGCTTTCCCGGTGCATCCACTGGCTGCAGACGGCGTGCGTATGGGTTGGCAGAACACCTATCGCTTCCCGGCCGGCACCCCCGCCATGGTGCTGACCGACGACTACAACCCGATCGACTTTTACGACCTGTGGCTCAAGGAGAAGGTGCGCCGCACCATTCTGGAGACGACCGATTGGGACATCTTGCTCGGATGAACCGGCTACCGGCTACCGGCTCCGCGCGATGGCTGTAAAGCCAAATCGGCGGTCGGTCCATTCGTCAGGCCTTCAAATCATTTCTTCAGGGCGACGAATGACTTGGGCAGCAGGAAAAATCTTTCCGTCAAGATTTCAGCATCCTTGAACAGGTATTGCATCATTTCGCCAGTAAGCAGCCGGGCATGCTCTGCCAGCATCACGGCTTCGCCAACGGATTCTGCCTTTTTGAAATGCCCCAGTCGAAAATGCGTAACCAGCCACATGCGAACTGGTTTGGGAAGCCAGTGAAAAAACGGCGTCATAAAGTGCGGCTCAATTGGGAACCAATAGTTTGGAGTCTGCACAAAATACGCCTCTGAGACCCGTTCGAGTTCCTTGGCAAACTGGACCTTGCGTCCCCAATCTCCGACATGTTCCACAACCGAATTTGAATGCGCTATATGAAATGACCGATCCTTGAAACAAGCGAGGTCACAGCCGTCGGATTCGACAAAAATAAAGGGCCCATGATCCTTGGGCAACAAGCTTCCCGGAAGATTGACAACCGTGATTTTTACATTGTGGTCGATGAGGTATTGCAAGGGAACTATTCCCCAATACTGTTCCGATCCACCGATGTCGATAATTTGCACATGGCCATGTGTTTTGAAAACGCCTTCGATCATTTCCAGCAAGGGTGCGATGCGCTTGGCCCTCAGCTTTGATCCTACGGATTCCTGGCTATCGTAATTTGAAATCCGTTTAGCCAGTCTACTTGTAATGGACACGAGATATACCTTTCGCTTGCTTCCACAATAGGGAGATATGGGTTTCCATGTGGCTGGCTGGCCCGCACTTGCCCTGCCATTTAATCTTAGTTGATTTTATGGATGCGGCCTCACAAAGTTCGTCGACAGAATCCCCATGTCCGGGCACAAGACCCGGGACCTTCGGGCCAAGACCGACCATCGCCTTGCATTCATCAACATGGCGAGTTGAGGCCGGCCAATTTGTTTCGGGCCGCCAGGAGAACCAAAGCAAGCACGGCGCCAGCCATGTCGATCGCTACATCAATCCAGCGGGGATGCCGGTCAATGGCAAAAAACTGAAATGCTTCGGTCGCCAAAGCCAAAACCAGGGCCAGCAAAAGCACGCGCCCGGCGGGCCAGGTCAGCGGGTGCATTGAAAGCACCAGCGCCATGCTGCCGAACACGACAAAGTGCGCATAGGGCGACAAGTTAAAAGGCGCTTGAATGATCTGTTCTACGCCCTGACGCCAGGCATTGGGCATCTGAGTACCCACCGCAAGCACAAGCATATGCAGGCTCAGCAAACTCCAGGCTAAACGACGCGACATCGGACACTTTCTTCTTGTATGGCCTGCGGGACAGGCAGCTTGGAGCTTTTCATCATGGTAAATCTGCGATTCCTGCGCAACGAGCCGCGCGAACAGTTACTGGACAGCTGATTCTATTTAATTCATAAAACAAGCCGCCATCGCTCGTGTCGTGATTCCCCATGACCGGTAGGGTGTACTGCAATCGCCTCGTCAGGCGTCCGGAGACTGAAGAACAAAGCCTGTCAGTTCTTGATTCAAGGGGTGCTTTTTACAGGTCATCGCCAGACAAGCAAAAAACCCGCCATGCGAATAAACATGCGGGTTTTGAAACTGTCTGAATCTATCGATTGGTGCCCGGGGCCGGAATCGAACCGGCACGCCTTTCGGCGGGGGATTTTGAGTCCCCTGCGTCTACCAATTTCACCACCCGGGCAATAAAAGCAAAGAGCGAAATTATGGCACAGTAGGCCTTATGAAATTTCCAACCATTGAAGATGCGGTAGGTAAAACGCCGTTGGTGTCACTGCAGCGCATCGGCGCGGCCGAAAACGCCGCCTGCGGCAATGTTGTTCTGGGCAAGCTCGAGGGCAACAACCCGGCCGGCTCGGTCAAGGACCGTCCGGCTCTGTCGATGATCCGGCGCGCCGAGGAGCGCGGCGACATCCGTCCTGGTGACACGCTGATCGAAGCTACCTCGGGAAACACTGGCATCGCGTTGGCGATGGCGGCGGCGATCAAGGGCTACCGCCTGATCCTTATCATGCCCGAGGACCTGAGCATCGAGCGCGCCCAGACCATGAAGGCCTTCGGCGCCGAGCTGATCCTGACGCCCAAAAGCGCAGGCATGGAGCATTCGCGCGATCTGGCCGAACGGATGCAGCAGGAAGGCAAGGGCAGGGTGCTCGACCAGTTCGCCAACGCCGACAATCCGCGCATCCACTATGAAACCACCGGGCCCGAAATCTGGGCCGATACCGGCGGCGCGGTGACGCACTTTGTCAGCGCGATGGGAACCACCGGAACCATCACTGGCGTGTCGCGCTACCTGAAGGAAAAAAACCAGGACATCAAAATCATCGGGGCGCAGCCCAGCGAAGGCTCGCGCATTCCGGGCATCCGGAAATGGGCGCCGGAATACTTGCCGAAAATCTACGACCCGGGCGCGGTCGATGAACTGGTGCTCGTCAGCCAGGCCGCTGCCGAAGACATGTGCCGCCGGCTGGCGCGCGAGGAGGGCATTTTTGCCGGCATTTCGGCTGGCGGCGCTTGCTGGGTGGCGCAGGAAATCGCCAAAACGGTGAAAGACGCAGTCATCGTTTTTGTCGTCTGCGACCGTGGTGACCGCTACCTGTCCACCGGCGTGTTTCCGTCATGAGCCAAGGGGAATCCATGCATATCGACAAGGAACTCGACACGCGCGGGCTGAACTGCCCGCTGCCCATCCTCAAAGCCAAAAAGGCGCTGGCTGTGATGGAAAGCGGCCAGCTTTTGCGCGTGGTTTCGACCGATGCCGGCTCAACCCGCGATTTCCAGGCCTTTGCCCGGCAGACCGGCAACGACCTGGTGGATCAAAAAACCGTCGGCGGCGACTACATCCATGTGCTCAAGCGCCGCTGACCGTCTGTAACTTGCTACAGCGCCTTTGAAACCCGGCGTTCGCGGCCGGACCAGCCGATCTGCAGATTTTCGAGGTAGTTCCGGAAGTGCGCGCCGACTTCCGGATGCTGCAATGCAAGCTCTACCGTAGCCTCCAGAAAGCCTTCCTTGCTGCCGCAGTCGTAGCGCTTGCCCAGATACTGAAAGGCGTAAACGCTTTCGTCGGCCATCAGTCCGGCAATGCCGTCGGTGAGCTGGATCTCGCCGCCCACGCCCCGGTTCTGGTTGCGGATCTGCTCGAAGACGCCTGGCGTCAGGATGTAGCGGCCGGCCACGCCCATGCGCGACGGCGCGAGTTCCGGAGCCGGTTTCTCGACCATGCTGGTGACTTTCATCAGTCGCTCGCCAGCCGTTTTGCCGGCCACGATGCCGTAGCGGCGAGTCTGTTCGGCTGGCACCTCCTGCACCGCAAGAATCGATTGCTGCAGCTTGCTGAACTGCTCGGCCATCTGGGCCATCACCGAGAGGCCGCCGGGCGGGCCGACCATCAGGTCGTCCGCCAGCAGCACGGCAAAGGGCTCGTTGCCGACGAGATGCTCTGCGCACAGCACGGCGTGGCCCAGGCCGAGCGAGCGCGCCTGGCGAA
>JBBQZA010000304.1:0-4630 GCA_038208175.1 Burkholderiales bacterium
ACCGCACCCCTGTGTTATCTGTTCTTTGAGGCACATGTCATTCAGGCTTCGGCTGACTTGATTGCCGTCTTTGCTTTGCCGCACCTTATCCACGCGAATGTTGCAAACTCTCGCATGCAGGGAAAACATCGGCATACTTTCTGGGCCGAAGTCTATGAGACGGCGCTGGCCTGGTACATCATGGTGCCTACGACACTGGCAATGATCAACCCAAAGTTGGGTCAGTTCACGGTGACTGCCAAAGGCGGCAGGATCGAGCGTGAGTTCTTTGACTGGAAGATCGCGCTCCCTTATGTGGCCATTTTTTCGTTGAACATCATCGGACTCATGATCGGCTTTGGCCGATTGTTCTGGTGGAACACGGCCGAGTTCGGAACGGTCCTTTTCAACCTTCTATGGACTACTTACAACCTGATCATATTGGCGGCGACGATGTCGGTGGCGCTGGAGTGCCGCCAGATCAGGCGCCATTGGCGCGTGCAAATCAGCATGCCGGCGATGATCAAGTTACCCAATGGGCGGACGGTGGCCTGCCAAGCCGAAGACTTTTCAGAAGGCGGTCTGGCGCTCAAGCTTCCGGTCGAGCTTGCGCTCGACGAGGGTAGCTTGGTGAGGATATCCCTGTTCCGGGGGGAAAGGGAATTCGCGATTCCGGCGGCGGTGGTGTTTAATCGAGGGCTGGCATTTCGGGTGCGTTTTGAAAGCATGGCGTTAGACGACTACCGCGCACTGGTTGCGGCGACGTTTTCACGCGCCGATGCATGGCAACGCTGGATACCCGAGCACGATGTTGATCGACCCTTGAATGGCCTGCGGGAAGTCATGTACGCTGGCCTTGATGGCATGGGCCGATTTATCAAGATGATGTCCTCAACTGTTCGCTGGAGAGGTTTGGAGTTATGGAAAAAATAGGAGTCGGTAGATTGCTGGAGAACTGGCGTCAATCGAATTGGCAGCCCGCTTTCATCTGCGTTTTATTGCTGTTGTCGAGCTTCATTGTGAGTTCTCCGATTGAGGCCAAATCGCGTCGGGCGTTAGGCAATGCCGAGCGCACCGGTCTGGCCGATGAGTTGGCGCCGGTCAGCGCCGGTGCAACAGTCCCTGGTGGCAGGCAACGTGTACTGTCCTTTACCTTCAAACAACTGGGCGCTTTGACGCCGATTCGACTGCGCGGCGTCGAGGGGACGCTCTCGTTGCCGTTTTCAATTCGATCCGATGAGGTGGTTGTGGCGGCCAAGCTGATCATTGGCTACACCTATTCGCCGTCATTGCTGGCCGAGTTGAGCCACCTCAATGTCATGCTCAACGGTGAAGTGTCTTCGGTGGTCGCGCTGCCGCGTGAAAAGGGTCTATCCAACACTCGCGAAATCGAGCTCGACCCGCGCTTCTTCACCGACTACAACAGACTTCAGTTTCGACTGATCGGGCATTACACCTATAAATGTGAAGACCCGCTGCATACCTCGCTCTGGCTCGAACTGAGTAATCTGGGTCGCATCGAACTGACTCTGGCACCGTTGGCGTCGCCGAGCGATCTGAAATATCTGCCGGCTCCTTTTTTTGACAGACGCGACAATTCGCCTCTCAAACTGCCGTTTGTATTTGCCGCGGCGCCTTCGTTTGGTGCGTTGAGGGCGGCCGGCGTTCTTGCATCGTGGTTCGGCGGACAGGCCAGTTACCGAGGAGCCCAATTTCCGACAGCGCTGGGTGCTTTGCCAGACGGCAATGCGGTGGTTTTTCTTCAAGGTGCCGAGAAGGTCGAGGGTCTCGCCGGGGCATCTGGAGCGACCGTTTCGATCGAACCTCATCCGGGCAATCCCGCCGCCAAGCTATTGGTGATACGTGGCAACTCGGACGAGGAATTGATGCAGGCAGCCCGGTCGATTGCGCTGGGTAGCAGGGCTCTTACAGGACAGCGTGTTGCCGTCACGCAGGACAGCGAACCACCGGCTCGCAAGCCTTACGATGCCCCGGCCTGGGTGCCAACCGACCGACCCGTGCGCTTTGCGGAATTGGCACGACCGGAAGAACTTCAAGTGCAGGGTTTCTTTCCGGACGTTATACGAGTGAATTTCCGCGCTGCGCCGGATCTCTTTACCTGGCGCAGCCAGGGTGTGCCGATTGAGTTGAAATACCGTTTTTTAGCTTTGCCTTACAACAGAAACTCCAGCCTGAATGTCAATATCAATGGAGAATTTGTGCAGGCACTGGCGCTCGATGACTCGGGCAAGAAGCAAGAAGCCAAAAATCTGGTCAGATTGCCCGGCGTTGACAAGAGTTTCAATTATCGGGAAGACTTGGTGTTTGTGCCGCCGTATCAAGTCTTTGGCCGCGATCAATTGCAGCTTCAATATTATTTCGAGTTGACCAAGGAAGGGGAGTGCCGCGACAGTCTTCCGGACAACCTGAGAGGCGCCGTAGACCCGCAGTCGACACTGGATTTCAGCGGTTTCCCGCATTACAGTGCGCTACCCAATCTGGCATTTTTCAGCAAGATTGGTTTCCCGTTTACGCGCCTTGCGGACTTGTCAGAGACCGCCGTCGTGCTGCCTGAGCAACCCAATGCGAATGAAATTGGTGTTTATCTGATGCTGATGGGCCGCATGGGTGAAGCGACCGGCTATCCGGTGATACGGCATGCGCTGGTTTCAGCGAACGAAATAGACAAGGTAGCGAACCGCGATTTGCTGGTCATCGGCTCCGCACAAGATCAAAGCCTGATGACAAAATGGGCCGACTATTTGCCGTTGGTTCGGGTTGATGGGGAGCACCGTTTGCGCGAACCGGACATATTTCAGCGAGCGATATATCGCTGGGAAGAAGAGGATCTGCAGGCCGTGCCGCGCCCGGACGGCGTGCTGAAATTGAAGGGTGATGGCGCTCTGACGAGCATGATGGCCTTCGAGTCGCCTTTGCAATCAGGACGTAGTGTGGTCCTGTTGTATGCGGACAAGTCGGCAGACTTGCAAAAGATCACTGATGCTTTGTTGAATCCGGAGCGAATCAAGAACCTGCAGGGAGATTTTGTTGTTGTCGATGAGCGGGGGGAGAGTTATGCCCGGGTCAGCCCTACCTACTACCTTGGATCACTGCCCTTGACTACACGGTTGTTTTGGCTGTTTTCCAGGCATCCCATGCTGGCCAGCGTGCTCGCAATTCTCATGTCAGTGTTGTTGGCGGTCATTTCCTATCGGGCTTTGCGCCGCATCGCAGCCAAGCGCATGGAGAGAACTTAGGGCGGCCACCGGCACTGAACTTGGAATACCCGGTAGCCATGCACTCACGACGATATTTCATGACATCGATCGCGGCGCTCACGGTCACTGCAATGTTGGATGGCGCGGCGCACTCTGCCGACTGCAACGATTGGCCAGACTGGAAGGCTTTCAAGAAGAGATTCATACAGGCCGATGGACGCGTCATTGATTACTCCGCGCAAAGTCAGTCGACTTCCGAGGGCCAGGCCTATGCCCTGTTTTTTGCGCTGGTCGCCAATGACAGGTCGACTTTTGACAGCGTTCTTGGATGGACGAGTGCCAATTTGGCGCAAGGCGATCTGTCTGCGCGGTTGATGGCCTGGAAGTGGGGTAAGCGCAGCGATGGCGGGTGGGGAGTCGTCGATACCAATGCTGCAAGCGATGCTGAGCTCTGGTTTTCCTATGTGTTATTCCAGGCGTCGCGTCGCTGGAGTAGCAAAGCACTGCGAGCGATGGCCGAGTTGATGCAAGCCCGTATTGAAATCGAACTGGTAAAAACCGTTGCCGGCGTCGGGCCGGTGCTGATACCGGGGCCCCAGGGTTACCAGCTGACGACGGGCGGCTGGAAGCTTAACCCGAGCTATTTGCCATTGCCGGTTTTGCGCGGACTGGCCAGTGAGGTGCCTTCCGGGCCATGGAGTTTGCTGGCGAGTACCACGCTGGCGATGCTGGAAGCGGTGACTCCGCAACTGCTGGTGCCTGACTGGATTGTGGTGCGGCCCGACTCCGGATTTGCACTGGATGCAGAGGCGGGCTTCGATGGTGGCCATGAGGCTATCCGTACTTACCTCTGGACGGCCATGCTGTCTGATCGGGATCCCGACCGTAGCCGTCTGTTGGCGCGAATGACGGGCATGGCTGCATTGCTTGACCAGTTGCTGGTTCCGCCCGCCAGAGTGGATGCTTTTTCCGGGCGTTCCGAGGGAAGTGGGCCGATCGGTTTTTCCGTTGCTTTATTGCCGTATCTTGAGGCAGTGGGCGCAAAAGCCTCGGCTGAACGTCAAAGGTTGAGAATTACCGCTGCAGGCGGCGTACCATCGGTTTATTATGAACAGGCCTTGGGTCTTTTCGCACAGGGCTGGATGGACCAGCGTTTTCGGTTCGCACCGGATGGTCGGCTCGATTGGGGAGTTCCTGCGAAATGCAACAAATGATGAAATTTGGAAAATTGACCTGCTTGCTTCTGGCACTCGGTCCAGGTATTCAACTTGTTTGGTCAGCAGACGATCCGGCGATTCGTCAACTCGCTGACCAAGCGCGCTATTGGCAGCAAAACGCGCGGGAAGATCTTGCCGCCAGTGCCTGGCAAAAATTGTTGCGCGCTGACGCGAATCATCCCGAAGCGTTGATTCGACTTGGAATACACGAAGCAC
>JBBQZA010000305.1:0-4578 GCA_038208175.1 Burkholderiales bacterium
GAAAAAGTGCCGCTGCAGTGGACACGCCATCCATCAAGGCAAGAGTAAATAGACTGGCGTTCATCTGCGAATTGAAACCATCAATATGAAGAAACCCACCACTTTGCGTGGTGAGTCACCCTTTCAACAACTCATTTGAAGTCGTAAGATTTCAGACGATCGCTATTCAGCACATCGGTTTTGATGGTCTTGACCCAGACCGGTGATTTCTGTCCTACCGGAGTGGTCACCATGTCGGCCGGCACCAGCATCATTTTGTCCATCACGGCAAACGGGTACTGGGGCACACGCTTGGTCAGACCCAGCAATTGGGCTTCCAGTCCCTGACCATCCTCGCGCATACTGACGGTTCGGCCAAATGCCTTGAACTCCATCTTGCGCATGGCCTCGGCCACTTGCTCTGGCGCAGGCCACTTCCCGCCGTTGGCCTTGATGGCATTTTCATAGCCGGTCTTCAAGCCAAACAAGGCTTGGGCCATGTGGTAGGTCGGATAAATCGGGTAGGCATTGGTCTTGGCGCGAAACTTGGCTACGAATTCCTTGTGCTTCGGATCGTCTTTGGTTTCAGGGTGCAGAAAGTAGTGATCACCGCGCCCACCCACTATCACACCCTCTGGCAAAGTGCTGCCCAAGCGCTCAAGCGAGCTTTCGGCAAGAGGCAGCACCATCAGGGTCCCCTGAGTGAACAGGCCACGTTGCGAGGCCTGACGCACAAATGTGTCGAGGTCACCGCCCCACGAGGTGTTCAAAACGACGTCGGGGCGCAGTGCCTGCAGGCGACTGATTTCAGTGGAGAAATCCGAGGCTCCAAGCTTGGGAAACATTTCCGCCACGACTTTCACATCGGGCTTGAACGCCTTGAGCGTATTGAGGAATATTTCCCAGGAATCACGACCCCAGGCGTAGTCCTGATTGACCACCGCGACAGTCGAAAAGTTAGGCTTGGTCTTGAGCAGATACAAGACGGTAGCCACCATCTCGGTGGTTGCGTTGGCCTGGGTCCGCACCACGTATTTGTAGCGCTTGTCTTCGAGAATTTTTTCAGTACCACAGTCCCACATGACGTTTAGCACCTTCAGGTCTTCTGCCACTGGAGCAATGATGTTGCAGTTGCCGCTGGAAATGGCCGACAGCATGGTACGAACACCCTGCTCCTGCACCAGGCGGCGGTACTCACTCAGCAATTTGTCGCCACCGATGCCTTCGTCAATGAAAGTGGCAGAAACTTTAACACCCCCAATACCTCCCTGGGCGTTGATATCGTCAATCAGCAATTCGGCAGCCGCCTTGGCCGGCACGCCGAACACAGACGCCGCACCCGAGAGGAAGGTGGTGATGCCGATTTTCAGTTCGACCGGTTTGTCCTGCGCTGATGCCAAACCGACGCTCAATACCAGGGTCGCGACGGTTGTCAGAGCTTTTAATAATTTCATGCTTTCTCCTCGTTGAATTAGGGCATCATCGTCGCCTCTCCTGCGATCAGACACAATCACTCATTTCAGAACCAGCACTTCGGAATTTCCGAAGGATTTCAGGGTTTACGCTAGTATTCGAGAATGCACTTTGACCTTACCGATCTGAGATTGTTCGTTCTGGCTGCCGACGAAGGCAGCCTGACACGGGCCGCGCAACGGCAACATTTGTCGTTGGCCGCGTCCAGCACACGCATCAAGTCTATCGAGGCTCAGTGCGGTCAGGTCCTGCTGTACCGGGAAGCTCGCGGCGTACGCCTGACGCCACCGGGAGAGGCATTCCTGCATCACGCACGCTGTGTACTGCGGCAGGTCGAACAGTTGGGCCTGGACATGCAGGAATACGGCGACGGACTGCGCGGTCACGTTCGGGTTTTTGCCAACACCACAGCGGTGACCGATTTTCTGCCGGAAATTCTGCCCGCCTTCCTGTCGAACAATCCGCGCGTCAACATTGACCTTCAGGAAAAACCGAACGCTGAAATTGCCAGGGGTGTGCTGGAGGGACGCGCAGACATCGGGATCGTTGCCGGGCGGGTGGATGTCCTGGGCCTGCAGACGATCCATTTCAGCACCGACCGTCTGGTGCTGGTGACAGCCAGGAATCACCCATTTGCCGCCCGTGCAAGCCTTTCGTTTGTCGAAACACTGGACGAAGACCAGGTCGGCATGCAGCAGGGCAGCACCATCCAGACTTTCCTATCGCAGGTGACGGAAAAAATTGGCAAGCCCTTGAAACTGCGTATTCAACTCTCTAGCTTCGATGCCATGTGTCGCATGATAGGCGCGGGCGTCGGCGTTGGCGTTGTCCCTGAGAGCGCGGCACGCCGTAACAGGGACACCATGGGACTGGCCTTGATCGAACTTACCGACACCTGGACGGTGCGCGAGCGCTACATCCTGCTGCGTGACCGCGAGAAATTGCCGGCCTATGCTCTCGCGTTGATCGAATTGCTGTGCGCGCACTACCGCGATGAAGCTGGCTAAAGAATCCGCTCCAGCGCAGCCGACAACTGGGCCACGGTGCGATCGACGTTATGCCACTTGTCGAGTCCGAACAGACCGACGCGGAAGGTCATGAAGTCGGCCGGTTCATCACACTGCAGCGGCACGCCGGCAGCGGTTTGCAGTCCCTGCGCCAGGAACTTGCGGCCATTCTGGATCTCGGGGTCTTGCGTATAGCTGACCACCACGCCCGGCGCCTTGAAGCCCTCGGCCGCGACGCTGGGGATGCCGCGGCTCTCGAACAGCGCCCGTACCTTGGCGCCAAGTTCAATCTGTTCCGAGCGCACTTTTTCAAAGCCGTAGGCGCGGGTTTCTTTCATCACCTCGCAGAGCTTGGACAGAGCATCGGTCGGCATCGTGGCGTGGTAGGCGTGCGCGCCACTTTCATAGGTCTCCATGATCTGCAACCACTTCTTCAGATCGCAGGCATAGCTGCTGCTGGTCGTGGCGTCAATGGCGGCGCGGGCGCGCTCACCGAGCATCACCATGGCACAGCAAGGCGAACTGCTCCAGCCTTTTTGCGGTGCGCTGACCAGAATGTCGACCCCCACATCGACCATGTTGACCCACATGGCGCCGGAGGCAACGCAGTCCAGCACAAACAGGCCGCCGACTTCATGCACGGCAGCGCCGACCGCGCGCAGGTAGTCGTCCGGCAGGATCAGGCCGCTGGAAGTTTCAACATGCGGAGCAAAAACCAGATCGGGCTTCTTGGCGCGAATCGCCGCCACCACTTCGTCGATCGGCGCCGGCACCCAGGGCGCTTGCTTGTCGGCTCCGACGCGCCGCGCCTTCAGCACGGTCGACTCGGCGGCGATGCGGCCCATGTCCAGAATCTGCGTCCAGCGAAAACTGAACCAGCCATTACGGATGATCAGCACCTTTTTGTCGGCTGCAAACTGGCGCGCCACCGCTTCCATGCCGAAGGTGCCGCTGCCCGGCACCAGCGCCACCGATTTGGCGTGGTAGACCTCTTTCAACATGCCGGAGATGTCCTTCATGACCGACTGAAATCTCTTGGACATATGATTGAGCGAGCGGTCGGTATAGACCACCGAAAATTCGAGCAGACCGTCGGGGTCTACGTCAGGCAACAGTCCGGGCATGGGAAACTCCTATTCAAGTTGAAACCGGTGCGCGCGCTGGTGGCGCGTCAACCAACTTTGTCAGCATAGCACGCTCAGTAGTGCACCAATCCTAAAATGCCATATCGCCTTTTTCTACCCGTACAGGATAATTGACATGCCGTTTACAGCTCAAGCGCCTCGCCGCCATATGCATGCCCGCACGGTTCAGTGTGACGGATACCACCGCGAAGATGGATTGTGGGACATCGAAGCCAGCGTTGTGGACCGAAAGCCCTTTCGCTATACAGAACCGGTGCGCGGCCGTCGCGAGCCCGGCAGCGATGTTCACCACATGGCGATTCGTCTGACTTTGGACGACGCTTTTGTGGTTCGCGCAATCGAAGTTCTGATGCCATCGACGCCTTATCCCAATTGCATCGAAGCCTTGCCCAACTTCCAGGGGCTGGTGGGCAAACGGATCGACCGGACCTGGCGCGCCACGGTGCGCGAAATTGTGGGCTCGGAACGTGGTTGCACCCATGCGCGCGAATTGCTGTTTCCAATGGCCACTACAGCGTTCCAGACAATCACCGGCTGGCGTGAAGGCGGCACAGACCAGCAACTCATTCAAGCCGGCGGAGCAGCGAGCAAACCGGCGTTTGTCGGGGACTGCAAGGGCTGGGCCACCGACGGTCCGGTGGTGGCGCATTTTTTTCCAAAGTTGTCAACACGGACTGAATCGGACCTGGCAGTTTCTGAAGCCCATGGCACCTGACACCGTCAGCGTGGCCACGCTCATACCATGTCGCCTTCAAAAGACAAGAACCGGTGTGACGGCAGTGGCAAGCCTGGGAGCTCGGGTAGGCGACTCCGCGAATGTCCCCCGCACTGGGCTGCGCCCGTCGCTCCTCCTTGATTTCGCTGCGCCGCCGACCCGAACTCCCTGGCAAGCGGCGGCGTAGGTCGCAGCACTCACCACAAATGCAGGAGCACTTCGGTGCGGCGCTCAGTGCAGCGAAATCAAGGAGGAGACC
>JBBQZA010000306.1:0-4574 GCA_038208175.1 Burkholderiales bacterium
AAACCGATGTAATCAATCATGCCTCCGCGCACTGCCTCTTCAAGACTCAATGGAGCTGAATTCTGGCCTTGGCGCAAGGTGTTGACGACGGCAATCGCGACATCGTTGAACGGTTGGGCGTGGCCCGTCCCAAGATTGAAAATACCCGATTTTTCAGGATGGTCAAAAAACCAGAGATTCACCGCGACTACGTCGTCGATAAAGACAAAGTCTCGCATTTGCCCGCCCGGGCCGTAGCCGCCGTAGTCGCCAAACAGCTTGACTTTGCCCTCAGCCTGGAACTGGTTGTACTGGTGAAAGGCCACGCTGGCCATGCGGCCCTTGTGCTGCTCGCGCGGGCCATAGACGTTGAAATAGCGAAATCCCGCGACCTGCGTCTCCCCGTTTTCAAATCTTGTGCCGAGTTCGCGCCGCAAGTGCTGGTCAAACAGCAGCTTGGAGTAACCGTAGACATTCAGCGGCTGTTCAAATTCCGGAGACTCGCTGAAGGTGCTTGATCCGCCGTACGTGGCGGCTGACGAGGCATACAGCAGGCGGGTATTTTGGTTCTGGCAGGCACGAAACAGATCGCACGACAGCGTGTAGTTGTTGGCCATCATGTATTTGCCGTCGAGTTCCATGGTGTCGCTGCAGGCGCCCTCATGAAACACTGCCTCGACATGGCCAAAAGCGCCGTCGGC
This sequence comes from Burkholderiales bacterium, assembly GCA_038208175.1. Lineage (GTDB taxonomy): Bacteria > Pseudomonadota > Gammaproteobacteria > Burkholderiales > Burkholderiaceae_C > Rhodoferax. Next base: position 681 of record JBBQZA010000306.1, read on the forward strand.
AAACTGGCCGTAAAAATCATCTGCATCAATATAGTCGGCGATTTTCAGGTCGGCCAGATTGCGGAATTTGTCGCCCTGGGTCAGGTCATCGACAGCAATGATGTCATCAATGCCGCGGGCATTGAGTCCCTTGACCAGGTTGCTGCCAATGAATCCGGCGGCGCCGGTGACTACGATTTTCATGAAATTTCCTAGATGTTCAGGGCGACGCAGCGCTCAGGAAGTGGCAAAAAGCTCGCTGTAATTGACCGTGGCCGTGCCGAATTTTCCCACCACGATGCCTGCGGCACGGTTGGCAATCAGTACGGCGTCGCGCAGACTCAAGCCGGCCGCCGCCATGGTGGCCAGCGTGGCAATCACGGTATCACCAGCGCCGGTGACATCAAAAACTTCCCTGGCCACCGTGGGCACATGCAGTTCTCCTTGCGCGTCGAACAGGGTCATGCCTTCTTCGCTGCGGGTGACCAGCAAAGCCTGGAGATTGAGCGCCGAACGCAGGTTGTGTGTCTTGGTTCGCAGTTCGGTTTCGCTGCTCCAGGGACCAATGACATGCTCCAGTTCCGCGCGGTTCGGCGTGATGACGCTGGCATTCCTGTAGCGGTCGAAATCCGAACCTTTGGGGTCCACCAGCACCACCTTGCCGGCAGCGCGCGCCTGGGCAATCATGGTCACGATGTGCGCCAGGCCGCCCTTGCCGTAATCCGAAAACAGCACCGCCTGATGCTCGGGGTAAAGCGTTTCAAAGGTGGCGGACTGGGATGCCAGCACTTCATGCTCAGGTGTGTTTTCAAAATCCAGCCGCAGCAGTTGCTGCTGGCGCCCGATCACGCGCAATTTAACCGTGGTTTTAAGATTTGCATCACGACCGAAGTAGGGCGTGATACCGGTTTTCGCCACCAGGTCTTCCAGCGTGTGGCTGGCTTCATCCTCGCCTACCACCGTCAACAGCGAAGCCTGGGCCCCCAGCGTCACGATGTTGTAGGCCACATTGGCCGCCGCGCCAATCCGTTCTTCGGTGCGGGTCACGCGTACCACGGGAACTGGCGCCTCGGGCGAAATCCGGTCGACGGCACCGTACCAATAGCGATCCAGCATGGCATCGCCAACCACCAGGACGCGGGCCGATGCGATTTTTTCGGGAGTGATGGTCGGTTTCATTTTTGTAAGGTCAACAGCGTTACAGCTCTTCAATGCGGCGCACGGGGTAGCTGTCCCATGCCTGGCAGCCTGGGCAATGCCAGAAATGCTGCGTGGCTTCAAAGCCGCAGGCGGCGCAACGGTAGCGCATCAAGGGTTTGGTGGCCTGATCCATCGCCCGCTGCACTAGCGTGTGGTGATGTTCGTCTTCAAGTTTCTCTCCCGCAATCCACTTGCTGGCCGCCACCAGGGAAATTTCACGCTCCATGTGTGTGACATACCAGTTACGCGCGGACAAGGAATCCTTTTCAAGCTTGACGATGGCTTCGATCAGGTCAATCGAAGGTGTCTGGGCATAGCCGGCCTTGAGCAGCGCCAGCGCGGCTTGCTGTTCGCCGCTGTTTTGCGCCACATTGACCAACAGGTTGGCGGCCAGTGGCAATGCCTGCGGGGCGACTGTGGTGAGCGTGCGCAGAGTCTGAAACGCATCCTGTCCCTGGCCTAGCTGGCTTTGGAGCTTGGCCAGATCAATCAATGGCCTGGCAGAAGCGGGCGCCATGGCAACAGCCTCCAGCAGCGCGCCAAGTGCCGCGCCGGTATCACCCATGGCAACGGAAGCACTCGCCTGTTCGCACAAATAATGCGATTGCCGCGTGCTGAAGCTGCCGTGGCTGGAATTGCCAAGCCGGGCGGCAATTTCGGTGGCATTGGCCCAGTCTCGCGAACGCTCGTAAATCGACAGCAGCGCCAGCCGGGCTTCTTCTTCAAACGCTGTGCCTTCGAGCTTTCGAAGCGCAGCCTCGGCGCGATCGAGCAAACCGGCTTTCAGAAAATCCAGTGCCAGTGCATGCTGGGCGCGCTCGCGTTCAGGCTGGGTCAAGTCGCCGCGCGACATCAGATGCTCATGAACCCTTACGGCGCGCTCGTATTCGCCACGGCGGCGAAACAGGTTGCCCAAGGCAAAGTGCAGCTCGGACGTGTCGGGATCATTCTGAACAGCTTCAATAAAGGCATCAATGGCCTGGTCCTGCTGCTCGTTGAGCAGGAAGTTCAGTCCCTTGAAGTAGGCTTTGGGTGCCTGGCGATTCTCGATACGCAGTTGCCGTAAGTCCAGCCGGGAGGCCAGCCAGCCCAGCGTAAAGGCAATCGGAAATCCGAGCAGAACCCAGGTGAAGTCAAATTCCATGTTGAAGCGGGATGGGGTTGTTCTCGGCTTTATCTGGCAGCGAAGCCGGCGCAGGGGCCAAGGCCGCTTTGCGTTTCTTCCACCAGCGCGGCATCATGACCAAAATACCCATTGAAAGACCGCAGGCAAAGGTGACCAGCACCACGAGCACCAGGGGTGCTTGCCACAAGGTACCAAAGAAGAAATGCACTGCAACCGTTTGCTGGTTGTTCAGCGCAAAAGCAAAAAGTGTAAAAAAAATGGCTGCCTTAAGCAGCCACATCAGGTATTTCACTGGCAATTCCCGGAGTGGTCTGGCAATTGTAGCCAGCCCATCGAGCGAGAAAGCCCCAAGCGTCAACTCGACACCGGAACCTTCAGCAATTCTTCCGTTCGGGCATCGACAGCTTCGCGCAAGGCCTTGCCCGGTTTGAAATGCGGCACCCGCTTTTCAGGAATCGCCACGCTCTCGCCGGAGCGAGGGTTGCGTCCCATGCGAGGAGGGCGCCGGTTGATGGAAAAACTGCCGAAACCCCTGATTTCAATCCGGTTGCCGCGCACCAGGGTGTCACCCATGGCGTCAAGAAGCGTCTTGACCGCCAACTCGGCATCACGGTGCGTCAGCTGGCTGAATCGGGCTGCCAGTTCTTCGACTAAATCGCTTCGGGTCATCCGAAATTATCTGGTTGGGGACAGAGCACATGGGCGGCAAGCCGCGTCATGTGGACTGTCCCGCAAGATTACTTGGACTCGTTGCTGTCCAGCTTGGCACGCAGCAGGGCGCCCAGGCTGGTCAGGCCGGCGCTTTCGCGCGAGGACTGCTGGCTCAGGGAAGCCATGGCTTCTTGCTGGTCGGCGTTGTCCTTGGCCTTGACCGACAACTGGATGTTGCGGGTCTTGCGATCCACGTTCACCACGACTGCCGACACTTCATCGCCTTCTTTGAGCACATTGCGCGCATCTTCAACGCGGTCACGGCTGATTTCGCTGGCGCGCAGGTAGCCAATGATGTCTTCGCCCAGATCGATTTCGGCACCCTTGGCATCTACGGTCTCGACCTTGCCGGTCACGATCGCGCCCTTGTCGTTGATCGACACAAAGGTGGTGAACGGGTCGGAATCAAGCTGCTTGATGCCCAGGGAGATACGCTCACGGTCCACATCGACAGCCAGCACGATGGCTTCGACTTCCTGGCCCTTTTTGTAGTTGCGAACTGCGGCTTCGCCGGGCTCGTTCCACGAGAGGTCAGACAAGTGAACCAGACCGTCGATACCGGCAGCCAGACCCACGAACACGCCGAAGTCGGTGATCGACTTGATCGGACCCTTGACACGGTCGCCGCGCTTGGTTTCCACGGCAAATTCCTGCCATGGGTTGGCCTTGCACTGCTTCATGCCCAGGCTGATGCGGCGCTTGTCTTCATCGATTTCGAGGACCATGACCTCGACTTCGTCGCCCAGGGCCACGAGCTTGCTAGGAGCTACGTTCTTGTTGGTCCAGTCCATTTCGGACACGTGGACCAGGCCTTCGATGCCGGGTTCGAGTTCGACGAATGCGCCGTAGTCGGCAATGTTGGTGATCTTGCCGAACAG
>JBBQZA010000307.1:0-4574 GCA_038208175.1 Burkholderiales bacterium
TGAACGCCTGGCCCAGCGCCACGGCTTTGCCGACCCGCGCCTGCTAGAGGACCGGCCGCTGGAGGTGACCGACCCGCAACTGGCGGCGCGCACCGGCAACCTGCGGTTTTTCTCGGCCACCTACCGCCTGTTCAAGCTCGCGGCACTCGAATCGGCCTGCGAAGACTATGGCCAGGCGGTCATCTACAAAGGCAGCATCCCCGAGCAGACCGGCCGTTTTGTGCTTGACAAGCACCACGACATCCAGACCGGCAAGGTCTTCCCGGTCCGCGGCAACACCTGGCACATGCTGCAAGGCACGCGCTTTGCGACGCACTTCACCTTCATCGGCAACTTTGACACCCACTACGGCATTTTTGAAGGCTGCGGCAGTGACCTGCCGTTTAAAGCCGGATCCGCGTCCGCCGCACCGGGTTCGTGCTGCTGAAGGCGGCTGCAGAACGCACCCGCACCCCGCACATCGAGAAACTCAACCCGTCTACAAGGCATCTCTACATGTTTGCATTCAAACAAATAAGTCGCTTGATGGCATCGACAGCCTTGCTGCTTTTGTGCATGGCGACTCAAGCAGCCGGCGACAGGCTGACCATTACGGGGTCGAGCACGGTCGCACCGCTGGCAGCCGAGATCGCCAAGCGGTTCGAGCAAAAGAACCCCGGCGTGCGCATTGACGTGCAGACCGGGGGCTCATCGCGCGGGGTGGCCGACGCTCGAAGCGGTTTGGCTGACATCGGCATGGCGTCGCGCAGCCTGAAGGACGATGAGAAAGATCTGACGCCCCACACCATCGCCATGGATGGCATCGGTATTATTTTGCACAATAGCAATTCGATACGTGTGCTCTCTGATGACCAGATCAAGGCTATCTACCGGGGACAAATCAAGAACTGGAAAGAAGTCGGTGGCAAGGACCTCGCCATAACAGTGGTCAACAAAGCAGAAGGGCGCTCCACCCTGGAGCTGTTCCTGCATTACACCGGACTGAAAAACAGCGAAATCAAGGCGCAAGTGGTGATTGGCGACAACCAGCAAGGCATCAAGAGCGTGGCGGCCAATCCGGGAGCCATTGGCTACGTGTCCATAGGCACCGCGGAATACCAAGAGGCCCACGCCACGCCGATCCGGCTGATTCCGCTGCATGGCGTGCTAGCCACGGTAGCCAATGTGCGCGATGGGAAGTTCCCGCTGTCGCGCCCTCTCAATCTGGTAACCAAAGGCGCACCCGTGGGCTTGTCCAAACGCTTTGTCGATTTTGCGACCTCTGGAGCCGTGAATGATCTGGTCGAGGCCCAGTTTTTTGTCCCGCTGGCACGCTGACCGCTGGCTGGCGCCTGCGCTGGGTGTGCCGGCAGCTGGTGCGGCGCTCATCTTGTTGCTGGTGCTGGCCTTTTTGCTGCGGGAAGCGGCCCCCCTGTTGAACAGCCGCGAATCCCTCGGTTTCCTGACCGATTCCGGTTGGTATCCGCTGGAAAGTCAGTTTGGCATGTTGCCCATGGTGGCGGCGTCGCTGGCGGCTGCAGCGGGCGCTGTCATTCTGGCGGGGCCACTGGGCGTAGCCAGCGCGATTTTCATGAATTTTTCGGCGCCGCCTGCAGTCGCCCGCATCTATCGCATGATGATCGCACTGCTGGCGGGTATCCCCTCGGTGGTGTTCGGGCTGTGGGGGCTGACGGTGCTGGTGCCCTTGATTGCCCGCTGGCAGCCGCCCGGCGCGAGCCTGCTGGCAGCTATCCTGGTTCTGGCGCTGATGATTCTGCCGACCATTGCGCTCACCAGCACATCGGCGCTGGCTGCTGTGCCAAAAAGCCTGTTGCATGGCGCGGCAGCCCTGGGTTTGACGCAGCACGGCATGATCTTGCGTGTGGCGGTACCGGCGGCCCGGGGTGGCATTTTGAATGGAATTCTTCTGGCCGGTGCACGCGCGCTCGGCGAAACCATGGCCGTGCTGATGGTTGCAGGCAATGTGGTGCAGTACCCAAGCGGTCTGTTTGATCCGGTTCGGGTGCTTACCGCCAACATCGCGCTTGAAATGGCGTATGCCACCGGGATGCACCGGGCCGGGCTCTTTACTTCCGGGTTGCTGCTGATGGGGGTGGTCATGTTGCTTGCCTGGCTGGCGGTACGCACCACACGGGGAGCGCACCCTGTCTGATCGGGTTTTCACCAGCATCATCTGGCTGTCTGCCAGCTTCATCGCCGCCCAGTTTGTGTGGCTGCTGGGTGATTTGATATGGCAAGGCGCGGCACATCTTTCCTGGTCATTTTTGGTGTCCGAGACAGCCAACGCTGGTCGCGCCGGGGGCATTGCACCGATTTTGGTATCGACGCTGCTGATCCTCGCGGTCGCGCTGCTGGCGGCCATTCCGCTGGGGTTGCTGATGGCGGTGTGGCTCACCGAATATACCCAGCGGGATGGCAAGCTGGGCTCGGCGGTACGCCTGAGCCTGGATGTGCTTGCCGGAGTGCCCTCGATCGTTTTCGGTTTGTTCGGCAACGCTTTTTTCAGTGTCTATCTCGATCTTGGTTTTTCGATTCTTTCCGGCGGTCTGACGCTGGCCTGCATGATCCTGCCCATTTTCATCCGGACCAGCGAAGCCGGCTTGTCGGCGGTGAGCGATGACTGGCGCCGCAACGCCGCTGCCCTGGGCATGACGCGGGCCAGCGTCTTGTGGCATGTCTTGTTGCCAGCGGCCGCGCCCGCCATTGTCGCGGGCATCATGCTCGGCGTCGGCCGCGCCACAGCCGAGACCGCCGCGCTGATTTTTACCAGCGGCTATGTGGACCGCATGCCGGAATCGCTCATGGACTCGGGCCGGGCGCTGGCTGTTCACATTTACGACCTTGCCATGAACGTCACCGGCGGGGACCAGGCGGCCTACGCTTCGGCATTGGTCCTGATCGTTCTCATTGTTGCCATCAACACCGGCGCATTGGCGCTGTCTGATCGCTGGCTGGCCAGAAAGGTAAGCTTTGCATGACCTCAAAAAATACCTCCACATTCGCACCTGAATCCATTTCCTACACGCTCGGCGACGTGAAGTCTGGCCCACCTTGCTGCGAGCCGGTAGCGCACTTGCGAATTGCCAACCTGTCGGTGGGGTATGGCACCAACACGGTACTCGATGGCGTGTCTCTGAATATCTTCAAGGGCTGCATCACGGCATTGATCGGGCCATCGGGCTGCGGCAAGACCAGCTTTTTGTCCGTCCTCAACCGATTGACCGACCTGATTCCTGGCGCCACGGTCAAAGGCACTGTTGAGATCGCCGGACTCGATGTGCTGGATCCGCGAATCGACCTGCTGGCGCTGCGGCGGCGTGTCGGGATGATTTTCCAGAAGCCCAACCCGTTCCCCTTGTCGATTCGCCGCAACCTGGAGTTGCCCCTGAAGGAGCATGGTGTCAAGAATCGCGCCATTCTGGCGCACAAAATTGAAGCGGCCTTGAGAGATGTGGGTTTGTGGGACGAAGTCAGCGACCGGCTCGATAGTCCTGCACTGGCGCTCTCAGGTGGGCAGCAGCAGCGGCTGTGTATTGCCCGGGCGCTGGTGCTGGAGCCCGAAGTGTTGCTGATGGATGAGCCTTGCAGTGCGCTGGACCCGATCTCGTCCCGGGTCGTCGAAGAGCTTATTCAGCGTCTGCGCGGCCGTCTGACGGTGGTGATCGTCACGCACAACCTGGCCCAGGCCCGGCGCATCGCCAATTACGCCGCCTTTTTCTGGATGACGGAGCGGGTTGGAAAACTGGTTGAGTTTGGCCGGTGCATCAACCTGTTTGAATCGCCGAAAAATGAACTGACCCAGGCTTACGTATCAGGGGCGACGGGCTGAGTCTTCAATTCAGCAGGTGCCGAAGGCGTCAGGAGACGCTGGGCAAAAGGAACGAGACGCCTGGCTAACCCTGAACGCCTGGGCCGCAATAGCATGGACGAGCCTGCTTTGAATTTGAAGCGCGCGATGAACTTGTAATAAGGGATTGCCATGAAAATAAAAGCACTGACATTCGACACCGGCGGCACCATCCTGGACTGGCACAGCAGCGTATGCCGGGCTTTTGAAAGGGTCGGTGCGCGCCATGCTGTCGAGCGCGACTGGCATGCCGTGACCAACGACTATCGCCGTCGAGCCATGAAGGGAATCGTCGGACAGATTCAACCCGCATTCAACATGGACGATGTCCATCGCACGGTGCTGGAGGATGTCTTGACCGAATATGGTCTGAGCGCTTTCACGCTGCAAGACCGGCAGGAGATATTTAATGCCTGGCGGGAGCTTTCGGCATGGCCGGATTTCCCCTCCATCCTGACGCGTCTTCGGGAAAAATTTCCTGTCGTCTCGTTCACAATGCTGCCGCTCTCCATGGTCCTCGATGTTTCACGTCGAAACGATCTGGACTGGGATGCTGTTGTTTCCTGCGAAATGATTGGCACCTATAAACCCATCCCATTACACACAAGTCACCCATCGTTGAACTGCCGGGCATAACGGGCACCCTCGACGAAGATGGCAATCTCCTGCATGCCCAGCCAAATCGTCCTGGCACCCGGTTCGCCATCGTGCTTTCTGCCCAAAAAGC
>JBBQZA010000308.1:0-4570 GCA_038208175.1 Burkholderiales bacterium
GTCGCTGTCGTCGGACGGCACCCCGTACCCGTCGTCCTCTTCTTCATCGTCGTACCCGGCGAGATTCATCATCTCGGCGTCTTGTCCGTTGACCTTGAGTTCTTCTGACATGTCGTCGCCACGCGGCATCGCTGCCTCCTCCATTGGTGTAGTCCTGAGTTCCACATCGGCATGCCGCAGCGGCCCAGAACGGGCCATCGCGCAACCGTCCAGCGCTCCTGCACGCCGGGCGGCCAAGGTGTGTGAAACGGTCGCTAGAGGCAGACGCCGATAGCGGTGCACATATGCTTACTCCTAGTACATGGAGTTGCGCTCCACGTCAAGCGTTGCGCGCAGAAATCTGCGCAACGGTTCTCGGTCCTCGGGGTCCCCCTCTCAGTTCGGACGGCGCGCTTCGGCAACCGAGCGGTCGATCTCCGCGCGATGCATCTCGTAGTCCTCATTCCGCGTCGCCAACTCCCCTTCGAGGGCGGCCAGCAGCCGCTTGTCAAAGGCTCTGGCGGCATCGAGGTTATTCGATGCGCGCGCGCCCCGAGCGGCGAGCAGCAAACCCAGGAGGTTTTTCGGGTTGGCGGCCAGAATCGTATCAGCCTGCGCGGTCGTGATGTCGCCCGCACCGACCACTTCGGCCACGCGGCCAAAGTGATAGCGCTCATCGAGCGTGGGCTCGCCTTGCTGCTGCAAGTGTTCGGCGACGGTCCGGTCAAACTGGCCGTGGCCGAGGTGCAACCTGATTTTGGTTTGCGCGCCACGGCAACAGTCATCGGTGATATTGCCCCGCAGGCCAGTCTGACTGAACTCGTCAACCTGGCAAATCAGGGCAAATGTGCCATCACGCTGGACCCCAAAGACAAGTTCCCCGGGCAGCAGGCGTACCAGGGAGTCGTGCCCCTGTCCGACGGGAAACATCAAAAATTCGGGAAGCTAAGCGAGGTGCTGGAGCATTACATGCTTCAGAGTGAACAACTGGACACAACGCTGGTGCTGGCGGCCTCCGACAGCCTTGCTGCCGGTTTATTGATTCAGCGTGTGCCGCTTCAGGGTGTCGGCAATTTGGTAGGACAGGCCGCAAGAGGGGGCAATGAAGCGGGAAGCAGCAACCATGAAGACTACAGGCGCATCGCTCTGCTGGCTGCGAGCTTGAAGCCTGAGGAACTCCTGACGCTGGATGCCGATACGGTGTTGCGACGTCTGTTCTGGCAGGAAAATCTGTTGCGGTTTGACCCTGTGGCCGGCGCTGCAGTTCCGCATTTTTCCTGTACCTGCAGTCGCGAGCGAGTGGCTAAGATGATTTACGGACTGGGTCGTGCGGAGGCCCAGAGCATTCTTGCCGAGCGCGGCGATATCGAGGTTGGATGCGAGTTCTGCGGTGTCCAGGAACACTTTGACGCGGTCGACGTGGCGGAAATTTTCAAGGCTTCAAGTACTGCCTCTGAGCCCGGGCCGACTCTGCATTGAAGGAGTTGTTGTTGCGCTACTTGGGAGCGCTCGTGATGTGCACGTAGATCTCGTTGGGTTTGACCATGCCAAGCTCTCGGCGCGCTTTTTCCTCGACCATGTCGAGACCTTCCTTCAAGTCTCGAACCTCCGCCGCCAGCCGGTCGTTGGCGAGTTGGGCCTGCTGGTTTTGCTGGTTTTGGACCTTCAGTTGCTCAGCCAGACGGTTGACTGCTGGAACGCTGCCCCGGCCAAACCACACCTGTGCTTGAATAATGACAAGCAGTGCGATCAAAGCCGCCGGGACAACGTATTTGCCCATGCGTCAGCGCAGGTTATAAAAGGCGGCGCGACCCGGGTAGCTGGCGATGTCACCCAGATCTTCTTCGATGCGCAGCAACTGGTTGTATTTGGCCATGCGGTCAGAGCGACTCAAGGAGCCGGTCTTGATCTGTCCGGCATTGGTGCCAACGGCAATGTCGGCGATGGTCGAGTCTTCGGTCTCGCCTGATCGGTGGCTGATGACCGCGGTGTAGCCGGCGCGTTTGGCCATCTCGATGGCGGCAAAGGTTTCAGTCAGCGTGCCGATCTGGTTGATCTTGATCAGGATTGAATTGGCAATGCCCTTATCAATACCTTCCTTGAAGATTTTGGTGTTGGTAACGAAGAGATCGTCACCCACAATTTGAACCTTTTTGCCGAGACGCTCAGTCAGAATTTTCCAGCCGTCCCAGTCGTTTTCAGCCATCCCGTCTTCGATGCTGATGATCGGGTACTTGTCAACCCAGGCGGCCAGCATATCGGTCCACTCCTGGGAACTCAGTTCCAGTCCTTCGCCTTCCAGATGGTACTTGCCGTCTTTGTAAAACTCGCTGGCAGCGCAATCGAGACCGATGGCAATCTGCTCGCCCGCAGTGAAACCGGCTTTGTCAATGGCTTCAAGAATCATCTGAATCGCAGCTTCATGGTTTGCCACGCTTGGGGTGAAGCCACCTTCGTCACCGACCGCCGTACTCATGCCCTTGTCGTGGATGATCTTCTTCAGCGCATGAAACACTTCGGCGCCATAGCGCAGGGCCTCACGAAAGCTCGGCGCTCCCAAGGGGATGATCATGAATTCCTGCAGATCCAGATTGTTGTTGGCATGCGCACCGCCGTTGACCACGTTCATCATCGGCACCGGCAACTGCATGGCGCCCATGCCGCCAAAATAGCGATATAAAGGCAGGCCCGACTCTTCAGCCGCAGCGCGTGCGACTGCCATCGACACCGCCAGCATGGCGTTGGCGCCCAGCCGCGACTTGTTCTCGGTGCCATCCAGGTCGATCAGCGTCTTGTCCAGAAATGCCTGCTCGGAAGCATCCAGTCCAAGTACCGCTTCCGAGATTTCGGTATTTATGTGTTCGACGGCCTTGAGCACGCCTTTGCCAAGGTAACGACTCTTGTCGCCATCGCGCAGTTCGATGGCTTCGCGACTGCCGGTCGATGCGCCGGATGGGACCGCAGCGCGGCCCATGGTGCCGGATTCCAGCAGCACGTCACATTCGACCGTGGGATTACCGCGCGAGTCAAGAATTTCGCGTCCTACGATGTCAACAATTGCACTCATGGAAGTCTTTCAAAATAAGCAAAACATAACAAAAAAATCAGAATGCCGTCATCAACTCCCGAAAAGTCGTTGATGCCACCTTCTTTCAGGTGAAATTATTCTCCAAAAAACCCTGCTTCTTGGCCACGCAATCAAGCGCCAGCAAAGTTTCGAGCAAGGCTTTCATGTGCTTCAGCGGCACTGCATTGGGTCCGTCGCTGAGGGCTTTGGCCGGATCGGGGTGAGTCTCCATGAACAGTCCGGCCACACCGACCGCCACCGCAGCGCGCGCCAAGACCGGCACCATCTCACGTTGGCCGCCGCTACTGTTGCCCTGTCCGCCAGGCAGTTGGACCGAATGGGTGGCATCGAACACCACCGGGGCAGCGGTTTCGCGCATGATGGCCAGGGAACGCATATCTGCAACCAGGTTGTTGTAGCCGAAGCTGGCGCCGCGCTCGCAGGCCATGAAATTGTCTTCCAGCAGGCCCCGTTCACGGGCCGCAGCACGCGCCTTGTCGATCACATTCTTCATGTCGTTCGGTGCCAGAAATTGGCCTTTTTTGATATTAACCGGCAAGCCAGATTGCGCCACGACACGGATGAAGTCGGTCTGACGGCACAAAAATGCCGGTGTCTGCAGGACATCGACCACCGAGGCCACTGCGGCGATCTGGTCTTCGGAATGAACGTCGGTCAATACTGGCAGCGCGAGTTCACGTTTGATCTTGGCCAGTATTTCGAGCCCCTTCTCCATACCTGGACCGCGAAAGGTGAGGCCCGAGGAGCGGTTGGCCTTGTCAAAACTGCTCTTGAAGATGAACGGGATGCCCAGCTTGGCGGTGATTTCTTTCAACGCGCCAGCGGTGTCCATCTGCAATTGTTCGGACTCTATGACGCAGGGTCCGGCAATCAGAAAGAAAGGGTGTTGCAAGCCGACATCAAAACCGCACAATTTCATAATGCCACCGGTTTTGGATCTTTTACCAGGGCTTGGTGGTCCAGTGCCGCTTTGATGAAGGCATTGAACAGCGGATGTCCGTTCCACGGTGTCGACTTGAATTCGGGATGAAACTGAACGCCGACGAACCAGGGATGCACAGCGCGTGGCAGTTCCACAATTTCGGTCAATTGCTCACGCTGCGTCAGGGCCGAAATGACCAGCCCGGCCTTGCGCAGGGCGTCAAGGTAATTGACGTTGGCCTCATAGCGATGGCGGTGTCGCTCGGTCACCACATCGCCGTAGATTTCATGCGCCAGCGTGCCTTTGACGACGTCGGAACTCTGCGCGCCCAGGCGCATGGTGCCCCCTAGATCCGAGTTTTCATCGCGTATCTTGATGCTGCCGTCGGCATCTTTCCATTCGTTGATCAAGGCAATCACCGGATTCGGGTTGTCAGGCGCAAACTCGGTGCTGTTGGCGGCCGCCAGCCCGGCAACATGGCGGGCAAACTCAATGGTGGCAACCTGCATGCCAAGACAGATACCCAGATAGGGTACTTTGTTCTCGCGGGCGAAACGGGCCGCGCATATTTTCCCCTCGAT
>JBBQZA010000309.1:0-4532 GCA_038208175.1 Burkholderiales bacterium
TCGACGGCCTCATGCATCAAGGGCCGATCCGGATTGACATCTCCTGCCAGAAAAATCGCTGCCTTGCCTTGGGCACGCAGGTTTGCAGAATCGATGATGGGTTGCCCATGGGCGTCCAGCATGACGCCTGCCGCGGCAAGGCTGAGTGGTGCCACGTTGGGCCGGCGTCCTAGTGCGGCTAGCACTAGGTCAACCGTGGCGGATGCTTTGCCGCTGTGCATGCGCAAGGTATCGCCAGCGGACTCTACCGCGATGGGATTGCCCAGCCAGGTCGTCATCTCGTTGCTGAATAGTTCCAGCGCACGGGTCCGAACTTCTGGGTCGGTGATACCTGCAGGCGTGGACAGCAGGTCGCCGGCTACAACCCGCACGCCGAGTCGTGCCAGAGCAAGACCCATTTCCAGACCGATGGCGCCTAGGCCCAGAATGCCGATGCTGCGTGGCAGCTTCTCGAGTTCGAACAAGGTGTCTGTGGTCAGGACGCGTGCACCTAAACTGGCCAGAAACTCTGGCATGACGGGCTGCGATCCGGTCGCCACCACGAAAGCCTTGGCTGCAATGCGTTGACCACCCACGTCAAGTGTGTCTGTGCTCAGGAAGCGCGCTTCACCCATGAGCAGCCGGTCGCCGGCCTTGGCCAGCGTGCTCTCGACGGCTCCTTGAGTCAGGGCATCGCGCGTGGCGCGCGCATGCTGCCAAAGGCTGGCGGGCGTCTGGCTGGATGGCGCGATGGCGTCGGGGGCGAGCCGGGACAAAGTTGCCCACTGCTCACCTGCGTGCAGCACCGCTTTTGATGGCATGCAGCCAACGCGTGCACAAGTGGTGCCCAACGGACCGCGATCAATCAGCAAGGCGGTGCGGCCGGCGCGTGTGATTTCCATGAATGCGGTAAGACCGGCGGTACCGGCACCGATCACGGCTATGTCGGTGGAGATGGTGGATTTCATCGTATTTACTGCCTGAAGTTAGCCCATGAGCATCAAAGATGCGCTGCCCATGACAATGCCAGATTATTAAGAGGAACGCGCCCGGTACATAGGGTCTGGCGACCCTTTTGGGCTTGCATGCAGACCTTGACTCGGAGATTAACGCACCTTTAACGGCGTCTTCCCGAGCTGAATGCCGTGGACTACTTCGCCGTACAGGTCTCCCTCGCCGTGATATTTCTTCTCCGTGGCCTCTATTGAACCTTCAAAACGGAGATCCTGCGGCCGCTCATGACTGTTCATGAAGCGTGTTACATCCCAAGCATCCTGATCGGTCAGGGTGTTTCCTTGGCTGAGCGGTATATTGCTCCGGATAAAGCCAGCGGCGTTCTTGATGGAACTCATGCCTGCCCACCCCCAATCGAAGGACTGGATCCTCGCAGCGGCGGAAACACCACGGCACCGTTGGACTCCTGTCCTTGACCATCGACGCCATGACGTGCCCGTTTTGCTCCGATAGGCGGGATACGTCACATACGCAGCCCACAGCGGCGAAGAGTTGGCGAGTCGTCCCGCGTCAATGTGGCAACTGGCGCAGCCCAACGTGTTGCCAACAAAGGCTGGTGCGTTTGCAGCGGTGTTGTTGAAGATCGTCTGCCCGAGCCTGATTTCCTTGCCGAATTCGTTGTCAGGCATAGCGCTATTCGGCGGAGGCGTAAACGCAGCTGCGTTTCGGCTGGAATCTGACGCGGTTGCTACAGCGGCAGGCATTGCGGGCTGGCTCGCGTAGTAAGCGGCCACGTTGCTGATGCCCGCATCGGTCAGCTTGAGAGCAATGCCGCGCATGAGCTCCATCGGATCATTCCTGCGGGTTCCCTGCTGGTAGGCATGGCCGCAAGGCGCGGAAATCCTGCGGCTGATTGACCTTGGCCTGTGGCACCGTGGCAGACCGCGCAGGCCACCGCACCGGCAGCGGTACCACCTTTTGCAATTGTTTCACCGACCGCAGCAACCACCGGTCCACTGGGCGGTGCCGCCTGCACGGATGCCGCCCATCCGGTTAACAAGGTGGTGATGGCTATCCAACTGATCGTGTGACTCGATTTGTTGGCTCGCCCGACAGTTGCAGGCAAAGTAGCGTCGCTGCGGCGGGCGTGCTTCAAGCTCCCATGCGTCTCCAAAAAAAAGATCAGAAATACGCTCGGCCTATCGCGAACGGCGTATCAACGGGCTGATGAAGCAAGGCGTTCAAACAGCGATGACCGTGTCGCGCGGTTCAACCAACGTCACCTTTTGTCTTGCCAAGTAGCGCGGCATGGCTTCGATCGCACTCATGTCGATATTTCTCCGGTTACGCCCAGACTTTTTCGGCACACCCAGCTGGGTGATGAACGCAGCCCGGTAGATGCGATCAGGTTCGATTGGAATTGGGCATTTGGGGTGTCAACCACACCACGGCAAGTGTGTTCAACGTCCAGAGGCTCACGATGCTTGTGGCCATACGAACGAGTCTGTGCGTTTTCGAACTTACAGTGGTTCACTTCTTTGGACAGCACGATAACATTTATAGTCGCCGATTGATGCTCGAAAGCAATCGGTGACACCTTGCCCGATGCGCAATGCAGACACACAGCGCTGTAGAGTTCACGAGCTATTCCGCGATTTCGTTGACGGTGTCTTTGCGATTGGCGCAGTCCCTATTGCCAAGTGCGTGCAATCTTCATATTCAGGAAGAAAAGCTCCCTCGCCGCATTGAGGAAGGCGGCGGACAATGTAAATAAATAGTTGTTACTTGGCCTACCGGGCCTTAAGGTTACAAGGGTCAACCAAGTTGCAGAAGAGAAATAGACCGAATCTGAGAGGGCACCGACCGTGTCTCAAACCTCGACACAAAACAAAAAAGGCCCACCTAAGTGAGCCTTTGCTGTCGTGGAATTCCACGTTTTTATTGGTTGCGGAGGCTAGATTTGAACTAACGACCTTTGGGTTATGAGCCCAACGAGCTACCAGGCTGCTCCACTCCGCGTCAAGATCTGAATTATAACCTATTTACGCTGCCGTTGTGTCGTCTGCAGCAACAATTTCTGCAGCACGATCAACCAACTCCACCAAAGCCATAGGCGCGTTGTCGCCAACACGGAATCCCATCTTCAAAATACGGGTGTAACCACCTGGACGCGCGTTGAAACGGGGGCCGAGGTCATTGAACAGCTTGGTGACGCTGTCGCGATCGCGCAGGCGGTCAAACGCCAGACGGCGATTGGCAACAGTAGCCACTTTGGCCAGAGTAATCATCGGCTCAATTACGCGACGAAGCTCTTTGGCTTTTGGAACGGTAGTTTTGATGACTTCGTGCTCAATGAGCGAATTCATCATGTTGCGCAACATCGCCAAACGATGTGAGCTAGTGCGGTTGAGTTTACGTAGACCGTGTCCGTGGCGCATGGTAGTTTTCCTTAGTTTTTAAAAAAGCAGCCGTATCAGGTACTGCTCTTGGCACGGAACCCCGAAGGGTTCAATAGTTAGCGCTTTTCCAGCGCTGCGGGTGGCCAGCTTTCAAGCTTCATGCCCAAAGTGAGGCCACGGGAAGCGAGCACTTCCTTGATTTCATTGAGTGACTTACGACCCAGATTAGGGGTCTTCAGCAACTCATTCTCAGTGCGCTGGATCAGGTCGCCGATGTAATAAATATTCTCTGCCTTCAAGCAATTGGCCGACCGAACGGTCAACTCCAACTCATCGACCGGACGAAGCAAAATTGGATCGAACTGGGTATTTCCGCGTGGTGCCGGTGCGTCAAATGCAGCCAGCTCGCTACCTTCCAGCTGCGCAAATACCGCCAATTGCTCGACTAGAATCTTCGCCGAGGCCCGAACGGCATCTTCAGCCGAAACTGCCCCGTTAGTTTCGATTTCAACGACCAGCTTGTCCAGATCGGTACGCTGCTCGACGCGAGCGCTCTCAACGGTGTAGCTAACGCGCTTCACGGGCGAAAACGACGCGTCCAGCACGATACGACCAATGGACTTGTTTGGCTCATCCGCGTGACGGCGCATGGTACCAGGCACGTAACCGCGACCCTTTTCAACCTTGATCTGCATATCCAGTTTGCCGCCGTGCGACAGATTGGCAATGACGTGACCGGGATTGATGATTTCGACGTCGTGAGGCGTCTGGATATCCGCAGCAGTAACAACACCCTCCGCATCCTTGCGCAAACTCAGGGTCACTTCATCGCGATTGTGCAGCTTGAAAACAACGCCCTTGAGGTTCAACAAAATGTTGACGACGTCTTCCTGAACTCCGTCGATTGATGAGTACTCGTGCAGTACGCCAGCGATCGTAACTTCCGTCGCAGCGAAACCTGGCATCGAGGACAGCAATACGCGACGCAGCGCGTTACCGAGGGTATGACCATAGCCACGCTCGAACGGCTCTAGCGACACTTTGGCGCGGTTCAACCCGAGTTGTTCTACGCTAATGGATTTGGGTTTCAGCAAACTGTTTTGCATGCAGACTTCCTCTCAATACCCCCGACTCGTTACGTCGGTAAGGCTGGTGAAGCACCTTGGCCGCAGAATCCTGCGGCCAAGGAACGATTTCTAA
>JBBQZA010000310.1:0-4507 GCA_038208175.1 Burkholderiales bacterium
CACGGTGTTTGTCGACCAGCGCAGCGCGCTGCAGGCGGCGCTGCAGGCCCAAGGTGTGCCGACCGCCGTGCACTACCCCAAGCCGCTTCACCACCAGCCCGCCTACGCCCACCTGTGCTGCCCCGAGTGCTGCCCGAACAGCGTGCAGGCGGCGGAGCGGGTGATGAGCTTGCCGATGAGTGCGGATTTGACCGATGCGCAGATGGACCGTGTCGTAGCGGCACTTGCAGCGGCGGTCCGGCCTTGATTTGTCGCGATCGCGCACATACCAAGTCCAGTGCACAGCTTGCGTCGCGCTTGCTGCGCCGATGAAAGTATTCATCGATCCTTTTTGGCGCAGCGTGACGGTCGTGCTGACCGGGACGGCTGCAGCGCAGGCCGTTCCGTTGCTCGGCTCGCTCGTGCTGGCCCGTATTTTCGCGCCCACCGCCTACGGCCAGTTCGCAATCTGGCTGGGCGTGGTGTCATTGGGTGCAGTGCTGTTGACTGGGCGCTACGAAGTTGCACTGGCCATCGAGCATGACGGCGGTCCGCGCCGCGCCGGCGTGATTGCCACGTCCGTAGTGGTGGTGGCCAGTTCCGTTCCGCTAATGCTGCTGTCGGTGCTGGTGGTGTGGTTAGGCCTACTGCCTGCGGTGGATTCAGTTCTGGTTCTAGCAGCAGTGCCAGCCGCTGCGCTATTGGCTGCATCGCAAACTTGGCAATCATGGGCGGCTGCCGACGGCCAATACCGCTATCTCTCGACCATACGCATCATTGCCGCGGTCGCGATCACCTTGGCGCAAATCATCGCGGGCATTTTGAAACCCACTGCTGCAAGTTTGGCGCTGGCCCAAGTGGGTGGTATTGCAGTAGGTTGGGCCGCCACGTGGTGGCGCTTGCCGCTGCGTTGTCAGGATGGGCCAAGCCCTGTGCTTCGAAGTGAGATTCGTTCATACCTTCGCCGTCATGTCCGATTTCCATTGCTGTCGCTGCCGGCTGACGGCATCAATACCGCTGCCGCCCAACTGCCGTTGTTGATTGTCGGCAGTCGATTTGGCGCAGATATCGCCGGGCTGCTGGCAATGACGCTGCGCATGGTCGGCGCTCCCATCGGCTTGTTGGGATCTGCAGTCTTGGACGTTTTCCGAAGGCGCAGTGCGAGCAGCTTCAATGCGCGCGGGGAATGTCGTGCCGAGTACATTGAAACCTTCAAGGCCCTATCTATCGGCGCAACGGTTACCGCCATCCTGCTAATCTTGGCAGCTGAGCCGCTTTTTGTACTTGCCTTTGGCGAGCGCTGGCGTCTTTCGGGAACGATGGCCGCTTGGTTGATGCCGATGTTCGCACTGCGCTTTATCGCCAGTCCTTTAAGTTATATGTCGTATGTAGCTCGGAAGCAGCACGTTGATCTGGTCTGGCAAGCCGGTTTGTTGGCCATGACACTGTTGACGCTGTCTTTGCCTTCGGGCTACTCAGAGGCGTTGAAGCTGTATAGCGCTGGTTATGCTGGGATGTATTGTATTTACTTGCTGATGTCTTATCGTTTCAGCAAGGGAGCGCAAGTTTGATTGCAATCATCGACTACGACATCGGCAACTTGGCTGCGGTGTCGAACATGCTTCAGCGTCTCGGTGTGGCCTGCTGCATTACCTCAGATCCCGAACTGATCGAAAGAGCTGACAAGATCATCTTGCCAGGCAACGGCGCGTTCGACGCCTGCATGCGCAACCTGCGGGCGACTGGACTCGTGCCTTTGCTCGAACGCAAGGTGCTGCGAAATGGTTCTCCGTTGCTTGGCATTTGCGTTGGCGCCCAAATGCTTGGGTGCAGCAGCGAAGAAGGTGTGGAGCCAGGGCTGGGCTGGCTCGACATGGAGGTACGCAGATTTCCGGACCTGCCCGGGCTTCGTATTCCGCACATGGGATGGAACACGGTGACCGCCGCGCTGGACGGGCATCCGTTATTGAAAGACATGGATGCGCCGGCGCGCTTTTACTTTGTGCACAGCTACTACCTGTTGCCCTCGCGTAGCGAGGATGTACTGTTGCGTGCGCATTACGGTATCGACTTTGCAGCTGGCGTCGCGCAGCACAACCTTGCCGGGGTGCAGTTCCATCCCGAGAAGAGTCATCGTTTCGGAAAGCGTTTGCTTGCCAGCTTCGCGCGGGGGGGAGTCTGATGTACCAGGCGCGTGTAATCCCCTGTCTGCTGCTACGCGGTCACGGTCTGGTGAAGACGCGCAAGTTCAAAGATGCCGTCTACGTGGGAGACCCGGTCAATGCGGTGCGCATCTTTAGCGAGAAGGAGGTCGATGAACTGGTGGTGCTGGATATCGATGCTTCGCGCGAAGGTCGCGAGCCCAACTACGAGTTGATCGCCGAGATTGCCGGAGAGTGCTTCATGCCGGTAGCCTATGGCGGCGGCATTCGCAACCTCGAACAGGTGCGCCGTTTGATACGGTCTGGGGTCGAGAAGGTGGTGATCAACTCAGCGGCGACGCTCTCGACCGACGTGATCACGCAGGCCGCCGCTGTCTTCGGCAGTCAGGCCGTCGTAGCTGGCATTGACGTGCGCAAACCTCTGCTTGGCGGCTACAAGGTGGTGATCAAGTCTGCCACTCAAGACGCCGGGGTCCGTCTGGAAGAGCATGTGCAGCGCGTTGTCAAGGCTGGCGCGGGGGAGTTGCTGCTCAACAGCGTTGACCGTGACGGCACGATGCTGGGCTACGACCTTGATCTGATCCGCAGTGTGACGCGTGCTGTCAACGTGCCGGTGGTTGCCTGCGGGGGCGCCGGCACCGTCGAACATCTTCGGCAGGCTGTGCATGAGGCGGGAGCGTCGGCGGTTTCGGCCGGCAGCATGTTCGTGTTCCACGGCAAGCACCGCGCAGTGTTGATCAACTACCCGACCAATATCGTGATTTGACAGACGCGATGTTGCCTACATCCGGTACATCGCCCTGTACGAAAAAATTGTAGGTTGCTCTCTTTCTGGATTCTGAATGTGCCAAAGCAATGCGGATGTCGGTGCACACGACCCAAAACCTCGTCGTTTTTATCATGAATTTGGCTCGCGGCCTACTACCAGATCCAGTTCTGGCGAGGTATGGCGAAACCCGAACTCTTGGTCGGATTCGGTGCTGCGGCGCAAGGCGCAGACGCTTGTGCGGGCACCAGGTGGCTTTTGGTAGCCGCATTGCCGTGGCGGCGATCACCCTGCCGTCAGGATTCATGCTGGCGCACGGTTTAAATCAGGAGTAAGCATGAAAACTGCTACTTTGGAATTCACCCCTCGATCTGGGATGCGCCGGTTCTGCCATTGGCTGCTCGCTGGGTTTGTCCTGGCGGCATCGGTGCCGTCCGCGGCGACAGACGTTGACATCGCCATTCGGCGCGTTACGGTGATGTCGAATGGCGGCGCTGTGGTGTTGATGCAATCTGGCAAGGCTTGGTTTTATGTCAATGGCCTTGACACGCAAGGATTTCTCGTCTACGGAGGCGCCGTCCGCGCCGAGAATTTGGTGCCGGCTGGCGGTGGTGTAGTGACCCACCTCGGTGATGGACGGGCGTTTTTCAGCCCTGATGGTTTGTATCTTGGCGGCGGCGGCGTCACCGTGCCGGCCTACGCCGGAACACAGAAAATCACCCGCATTGCTTCCGTCAACAACGGCGTGGTCACACTATTTTCCGGTGGCGGGGCGTATTTCAGCCCTGATGGACGAAACTTGGGTGGTGGCGGTAACACCACTTGGGCCTACCGCGGCAAGCAGAAAGTGATTGATTTGGTGGAGGTCACCGGGGGCATCAAGACTCAGTTCAACGGAGGTGGAATCTACCTGAGCACCACGGGCTTGAATCTGGGAGGCGGTGGTACAACCTATTCAACGCCAACCTGGAATCGAGTGGTTGCAGGCGCGGCCTTCAGGCCGCGCGACAGCGCCAAGACAATCGTTCGAGATGGGACTATTGCCATCGTCGGAGGGTTTTTCCGATCGCCAAATTGGAGTTATGCCGACTACTGGTCCAGCGCGGACAGCGGCGAGACTTGGCAGTGGCAGGCGGGTTCCGTCGAGCCGGAAAGTTCACCGCCCGCCGACCTGTACGAGCCCTACAGTCCGGTTCTGCCGTGGGGCAGCGATCTGCTGGCGATTGGTAGTTCAGTTTGGCGTTCGCGCGATGCCATGTCTTGGCAGAAACTGACCAATGGTGGTCCTGCACGGGCCACCGAAGACACTTTTGCGTTCAACTTCAAGGGTCGTATCGTGGTGATACAGACGCACTACGGCAAGATCTTCACCAGCGCGGACGGCGTTAGTTGGAGTGCCGGACACGTCGTGCCGAATATGACCACGCGCTGCGGGGCGGCCGTGACGATGGCCAGGGGCAAACTTTGGATCATGGGAGGATCATCCTGCAACTACCTGACCTCTTACGACGACATCTGGTCATCGGACGACGGCGTCAATTGGCAACGTGCAAAAGCAGGGTCCAGCAGCGCCCCGGCAGTGCTACCTTGGGGAATTCGA
>JBBQZA010000311.1:0-4494 GCA_038208175.1 Burkholderiales bacterium
CATGCTGGTGGTCAGCGAGCCGACCTCAAACAGGGCAACCATGGTGTCAACGCCCTTGTTGGGCATTTGCCCAATCAGCCGTGCCGTGGCAAGGCGCGAAGCATACGACTCCACATCGACCACGACGGGTTTCAGCCCGGCAGCCTCTGCCAGGCCCTGCCTGTCCTGCACTTTTTCTTTTCGGGCTGCCGCGATCAGGACTTCGACATCGCCGCTGGATGTTGCACTTGGTCCGAGCACGCAAAAGTCAAGGCTTACCTCGTCCAGCGAAAAAGGGATATATTTATTGGCTTCGGATTCAACCTGGATTTCAAGCTCCGTATCGCTCAGGCCGCCGGGAAGGATTATTTTTTTGCTGATGACTGCCGACGGAGGCAGCGCCATGGCGACGTTCTGGGTGCGTGTACCGCTTTTTTTTACTAGCCTGCGAACGACTTCAGCCACCTCGTCGAATTTTTCAATGTTGCCATCGGTGACCCAGCCGGTTTCCAGAGGCTCGATGGCACAGCGCTCTAGCACCAGATCACCGGTTTTAGCAAGGCTCAACTCTACCAGCATGACACTTGAGGATCCAATATCCACACCGAGCAAGGGAGGCTGTTGACGAGTAAATAACGATCCCAGTGAGATCAAAAAGTGTCCCCAAATGACGGCTAGTATGTAACCTGTTTGCTTGCAAATCGTATCGAATGGTAGCAGCAAGGCCCTTTTTATTAGCGATGTTCATCAATTAAACGAGACCTACGTTGCCAAAAGCCCACTATTTCAAGGAGTAGTTTGACAGTGTAAAGAGTTGGAAGTTCTTGTAACAGTTTTGTTTTACCGATGGTGCCGGATACGTGTACGTTTCCGAATTTTTATAATGCCGAAGCTTCCTTACGATTGCTCTACATGCTCCCTTCTTCCCCCCGGCCTCCCGATTCCCGCAGCAAGTCTAGCCCCATGAAACGTCCTTCCTTGCTGCATTCGCTTGGCAAGTTCTTTGTGTGGGGAGTTGGGCTGACGCTCGCAGCCAGTGTCGGCATGCTTTTTTTTATCGCCGTTGCGCTGGCGGTCGCGTATCCCAATCTGCCCGATATATCCGCGTTGTCGGACTACCGTCCGAAGCAGCCGCTACGGGTCTATACAGCTGATGGCGTGATCATTGGCGAGTTCGGCGAGGAGCGTCGCAGACTCACGCCGATCAAGGAAATTCCGCAAATCATGAAAGATGCGGTGCTGGCTATTGAAGACGCGCGCTTTTTCTCGCATGGCGGTGTGGACTATCTCGGCGTCATACGGGCGGGCATCGCCAATCTGGGCCGGGCAAAAAGCCAAGGGGCATCGACCATCACGATGCAGGTCGCCCGCAATGTTTACCTGACTGCCGAAAAGAGCTACACGCGCAAGATTTATGAAATCTTGTTGACCTTCAAGCTCGAGCATTCGCTGTCGAAGGATCAGATTCTCGAGATCTACATGAACCAGATTTTTCTGGGAAATCGCTCCTACGGCTTTGCCGCCGCTTCGGAAACGTATTTTGGAAAACCGCTGAAAGACATCAGCATTGCCGAAGCCGCGATGCTGGCGGGCCTGCCGAAAGCGCCTTCGGCCTACAACCCCATCGCCAACCCGACGCGCGCCCGCTCACGCCAGATCTACATCATCGAGCGCATGGAACAAAACGGTTTCATCACAGCCGATCAGGCCAGGGCAGCCAGTGAGGAAGAGCTTCACGTCAAGACCGGGCGCGACGCAGGGCGTGTGCATGCCGAATATGTGGCCGAAACCGTGCGTCAGCTGGTCTTCAGCCAGTATGGCGAGGACACCTATACCCGCGGACTGAATGTGTACACCACGGTGCGCTCAAGCGATCAAACCATGGCCTACAAAGCCTTGCGCAAGGGCATCATGGATTTCGAGCGCCGGCAAATCTACCGGGGGCCTGAAAAGTTCATCGATCTGCCTTCCAACCCGCAGGAAACCGAAGACTCGATTGACGACGCGCTGGCCGACAACCCCGACAACGGCGACGTCATGACCGCCGTGGTGCTGGAGGCCAATCCCAAGCGCATTCTGGCCATGCGACAAAACAGCGAAACGGTGTCCATCACTGGAGAAGGCCTTCGGCCGGCGCAGTCTGGTCTGGCCGAAAAGGCCGGCCCCAACATCAAGATCCGCCGCGGCGCCCTGATCCGGGTTGCCAAAACCCCGAAAAACGCCTGGGAAATCACGCAGTTGCCCGAAGTAGAAGGTGCTTTCGTCGCGATGGACCCCCGGGACGGCTCTGTTCGCGCGCTGGTCGGCGGATTTGATTTTG
Organism: Burkholderiales bacterium; assembly: GCA_038208175.1. GTDB lineage: Bacteria > Pseudomonadota > Gammaproteobacteria > Burkholderiales > Burkholderiaceae_C > Rhodoferax. The sequence continues at coordinate 2,300 of JBBQZA010000311.1, forward strand.
AAAAAAACAAGTTCAACCATGTGACGCAGGCCTGGCGCCAGCCCGGCTCGAGCTTCAAGCCTTTCATCTATTCCGCCGCGCTCGAAAAAGGTTTTACCCCGGCAACCGTCGTCAATGACGCGCCGCTGTTTTTCGATGCGGGCGTCACCGGCGGCCAGCCCTGGGAGCCGAAGAACTATGACGGCGGTTTCGAAGGGCCGATGAGCCTGCGAACGGCGCTAAAGAAATCCAAGAACCTGGTTTCGATCCGCATCCTGCAATCCATTGGCGCCAAGTACGCTCAGGAATGGGTCACGCATTTCGGTTTCGACGCGGACAAGCACCCGGCTTATCTGACCATGGCCTTGGGTGCGGGCTCGGTGACACCGATGCAAATGACGACGGGCTATTCTGTTTTTGCCAATGGCGGTTACCGCGTCAATCCTTATCTGGTGACCAAAATTACCGACCAGCGCGGCAAGGTCCTGCTGCAAAGTTCGCCGCCAGTGCTCAACGAATCGATACGCGGAATCACGCCCCGAAACGCCTTCATCATGGACAGCCTGCTACAGGAAGTGGCGCGCTCCGGAACGGCCGCCAAAGCCCAGGCCATGCTCAAGCGGCCCGATATTTTCGGCAAGACCGGAACCACCAACGACTCGATCGACACCTGGTTTGTCGGTTATCAGCCAACGCTCACGGCAGCCGTCTGGATGGGCTACGACACGCCCAAGAAGCTCGGAGACCGCGAAACCGGCGGCGGGCTGAGCCTGCCGATCTGGATCAACTTCATGGAATACGCGCTCAAGGGTGTGCCAGTTACCGAATACCAGGCACCTGCAGGCGTAGTGAATGTCAACGGCGAGTGGTACTACGACGAATATGCCAAGGGCGCTGGCATCAGCAGCGTCGGCATGCAACAGGACACGGGCGCGACCAGCGCCGAGCCGTCGGCGACAGCTGCCCCGGGTGGTGGCATTCAGGTGCTTCCTCCGTCCGACGACAGGAAGCGAATTCTGGATTTGTTCAAGAATTGATGCCTGCGCCCGCGGCGTGCATTCATGGCAGACCGTCGAAGATCGGTTTTGATGCCGTTTCCGGACGATCAGGCGGCAGCGGAGAACACCAGAGTCTGGCCCGACTGCTCGCTGGCGTAGCGCGATAAATTGGCAAAAAACTCGCTCGAGTCCTTGGTGTCCGTCCACCTGCCGCTATCGAATTTATAGTGAAATCCACCCGCTCTGGCGGCCATCCAGATTTCGTGCAGCGGTTTTTGGAGGTTGATGATGATCTGGCTCTGGCTGGAAAACGTCAGCGTGATCATGCCGCCTGTGCGCTGGTTGTCGATGTCCACATTGAGATCTTCATTGAGCCGGTCGCAGCCCGCCTCGACCGCCTTGAGAACGCTCTCGGCCAGATTTTGGTATTCAAGGTCGGTCATTACAATCCTATGATGGTTTTTTCAGTCCAAATTCTAGACCGGCTTGCTGCGGTCGTGCTTGCTGCCGCGGCGCTGTCAGGCTGCGGCCAGAAGGGCCCCTTGTTTCTGCCGGTGCCACCGCAGGCGCCACCTCTGGCGACATCGCCCGCACTTTCACAAGAACCTGCCGCGGTGAGCGTTCCGGCTGCCCCTTCTACGGCCGCGCGATAACACGGCGCTCCAGCGCAGACACATGACATCACAGATTCTCCCCGGCCATCCGCATTTTGCCTACCGTGACGACGCACTTTTTGCCGAGGGCATGCGCGTCAGCGAATTGGCCGGCACACACGGAACGCCGCTGTTCATCTATTCCAAAGCGGCCATGCTTTCGGCGCTGGCGTCTTACCAGCGCGGCTTTGCCGGGCGCGATGTACAGATCTGCTACGCGATGAAGGCCAACTCGTCGCTGGCGGTACTGCAGGTATTCGCCCGTGCGGGCTGCGGCTTCGACATCGTGTCGGGCGGCGAACTCGAACGGGTACGGGCTGCCGGCGGCGACATGAAGAAGCTTATTTTCTCCGGGGTTGGAAAAACGCGCGCCGAGATGCGCCAGGCGCTCAAAGCCGGAATCGGCTGCTTCAATGTCGAAAGCGAAGCCGAACTGGAGGTGCTGTCGGAAGTGGCAGCGGTGATGCGGCTGCGGGCGCCGGTCAGCATCCGCGTCAATCCGGATGTCGACCCGAAGACGCATCCCTATATTTCAACCGGTCTGAAGGGCAACAAATTCGGCGTT
>JBBQZA010000312.1:0-4444 GCA_038208175.1 Burkholderiales bacterium
CCCAGCAGCCCGGTGAGCTGCACCACCGTCATCGCCGTGAAAGCGGGTAAGGCGCTCAAGTCCAGCGCATGGTGGTCACGCACCTCGTCCGCTTCCTGCAGGATGAACGGAATGCCGAAGTCAAACGCCTCGTAACCTTTACGCAACTCGGCCGCAATCACATCGCCGGTGCTGGACGTGTCGTCCATGTCGTCGCCCGTGCTGCCCGCCAGGCCTTCCTTGATCAATTCGTCATAAAACGACTGAAAGGCCGGGTGTTCCACGATCGACAGCACATCCAGCAGACTGCCCGGCTCCTGGCCCGCGTTGATGCGTTCGCGGTTCTCGCGTTTCAGATCGGTGTATTCGTCGTCGCGCCACATCAGCCGCAGGCCGCGGCCAATGGTTTGCTCCAGCAGAATCTGCGCTTGCGAACTGCGCAAAGGCACGATGACGCAGATGTTGTTCACGTCAAAACCCTCACGCAGCATCAGCACGCTGACGATCACGCGCGGCGTGGCGTGCTGGTCCACACTGAACAGGCGCTGGCGCACCGGCGCCCAGTCTTTCTCGCCCAGTTCGGCTTTTTTGCCGGAGTCGATCAGCATGACTTCGTCTTCGTTCAGACCTTCCTGATCCTGCAAAAAAGAGGCGACCAGCGGTGACACTTTGGTGTCCTCGCAAACCACCAGCATCTTGGGGTGGCGCGTGGGGTCAATCCGGGCAAAGTCCGCCTCCAGTTTGCGCAGCTTCTTCAATCCGGCGCGCAGCATCACGCGCTGGCCTTCGCTCAAGGCCGGGTTGCCCTGCTCATCGCGTTCGGCCTTGAACTCCAGGGGCAGCGCGCCAATCTCTTTGCGCCGGTCCAGCACCAGCGACTTCACCAGCCCGGCGCGCATGGCGCTTTTCAGGTCAAAGTCGGTGACGATGTGCGGGAAATACACCTTGCGTTTGGTTTTGCCAGCGCCCACGTCGTTGTAAGGCGTGGCTGAGAAATCGACCTGCACAAAGCGCCGCCCCTTGGTTGCGGCAATCCTGGAGAGGCTTTTTTGCCATTCCACCTCGGTCGATTCACCCTCGCGTTTGAACTCGTGGATGTGATGCGCCTCGTCGTTGAACACCATCAGTTCTGGCAGTTGGGCAAGAAACTCCAGCACATTGCCGCGCGCATAGCGGCGGTCGAGTACGTCCAGACTGTTGCCGGTGGCGCGGCCGGGCGTGAGCGGCAGCACGGCGTTGATCACCTGCTGCGGGTCGAGCGGTGCGCCCAGCGCTTCGATTTCTTCTACATCTTCGGCTACATCGCCTTCATTGAGCAGATGCCAGTTGGTGATGGCGATCATGCCGTTGCCGGTGGCTTTCAGGCCAATCTCGTTTTTATTGCAGACGTTGCCGCGCACAAAGGCAAACACCGCATCCCGGTGCGCATCGGGCATGAACAAGTCGGCAAAGCGGGCCATGTCGGAGCTGGCGAAGTCACGCGAACCATTGCCGTTTTCGATCAGCTTGCCGCAAAACGCATCCAGCAGGCGCTCATAAACAATCAGCCCCGGCGCTACCACCATGAACTGGCGCGTAAAGCGGGCATCGTCAATGCCTTCGGCCAGCGCCGCCGTCTTGTTGAGCAGTTGCCAGATCAGCAGCGCCTGCAGCACCCAGGTCTTGCCGGTGCCGGTAGCCATCTTGAAGCAGTATTTGGGGTGCGCGTGTTTGGTCTGCGCTACCTCGTTCAACCGCGTGCCGGACAGCAGCGCGTCGGGCGCACAGTTTTTGTAGAGGTCCAGCAGCGTCCAGCGTTCATGATCTTTGCCCAGCACTTCATGCGCGACGATGGCGTTCAGGATCGCCTGCTTCTGCCCGGCATGAAAGTTCAGCCCGCTGCGCGCCAGCACCATGTCCTCGCCAAACCACCACGGCAGCAGCTCGGCGGTGGTGGGCGTCACCAGCTCCAGAATATCGGCGGCACCGGATTCCAGGCCCAGACAGAGCTGGTTTGTTTTGGCGGTGAGGCCGATGGAGAGGGCGAGTTGGTTGTTTTGGGATTGGGGCATGGCGATGAAAGATTTAAAAAGGGGTCGGCGTGTGAAAATGCGGCCAATGTCCGAGAACATCAAACCGCCGCGTACCGCATGGGGCAACTTCCCTGACGTGCTGATTCATGCCAGTGAGTCGGCGGTGAAGCAGCATCCGGCTTATAAGCGGGCCAAGTCGGGACATGGCCCTTCGGCTACTGTCTTGGTCAATGACACGATGAGTGAGCCAAAAAATCAGCAATTGGTCGATTTGCTGCGAGGTCACACGCCCACGCTGGTGAGCGCCCATGCGTACGAGCGCGAAGGCATCAACGCTATTCCCGAAGCGTTTGCGGTCGAGATCAGCAAGGCTGTAGGTTGGCCGCATGACCTTGGCGTGGCGCAAATCAACGTGGTGGCTCACACGGGGGCGGATGGTTTCTCGCGGCTGGCTCGCCAGGCCGAGTTCGCCGGGGCGGGGCAACCCGGGTGCGAATACGTACTGGTTGATGATTTTGTGGGCATGGGCGGCACGCTGGCGAACTTGAAGGGCCATATCGAATCCAAGGGCGGAAAGGTGCTTGCGGCGGCATCCTTGACCGGCAAGCCCTATTCCACCAAACTGGCACTGTCGCCGGAACGCTTGCAAGAATTGAGGGAAAAGCATGGAACAGAACTTGAGAACTGGTGGTTTGGACGATTCGCTCACACCTTCGACGCGCTTACTGAATCAGAAGCTCGGTACCTCGCCCGAACCGAGACGATTGACGCCATCCGAAATCGAATTGCTGCTGCAAAGCAAGCGTGAGTTGGCCGAGCAAGCCTTTGCAACGCCCACGCGCGCATCCACACACAAGGTCACTGCGACCACCTGATGCGCCATTCACGGTCTTCGATCTCTGTCTGACTATTTGACATTGCGGCGGGGGGATTTGGTGGAAAGTGAAGCTTCCGCAGCGGCAATGTAGGTGTCTGGGGTTTTAAGCAACTCAAACCACTTCAATAGAAATGTTTCGAACGAATCTACAGGTATTGTCCTGCCAGACCGAGCCGAACACCTTGCCGTCATAGTCCGGGTCCACCGCCCAGTATTCAATGAGGGCCAGCGGTTGCTGGTTGATGACGGCCTGCAGCTTTTGGCGATTGGCGTCGTCCCGGTTTATCGGTTCTGGCGAGAGCACAAGGTTTTTCTTGCGCTTGATGGTCCGGGTTTCCGGCATCCGCTCCCTCCCCCCGTGGGGGTGGGCTGGGGTGGGGGCTCCCCGTTCAATCGGGTGAATCGTCAAATACTGCAGACTCGAAAATCGCACCTGCCCGCGCAGCTTGTCCAGCCCGCCTTTTTTCTTCAGCCGGTCCATCAGGTCGGGCGGGATCACCAGCACTTCGAGCCGGCTGTCTTTCAGCGCGGTGATGGTTTCGCCAATCGGGGTGAAGCTATTCCCGGGCAGGACAAACTCCTGGTGCTGGCGGACATTCTGAAAATTGAGCCTGAGGTGCTGCGCTTTGGCGAGGCCGTGCGGCAGTCCGTTCAGCAGCACCGCAAACGCTGGGACGAAGGCATCGGCTTCCTGGAACGCGAAACCTTCGACGCATTCCTCAAGCTGCCAGCCCCTCAGCGAAAAATCATTCGTGAGGTGATTCTGACTTTTGCCAAGGTGTATACGAGCGCCGGGTAAGGAGCGTGAGAATCGCCGGTGTCCGTGAGGGTCTGTACGCCTCCCACACCCTTTGGGGGAAGGCGGGGATGGGGGCGCGTAGCCTGCTCGGTGAACGCCGTCTGTTTCGGCGCCGGCCCAAGCTTCGAAGATGTCTTGCGGCCTCCGGCCTTCGAATGACCACCGCTGAAGCCCATCCCAACCTTCCCCCAAAGGCGGGAAGGGGCAAAAACCGGCAAGGTCGCCGATTTTGGCGGCATTGATGGTGAGTAGTTACAAGTTTTGAATCAAATCAGGCTAAAGCCCATGCGCACCGGGCATCTACAGCTACAAAAACAATAGCATCAAGCAGCCAGCAGCGTCGGCGCGCTGACGTCGGCGAGCATGTGGCCGGTTTCCAGATAGCGCGTGTGCCACGACAGCGCTTCGTCCAGCAGGTGCGGCGTGTGCTTGCCCAGCGCATCGCGCTGGCCGCGTTCGAAATAGTCGAGCAGCGCGGGGCGGTAGTCGGGATGGGCGCATTTTTCGATGATCAGCCGCGCGCGCTGCGTCGGCGACAGGCCGCGTACGTCGGCCAAGCCCTGTTCGGTCACGATCACGCCCACGTCGTGCTCGGTATGGTCGACATGCGAGGCCATCGGAACGATGCACGAAATGGCGCCGTTCTTGGCGACCGATGGCGTCATGAAAATCGACAGATAGGCGTTGCGGGCAAAGTCGCCCGAGCCGCCGATGCCGTTCATGATGCTCGACCCCATGATGTGCGTCGAGTTGACGTTGCCGTAGATGTCGGCCTCG
>JBBQZA010000313.1:0-4439 GCA_038208175.1 Burkholderiales bacterium
TCGCAAGATTGCGCTGCAAGCCGGTCTGCCGGTTGAAAGTGCGGCGCTCACGGTGACAAGGGCCTGCGGCTCCGGCACGCAGTCCATCGTCAGCGCGGCCGAGCAGATCGCCAGCGGTCACAGCCGGGTGGCGGTCGCGGCGGGGGGTGAGAGTTTCAGCCGCGTGCCTTACGTGTCGCGCCACATGCGTTACGGTGCCGGTCGCGGACCGGTTGCGATGGAGGACGGCCTGGATGCCATCTACCGCTGTCCGTTTTCCAAGGCACTGATGGGCGATACGGCGGAAGCCCTGGCTGAACGTTTTGGCTACCAGCGCGAGGCGATGGACGACTGGGGCTATATGAGTCAACGGCGTGCGCAGGCGGCCATTGAATCGGGCTTTCTGGCACGCCAGATCGAGCCCATCAAGGTTTCCCAGGGCAGCAAGGAGGAGCGCTGGTTCTCGGTGGACGAATATCCCCGGCTCAATCTGAGCCGCGAGAAGCTCGCCACCCTCAAACCCGCATTCAAGAAGGACGGGACGGTGACTGGCGGCAGCTCCAGCGGCGTGACCGACGGTGCGGCAGCGCTGCTGGTGGCTCGCTCCGATGCCTTGCCGTCCGGAGCCAGGCCCGAGGCCCGGCTGGTCGACTATGCGGTGGCTGGCGTGCCGCCGGACATCATGGGCTCGGGCCCGGTGCCGGCCATTGCGAAGCTGATGCATCAGACCGGCCTGACGGTGGCAGAGATCGATTACTTCGAGATCAACGAGGCTTTTGCCGTGGTCAACCTGCATGCAGAGGCGCAACTCGGCATCTCACGCGACAAAACCAACCTCTATGGCGGTGGCATCAGTCTGGGGCACCCGCCGGGCGCCACCGGCATCCGCATGACCATCACGGCGATGCACCACCTGGCCGATACAGGAGGGCGCTATGCGGTCATCAGCATGTGCCTGGGTAGCGGTATGGGGATGGCGCTGCTGGTGGAGAACCTGCTGCGGTAAGCGCAGTGCACGCGTTCACCTCATGCCCTCGATCGCCTGGATGGCGGCGGCAAGGCGTTCGTCACCCTGACCGGCGATGCGCGCAACCGGCAGCGCCATGGCAGCCAGCTCCTGCTCGATCATTTGGGTAACGGGTGTGCGGACATGTTCGCCGACACGCTGCAAGCCGTCGGCGATCCAGGCCAGATCAGGCGCCAGCAGCAGCGTCAGGGCGTAATTCCGATGCAGTGCGCGGGCTGGCACATACAGTGAGCTGTCGGAAAAAATGAAGTCGCTGTAGATGGCGGTCAGCAGTGGGGCGGTGTCGCAGAAAACAAAGGCGGCGCTGCGCTGTGCAGCCCGCGCTTGCGCCGCAAGTTCAGCCGAGCGCTGCTGCTCGATCACACCCGTCTGTTCAAGTTGCGTCGGCGTTCTGGCGTGCTGCTCGCAGAACAGGCGTAGATACTCCGGCACCCAGGGGCAACCAAAATGGCTGGCCAGGGCCTGCGCAAGCGTGGTTTTTCCGGTGCTCTCAGCCCCTATGATGCAGATCAGTTGCACGCTCTTTGTCACTTGCTCTATTCCTATTGGACGGCGACCATTCGTATCTTCCAGCTGCGCCAGCCCCAGATCGCCAGCAGGAAAAAGATAGCGTAGAGAATCGTCGTCAGGTGCAGTCCTTTGTACGCGAAAACAGCAATGCTGGCGGCATTGACCAGCAGCCAGAGCGGCCAGTTCTCGATGAATTTGCGCCCCAGCAAGATCGTTCCGATGATGCTGCCGGCCGTCACAAAGCCATCGGCCCAGGGCACGTCGGAGTCGGTGACGCTGCGCAGCAAAAGACCCAGTGCCAACCAGGCGCCAGCCCAGCCCAGCACGCTCCAGAGGAGGCCGCGCAGGTCCAGGCGCTCGATGCGCAACAAGGCCTGCGAGCCGCTGCGATGACCGTGCAGCCACTGCCACCAGCCCCACACGGCCGTGGCGGCAAAGAACAGGTTGACGCCGGCTTCGCCATACAGCTTGCTGGCGTAAAACAGCCACGCATACAGCGCACTGGCGACGATCGTCAAGGGCCAGCCCCAATGGATCTCGAACACATTGCAGGCGATGTTGGCCAGTGCCAGCACGAAAGCCAGCAGTTCCAGCCAGGTGACGGCCGTGCCCAGCAGCGTGAAGGCGGTGGCCAGCATACTCGAAGGTGCCTAGAAGTTGAGCGTCAGGCTGGCGCGTAGCGTACGTGGTGTGGAGGGAAACAGATAGATGCCACCCCAGGAGGTGGTCGGTGCTTCGCGCCAGTAGCTGCTGTCCGTCAGGTTCTCGACGTTCAGGCGCCACAGCGCGGACTGGCCAGCGATGCGATGCTGGTAGCTCAGGCCGGCGTCAAGCTGTCGGGACGCCGGCAGTTCGACGCTGCCGTCGACCGTCGCTGTCTTGGCGCTCTGGAACGTTGCCAGTGCATTGACGGAAAGACCGACCAGCGCTGCCACCTTGTAATCTGCGAACAACGAAGCCTTGAAGCGCGGAATATTGGTCACGCGTTGCCCGATCCATGCCGGGTCAAGCGCCTGCGTGTACCTGGCGTCCAGCGCCAGCAGGCTCGCCTGCAGCGATAGGGCACTGCCGGCGCGGCCTGCCGCCGTCAATTCCAGGCCACGATGGCGCGCGGTCTTGGCACCGGCAAGGCGGGTCGGCAGCGCGTCCGGCCCCGCGCCCGGCCCCGCGCCCGGCTGATCGTCGGCGTAAGGTTTGGTTATGCTGAACAAGGCGCTGCTGAGCAGCAAGCGCGCATTAGCCCGCCACTTGATGCCGATCTCGGTCTGTTCGCTCTTGAGTGCCGGCAAGACCTGGCCAAAGTTTGAAAAAAGTTCCGGGCGATTCGGTACCGCTTCCAGCTCGATGCCCTGACCCCACGAGGTATAGAGCATGGTGTTCTGGCTCGGCGTCCAGGCCAGACCGGCCCAGCCGGTGTTCACGGTCTGCTCGAATGACACTGCTGCTGTACCATCGCTGAGTTCGCTGCCGCGACTCAGGCGCGAGACGCGCAGGCCAGCAAACGACTGCAGGCTGGCGCTCAGTTGTGAGGCCAGCGTGGCATAGGCTTCCAGCGTACGCTCGCGGCTGTTGCTGTTGAGCACGGTCAACGCGGGATCGGCAGGCAGCGCAAGCGGCGTGTAGATGTTGCTGCTGCCGACATAGTTGTAGGCTTGCATCGCCGGCAGGTCGGCGCGCAGGCTGCGCCCCTCGAATCCAAAACGAACGCTGTGCACCAGGCCCAGCGCGTTGATCTTGCCGTCCAGATGGGCATCCCAGCTCGACAGTCGGCGCTGCTCGCCCTCGCTGCGGAAGTCGTAGACATCGACGTCACCGTTACCGCACAAGCCCGGGTAGACGTAAGTTACCGCGTTGCTGCAGCCGTCCGGGAAGGCGATTCGATCATTGATCTGTGTTGTCTGCGTGTTGGCGGCGATGCGTCCCTGCCAGTCGGCATTGAAGCGATGGTTGATGCCGATCTGGGCCGCGCTGGCGCTGACCTGGAACGGCAGCGACCAGCTCTGGTTGTTCAGGTTCAGGCGCGGATTGACAGGGGTCGGCAAAGTGTCGCCGACACCATCCTGGTTGCGGTCGAGCAGTCCGAGCCCGGGGACCGAGGGTTGGCTCTTGCGCTGGTATTCCAGGTTGGCCGAGACCGAGCTGTCCTTACTCAGAGCTGTGGCCAGCGCCAGGCCGATCAACTGGCGCGACCCATTGGCATGGTCGAACTGCGAGTGCAGTTGTTCATCGACCAGATTGAGGCGCAGGCCCACAGCGCCGATAGCGCCGTTGCTGTCCAGATGAACCTTCGCTCCACCATTGCCGTCGAGCGCGAAAGTGAGGCTGTTGAAGGCCTCCTTCATCGGCACCTTGCTGACGTAATTGACCAGTCCGCCGGGCGCCGAGACGCCGGACTGCAGACCGGCGACGCCTTTCAGTACCTCGATGCGTTCCATCGTCTCCAGCGCGATGGGCAGGTAGTTTGAAGCCGCCAGCCCGTTGCGCCTGAAGTTGGCGCTCTGGTCCAGCAGGAAGCCGCGAATCGAGAGGCTCTCGATGTAGCCGGTGGTGTTGTAGCTGTCGTCGAGCGAGGCATCGAGTTTGATGACCTGCGAGAGCGTCTGCGCGGCGCTCTCGTTCAGCAGGTCGGCGGTCAGCACCGTGATGCTTTGTGGCGTCCTCGACAGGGAGGCGCCAAAGCCGCCGACGTCGGCCTTGTCGACGTCGAGCAGTGGCGCTGTCTTGCCCGTCACGGTGACCGCATCGAGGCGCTGCGGCACAGTTTGTGCAATGGTTGAAAAGGATGCAGTTGCAGCGAGTGCGGCGACAACCGGTGTCAGTTTGAATCTGAATGCCATCGAAAAAATCTCCAGTCGACGGCAGGGGAGTGCAAAACGGATCGGGCCTGGGCCAGACTAAATTCAGCGACGCTTCCCTGCGCAAG
>JBBQZA010000314.1:0-4415 GCA_038208175.1 Burkholderiales bacterium
CCGGCTATTGCGTTGGATGCTTGTGATCGGGCCGTTAACCATGGCGCTGGCAACAGCCTCTGCGTGGGCCTCCGGTTTCATGACCGATCCTTTGCTCACTGTGCCCAATGTGCTCGGGACGGGCACAACTTTGCCTGGGGATGCCGTACCGATACCGTGCCCTGCACCCGAGGATTTCTCTAAACCGCTGGCACTGGCTGAAGCGGTGGATATCGCTCTCTGTAACAATCCACAAATCAAGGTGGCCTGGGCCAATATCAAGGTTCAGGCCGGCGCTGTCGGTGAGGCGCGCGCAGCTTATTTGCCGACACTGTCGATTACGCTCAACGCGCTCCGTACCCACACTGCCTATCCGGGTTCGGCGATCCCTTCCACCACAGTCAATGGCGACACTGTCTATGGCACATTCAGTTGGCGATTGTTTGATTTCGGTGGGCGCGAGGCCAATCTCAAATCCGCCAACAGCCTGTTGCTGGCTGCGCTGGCCAACCACGATGCTGTTCTGCAAAAGACTCTGAATGATGTGATCCAGGCTTACTTTGATGCCGTCACCAAGCACTCGGCGTGGCGAGCCAAGGAACAAGATGAAGCGGTCGCCAAACAAACGCTGGCGATTGCCAAACGACGTGAGGCTGGGGGAGCCGCCACGACCAACGACACGCTGCAAGCTACCACGGCTTATGCGCGTGCGGCGCTGGACAGCAACCGTGCCTGGGGTGACGACCATAAGGCACTCGCCGTGCTGGCCTATACCATGGGAGTGCCGACGCAGATTCAATGGGTTCTCGCCGACGACCTGAATGATCAAGGCAAGCTGGGTTCGAAGGATTTGGCGGCCTGGCTTCTTGCAGCCCAAAAGCACCATCCCGCCATCATCGCCGCGCGGGCGCAGTGGCAAGCAGCGCAAAGCAAAGTGGAGGTAATCCGCTCTGAAGACTTGCCCACTGTGGATCTCACGGCCAACCATTACCAAAACGGCTATCCAGGGCAAGGCTTGTCTGCTATGCAGACCCGTGTCAGCACAGTGGGGGTGATGCTCACCATTCCGATTTTTGATGGTTTCGCGCATGCCTATAAGGTCCGTGGTGCGCAGGCACAGGCCGAGCAGAGCGAAGCCGAGCTGCAGGATACCGAACACAATATCCGGATGACAGTGGTCGAAGCCTATGCAGATGCGAGGTCCGCCCTGCACAACCTGGAATCGTCGGAAACTTTGCTGCAAGCAGCCCAAGCCGCACTGGCAAGTTCGCAACGCAGATATGCCATGGGCGCGGCAAGCATTCTGGAGATTCTGAATGCCCAGACGGCACTGGTCACCGCCAAACAGGAGCGCATCCAAAGTCTTGCAGACTGGCGCTCCGCCCGATTGAGACTGTTGGCAAATGCGGGTTTACTGGGACGAACTTCGGTGAGGCATTGAACCATGGAAATCATGCGCGCTAAAATCCTGACATTGCTGATAATCGTACTCAGCGCTGCTCTGCTTGCACTGAGAATGGCCGTCGCTGACGAACGCCCGCTCAATGCCGCGCTCAACGAGCAGGTTCTGCGCATTCCGGGCGACCCGGCACGCCCCGTCATGTTGCAAGTGACCTTGTTCGAGCCGAATGGTCCGGGCCCCTTTCCTTTGGCCGTCCTGAATCACGGCAAGGATCCGGGCGATCCACATTTTGCACCACGCTATCGCTCCGCCTACGCGGCGCGCTATTACCTGTCGCGCGGGTATGCGGTAGTGATGCCGATGCTCAGAGGATTCGCCGGATCGGGAGGCACTGCCAGGCTGGGTTGCAATGCAGAAGCGGATGGCATCAACGAGGCCATGGACATCCGTGCAGTGGTCGACGCCATCAGCAAACGGCCAGAGATTGATGCCAGTCGGATCGTCGTATCGGGCCAAAGTTATGGCGGCTGGAACAGCCTGGCATTCGGTGCCCTCAATTACCCGGGTGTCAAAGGGATCGTGAATTTTGCGGGTGGGCGCAACGCCCCCACTTGCGGGGACTGGCAGGATGATCTGGCGGATGCGGCAGGCGCCTTTGGCAAGTGGACCAAGGTGCCATCCATCTGGTTTTACGGTGACAACGACGCTGTTTTCCCGGAGGCAACGTGGCGCGCCATGTATGAGCAGTACACCGCTGCAGGCGGACAGGTGGAGCTGGTTGCGTACGGGAATTTCATGGAAAATGCGCACACTTTCTCGGGCAAGGTCGAGGCATTGCCGATCTGGACCACTAAAATCGATGCGTTTTTAGCCAAAACTGGCTTGCCACACCAGGATATCCACCCCGAGCTGCTACCGGCACCCTATCCCAAGCCGACGCATTTCGCAGTCATTGATGACGTAGATGCCGTACCGTACCTGAACGAGAAAGGTCGGCGCGACTATCAGGCGTTTCTTCAAATCAAAATGCGGCCACGTGTTTTTTTGCTCGGCCCCCAGATTGCCGTGTCTACTTATGGTGGCTTTGACCCCTTGGCGCGAGGGATCGCACTGTGTCAGAAGGCAGGACGCACTTGCAACCCTTACGCCGTCGATGATGAGGTGGTGTGGCCCATGCCCACGGCGGTTCCGCTTCCAACCCACTTCGCCGCCCTCGACAATGTGGCGGCAGTGCCTTATGTGAATGCCGTCGGTCACCAGGCATATCGGAAATTTCTTGCGCTGAATTTGCCCCGTGCCTTTGTGATTGCCCAAGATGGAGCATGGGATATTGGAGCGCGCGGCTCTGATCCCCTCGGCAGGGCGCTAGCCATGTGTCGGCAGCAAGGACATGCAGGGTGTCGTCCCTATGCCGTGGACGCTCAGGTCGTGTGGCCGGATAAATAGGCATCGGTAATAAGGGGGTCGCTTCAGAAAACGGCAAATAAAGTGCGTTATGAACCGCAGTCAGGTAGCTTGTCCAGACTTACCCAAGCAGTCCACGCCTGGTGATATCACCCAACCCAAGCGTGATTCAACGGTTGCTTTGGCCACCAAACCGGTTTGTCATTTCAACCACAAAATACGATTTATTAGTACGGTAACAGCAGGCGGATTAGGGCCAATATCAACCGCAAATTACGTTTTATACATAAAAAACGCGTGGCTCATAAAACTGGGAAATCAACCGCAAAATACGGATACCCATTTTTTAAAAATTGGAAAATTGAGAACGCTGATTCACACCGTAGCTAGTGAACAGCCATTCGCAACCCAATGGGCCAGCCCCGCTCACGGCTTCATCAATGACAGCACCGGCCATGCCCTCCAATGGGATTGGGTGTCGGCGGGGCTTGTCGCGCTTTCCCTTGGGCAGCCAGTTGCACGATCAGAATGTTCAATGGCTTCGCGCCTTGATAATTCAGTCGACACCGCAGGCTGCGCGGCGAAGCTGTTGATTGGCACCTAATCCAATAAAGCCACCGGCTTCGTGACGTTCCATCATGAGTTGCACGGGGTCCGTCGCAGGTTTGTGCTTGGTGGTCTGTACAGTATCAATGCCGGCGCTGATAATATTCGCGGATAATGCCTAGCTTAGCCCACCCAACAGAAGCAAACGCCGTATGCAAAAAGAAGTCAAAGAAAAATCTCAGTACGCCGTCGCGGCGGCGGTGCAGCTGCCGGGTGTGAGCGACGTTGAGTTCGAGGCATCGCTGACCGAGTTGCGCGAGCTCGCAAAGACGCTGGGGTTCAAGGTCACCCGCACGTTCACGCAAAAACGTTACGGCTTCGACTCGACGGCGTATCTGGGCGTCGGAAAGCGGCAGGAAATACGCCGCTTCGTCAACGCCGAATCGGGAAACGAAGCGAAGGCTGAGTACACCCACGCCGAGACTTGGAACGACGAGGCCGCCGAGGTCTCGCCCGTCCCGATCGACGTCATCTTCGTCGATCATGAGATATCCCCATCGCAGGCGCGCCATCTCGAAAACGAGGTCGGCTGCCAGGTGATGGATCGCACCATGGTCATTCTTGAGATTTTCCACCGCAACGCGCGTTCGCCCGCTGCGCGCGCGCAGGTGGAAATCGCGCGCCTGGGCTACATGGCGCCGCGCCTGCGTGAGGCGGCGAAACTCGCGGGGCCTCAGGGACGTCAGCGCAGCGGCGTCGGCGGACGCGGCGCCGGTGAGTCGCACACCGAACTGGACAAGCGCAAGATCCGCGACCGTATCGCCGAACTGCAGAAGGAGATCGCTGCGATGGACGTCGAGCGCAAGACACAGCGCGCACGGCGGCAGGCGCACCAAGGACTCGCCAGCGTGGCGCTCGTCGGCTACACCAACGCGGGCAAGTCCACCTTGATGCGCGCACTCACGGGTAGCGAGGTGCTGGTCGCCAACAAACTCTTCGCGACGCTCGACACCACCGTGCGCACCCTATACCCCGAGAGCATCCCACGCATACTGGTCAGCGACACGGTCGGCTTCATCAAGAA
>JBBQZA010000315.1:0-4392 GCA_038208175.1 Burkholderiales bacterium
TGATGATGTCGACGCCGAGATCCAGCACCGCCTGCATCACTCTTGGCTTGTAGGTGTCCACTGAAATTGGCACACCCAGTTGGACAGCCTCGTGCACCACTGGCAGGAGACGTGCTAGTTCCTCATCCTGGTTCAACGCGAGCGCACCGGGCCGTGTTGATTCGGCACCGATGTCCAGAATGTCAGCCCCGTCGTGGATCAATTTTTCACAGTGGCGCAAAGCGGCTACGGGAGTGCTGTAGCGCCCCCCGTCGGAGAATGAGTCCGGTGTCACATTGACGATGCCCATCACTTTGGGCGTCGCCAGATCAACAACGAATCTTGAAGTGGTCCATTTCATCGATAAGCCACTATCTTGGTGCCAACAAAAACGGGGCTCTCTGCCCCGCTATGACCCGTGAATGCGCTGGCTATGCGACAGTCGGTGCTGCGTCCGGCTTTACCGCCGGCGCGCCACCACTGCTGCTGTCTCCCCCAGTCGGCGGCATGCGCGGCGTCCAGTCCTTTGGCGGACGCGGCTCCTTGCCAGCCATGATGTCATTGATTTGATCGCTGTCAATGGTTTCCCATTCGAGCAAGGACTTGGCCATCAGATGTATCTTGTCCTTGTTGTCTTCAATCAGTTTGCGCGCCTGACTGTATTGCTGATCAATGATGCGGCGCACCTCGGCATCCACTTTCTGCATGGTCTGCTCGCTCATGTTGGTGGTCTTTGTCACGGAGCGACCGAGAAACACTTCGCCCTCGTTGTCGGCATACACCATGGGGCCCAGGGCATCGGTCATGCCATAGCGGGTCACCATGTCGCGGGCGATGTGTGTGGCGCGTTCAAAGTCGTTGCTGGCGCCTGTTGTCATCTGGTTCATAAAGACTTCTTCGGCGATGCGACCGCCGAACAGCATGCTGATCTGGTGCAGCATGTATTCGCTGTCGTAGCTGTACCGGTCCTGCTCCGGCAGGCTCATCGTGACGCCCAGGGCGCGCCCGCGCGGAATGATGGTGACCTTGTGCACCGGGTCGCACTTGGACAACAGCTTCCCGATCAGCGCATGGCCCGACTCGTGGTACGCCGTGTTCCGGCGTTCGCTTTCCGGCATCACCATGCTCTTGCGCTCGGGGCCCATCAAAATCTTGTCTTTGGCTTTTTCGAAATCCTGCATCTCCACCGTGCGTGCACTGCGACGCGCAGCCATCAGGGCCGCCTCATTGCACAGATTGGCAAGGTCCGCCCCCGACATGCCCGGCGTACCCCGCGCAATCACCGCAGGGTTGACATCCTGGCCCAAAGGCACTTTGCGCATGTGGACGTTGAGAATCTGTTCGCGACCCCGAATATCCGGCAATGTGACGTACACCTGCCGGTCAAAACGCCCCGGACGCAGCAAGGCCGCATCCAGAATGTCCGGGCGATTGGTGGCTGCCACGACGATCACACCGACATTGGTTTCGAATCCGTCCATCTCGACCAGCATCTGATTCAGGGTCTGCTCGCGCTCGTCATTGCCGCCGCCCAAGCCGGCGCCACGCTGCCGTCCAACGGCATCAATTTCATCAATGAAAATGATGCAAGGGGCATTTTTCTTGGCGTTGTCAAACATGTCGCGCACGCGCGCCGCACCGACACCGACGAACATCTCGACAAAGTCGGAACCGCTGATACTGAAAAAAGGAACCTTGGCCTCGCCGGCGATCCCTTTCGCCAGCAGGGTCTTGCCGGTACCGGGCGGACCGACCAACAGCAGACCGCGCGGAATGCGACCCCCCAGTTTTTGGAACTTCTGCGGGTCTTTCAGGAAGTCAACCACTTCCTTGACTTCTTCTTTGGCCTCGTCGCAGCCTGCCACGTCGGCAAAAGTAACCTGATTGGTGTTTTCATCCATCATGCGCGCCTTGCTTTTGCCAAAGCTGAAAGCGCCGCCCTTGCCACCGCCCTGCATCTGGCGCATGAAATAGACCCAGACACCGATCAGCAACAGCATCGGACCCCAACTGACCAGCAACGTCATCAGCAAGGAACCTTCTTCGCGCGCTTTGACATCGAATTTGACGCCGTTGGCGATCAGATCACCGACCAGACCCCGATCCAGGTAAGTTGCTGTCGTCTTTACTTTTCGATCATCAGTGGTGACGGCAATGATTTCGGTGCCGCCCTGACCTTCCTGGATGACAGCACTCTTGATCCGTTTGCCGCGAACCTCCTCCAGAAAATCAGAGTAGCCGAGGTTGGCGGCACCCGCCGGTCCCCGCGATTCGAACTGCTTGAACACGGTAAAGAGCACAAGGGCAATGACAAGCCAGACGGCAATTTTCGAGAACCACTGATTATTCAAGCGAAGCTCCAATACGGACGCAAATAGGTAGACCAGGCACAGTTGGGCACCATTTTAGGCGTTTCAAGGTAGACACTGGCGTTTGTTCCATTTTCAGAGCTAAGCTGCCACCCTTCAGAACGACCTCAGGCCCGACCCGATCAGAAAAGTTTCGGCAGACTTGTCGCGCGAAGCCTTTGGCTTCATGGGCCGGACAACGCGAAATACGTCCTTGAATCGCTTGACCAGCAGGTCGTAGGCAGCGCCGTGAAAGACTTTGGCCACCAGCGTCCCTTGAGGTTTCATATGTCCCTGTGCAAACTCAAGCGCCAACTCGACCAGATTTTCTATACGGGCGGCATCGACCGACGCGATGCCGGACAGGTTGGGTGCCATGTCAGAGAGCACCACATCGGCCTTCCTTCCCTTTAACTCATCCGACAGCCACGGCAAGACCTCCGGCTCCCGAAAGTCGCCCAGCAAGAAGACAACCCCCTCAACCGGTTCCATCGGGAGGATGTCGAGTGCGATGATGCCGCCATTGAGTTCACCTACCGCTGCACCGCCACCGGTAGCTGATTTGGGTGACATCTTGCGACGCACATACTGGCTCCAGGCGCCCGGGGTCGAGCCCAGATCGACCACCAGTTGGCCGGGTTGGATCAGGTCCAGCGCCTCATCAATTTCCTTGAGCTTGTAGGCGGCACGTGAGCGGTAGCCTTCCAGACTCGCCAGCTTCACATAGGTGTCATTGACGTGATCATTCAACCACGCCCGGCTGACTTTGTTGCTTTTGGTTTTGGCTTTCATTTCAACCTTCGTGACCGATAATAGCGCCATGCCCCAAATTCAATTGACCCCAGCCCAACGCAAAGAGTATCGTGCGCAGGCGCACCACCTGAATCCGGTGGTGATGGTCGGCGCTGACGGTCTGAGCGTCGCAGTCAAGAAAGAAGCCGACGCCGCGCTGAGTGCGCATGGTTTGATCAAGGTGCGCGCCTTTGCTGACGACCGCTCGGTTCGCGAAGCCATGTTTCAAACCCTGGCCGACGAACTCGGGGCCGCGCCGATCCAGCATATTGGCAAACTCCTGGTGCTCTGGCGGCCAATTCCGCAGCGCAGCAAAACAGTCGATGACGACCGCATGCCAGGTCCACGCGACTTCAAGGTCCTCAAGTACAGCAAACGCGGTGGTCAGCGACCGGAGGTGAAGACCCTGCGCGTGCTCGGCAATCAGCGCCTTACGTCCGGTGGCCAGGTCAAGCGCTCTAAACCCAGGCAAATCAGCATTAAAAAGGGCCGTCAGACCTGAAATCACTGGCGCGGCAGCGTCAGTTTCCAGAAGGTCGCGCCGGTGCATAGCCATTGCAGCACATACATGGCACTGCCAACGCTGTGCCAGAGTCGTAAATTTTCCCTGGCCACAATGCGCGGCGAAACAGCGAACTCCGACAACAGCGCGAGCAACATGCCGCCAACGATGAATGCCAGCACATCCTGCTTCATGGACACCGGCGCGAAACGCCGGTCTGATCGCGAAAAGAATAGCAACAGCATCGCGCACACGCAGGACACCCAGGTCTGAGCGGTAAACAGTCGGGCGGCCATGCCTCCCGCCATCGCCACATGCGGCAAATGAGCGAACAGCAGGGGCACCACCAGAAAGCCGACAGTCGTCAGACTGCCCCACCACAAGGCCACGACCCAAACTGAAGCGCGTGACATCAACTCAGACGTAGCTGACGGCCACCACTTCATAGTGCATGGCGCCCCCTGGCGCCTGCACTTCAATACTGTCCCCCTCCTCTTTGCCAATCAGTGCGCGCGCGATTGGACTACCGATGTTGATCAATCCGAGTTTGATGTCGGCCTCGTCTTCACCGACGATCTGATAAGTCACGACTTTGCCGGAATCCTCTTCCTCGAGCTTCACAGTGGCGCCAAAGACCACATGGCCGGCGGCGTGGAGTTCGGCTGGGTCGATGATCTGGCTACCAGACAGCTTGCTCTCTACCTCCTTGATACGCCCTTCAATGAAACCCTGGCGGTCCTTGGCCGCTTCATACTCGGCGTTTTCACTCAA
>JBBQZA010000316.1:0-4376 GCA_038208175.1 Burkholderiales bacterium
TTGGTTCCGCACCCCAAAAAAGACCTTGAACTGGTTAAGGTTATCCGGCGTCAGGCCGGTATTTGAAAGGTGAACGGTATGCGTTATCCCATTGCCATTGAGCCCGGAAACGACACCACTGCCTGGGGTGTTGTGGTCCCCGACCTGCCCGGCTGCTTTTCGGCTGGCGACACGCTGGAAGAAGCCATGATTCAGGCGGAGGAAGCCATTACCGGCTGGATTGAAGTCGCGCTGGACGATGGGCAAGACATTTCGGCACCGTCCGCTATTGATGCGTTGCGCACTGCCAATCCTGATTTTGAAGGGTGGTTGTGGGCACTCGTGAAGGTGGACCCGGCCATGCTAGACGATGTGCTGGAGCGAGTGAATATCAGTCTGCCGCGCCGTGTGCTGCACCGGCTTGATGCCCGTGCCCGCAGTTCTGGCGAAACACGTTCTGGCTTCATTGCACGCATGGCCATCGAAGCGCATATTCTGGAACAAGCCGAGGTAAAGTTCGACCCCAAAGCCGAGCCGGGTAAATTGCGCGTGGTGGCGCTATAGTACGATTTAAGATACCATTATGAAACTCGTCAACTACAAAGACAGACCGGGAGGGTTCCCTTTCATGATTGGCTGCAGGCCTTACAAGACCGAGTGGCTCGCACGCGAATCACGGCAAGGCTGGCGCGTGTGGAGGCCGGGAACTTTGGGGACTGCAAGCCGGTGCGTGATGGTGTGCAAGAGTTGCGCATTGACCACGGGCCGGGGTACAGGGTGTACCTGAGCAGGCGGGGTCCAGTGGTCGTGCTGCTGCTTTGCGGGAGTGACAAGAACGACCAAGAGAAGGCTATCACCCAGGCCATTGACTATTTTATCGACTGGAAACAAAGAGGTAAGCCATGAACGCACCACGAGATGTGAGCTTTGAAGAAACGCTGTTACCGCTGCTTACCGACCCAGCCGAGGCCGCCGCATACGTCGAGGCGGTGATGGAACTCGACGACCCCGCCGCGCTGCTGGTGGCGCTGCGCCACGTGGCCAAGGCCCACGGCATGGCTGAGGTCGCACGCCGCGCAGACATCGGCGACAAGACCTTGTTTCGTGCTCTGAGTGAGCAGGGCAATCCGACGCTGAGCACGGTTCACAAGGTGCTGCACGCTGTGGGCTTGCGGCTTAGCGTGGTGGCTGCGTAATTGTTTTGCCCCAGCTAGGCCGGGCCGCAATCCGGCTGAATTGCCAGATCTCCCGCTGGCTTTCTGGTGGCAGCTGATGCGGGACTGCATCGGGAGGTGCCGATCATGGACTTGTTAAGTCTATCAAACCCTATGCCGGGTCTCTCCTATGTTGATAAGCTGGTAAGACGGTTAAGCCGTGAAAACGGACAATGAGAGTCGGCGACACAGCGAGCTATGCACTGTGCCCGTTGAGTTCGTCGGCAATGGCGAGCCATGTTCATATATAGATGATCGTCATGTTGTTGCCCCGGCGAAGTGGCGGACTACCGGCTTGACGAATGACTGCAGGGGGCAGTAACCTGCACCGGCGTTCACTCCGTGAGCGCGAAGCTGAAAAGGCTCTTTAAGGCCCGGCCACTATGCCGGTTTTTTTTGTGTACTCATGGCACCAACAACAACTGCACTCGAAGGTGTCGCCAGTGCGTTCATAAAATACCCAGACTAAACCACGAAGGACTTGCAGGCAATGGCAACCATTCTCAACAAGAAGCACCGCAGCAGCCAGTCGTCACCCAGCGTTTACACGCTGCGCGTTGAACTGCTTGAAAGCCACCCCCTCATCTGGCGACGGGTTCAAATTGATGGGCGAGCACGCCTAGATGCTGTGCATCACGTCTTGCAGGCTGCCATGGGATGGAAGGACGCTCATTTGCATGAATTTGAGATCAGGGACAAATATTACTGCCTGCCCAACCCCGAGTGGGACGATTTAGACATACCAAGGCTCGACGAGAAGAAGTACCGCATTAACCAGTTGCTGGCCACCGGCGATACCTGTATTTACCTCTACGACTTTGGCGACAGTTGGCAGCACCGCATCACTGTCGAAGCGGTCAAAGACACCGATGATAGTTCAATGAATACTGGAAACGCTTGGGTCGAGGCAGGTGGCAGGGCCTGCCCATCTGAAGACAGCGGAGGCATTGGACAATACCAGGCTTTTCTTGAAGCGCTCGACAACGACCCCGACAGCGATGACACCAAAGAAACGCGAGTCTGGGCAGGACTCGATTTCAACCCTGAGGTCTTTGATCGCTATGCCGCCAATGCGGCCATCGCGCGCATGCTTTGGAATGGTTGGATCAAGATCGGGATGTGAACGTCGCTCGTCGCGTCAGCCGCCACCTCGAGCCAGCATGGTGGCCAGAGTCAGTGCGCAAGGCGCTGCTAAGCCATGCACAGGTGCGGGGGAGGTACATCGCCAGTGCCTCGCAGGTGTCAGTCAGCGGGCTGTGGCGGGGTCATGGTGTCGGCTCGCTTGCGCATCGTTTGGTTAGTGGCCTGCGTCCAGTCATCTGGTGTGTGCCCCCGCCCGCCCCGCTGGGCCCCTTCGCTGCTCAATGAGCTTTGTCTCTTACGGATTGGGACAGCCTTGCTGTGGCGACCGGGCAACAACTGACCATTTATTTTCAGCCAACAACGACTGTGTCTTTTATCTCGGCGTTAGATCAGTGTTAGATCAAAACGAAGCCGCTATGGATTAGATAGCGGCCTGTCCTTAATTTCATTGGTGCCGGAGAGATGAATCGAACACCCGACCTTCTCATTACGAATGAGCTGCTCTACCGACTGAGCTACACCGGCTGATTGTTCAAATTATAACTTGTGCCTCGCGGCGCAGGCGCCGTTCACAGTGACTTTAGTCAGCCAGTGCGCGGTCAATGACTTCGCGCACATCGTTGCTCAAATCGGTCTTGCCGGCAACACGGGCAAGTGCCTCCCGGGCGGCGCTGCGATAAGGCTCGGCAAGCTTCTTCCAACGGTCAAGAGCTCGGGCCAGGCGTGCCGCCACTTGCGGGTTCGTGCCGTCGAGCTCCATGACCCTTTCACTCCAGAACACATAACCGGCCGCGTCTGCGCGGTGGAAGGCTCCCGGGTTGGCGTGGCAGTAGCTGAAGATCAGGCTGCGTGCGCGGTTCGGGTTGCGCAGGTTGAAGTCGGGGTGGTTCATCAGCTGGCGCACCAGCGCCAGCACGTTGCCAGAGCGATCGCAGGCGCCTGCCTGCATGGCAAACCATTTGTCCAGCACCAGCTCTTCGGTTTTGAACTGGCTGTGAAAGCGCGCCAACGCAGCTTCGGCAAGCTCATGGCCAGCGCCCAGCAGCGCCTGTAGCGCATTGACGCGGTCGGTCATATTGCCGGCGTCCTTGAAGCACTGATAGGTCTTGCCAGGCCAGAGGCTGTCGCCGCTGACACGCGCGGCCAGACACAACTGGCCCAGCGCCAGGCCGGCCAGCGCGCGACGCCCGGCCGACACGGTGTCTGCCTGATAGCCACCGTTCTGGCTGTGGCTCTCATAGGCCCATTGCCAGTCCGCCAGCAGTGCCGTGGCCATTTGCAGACGCATCGCTTCGCGCACCGCGTGAATACGCTGAGGGTCTACCAGTGCCAACTGTTCGGCGATGTAGGTCTCGGAGGGCAGGGTGAGGACCAGTTCCTTGAAAGCAGCATCCAGCGTCGGATGGCGCAGCACGTTGCGCATGGCGGCAATGAAAGCGTCATCCAGCACATTCGTTGTGCTGGCAGCGGAACTGTCCGCGATGGCAGTCATCGCGCTGTGCAGGGCCAGCCTTTGCCCGGCTTCCCAGCGGTTGAACGGGTCAGGGTCGTTCGCCAACAGGGTCAGCAACTGCGCTTCGGTGTAATCGAAGTCCAGCAGCACCGGAGCGCTGAAACCGCGCAAGATGGAGGGCACTGGCGCTTCATCGACATTGACAAAAGTGAGGGACTCGCTTTGTGCAGTCATCACCAGCAGGTACTGGCTGTCAGAAGTACCGGCAGCGCCTTGCAACTGCACCGGTAGCGTGGTGCCGCTAACGCTGCCGACCAGTCCCAGACTAACAGGAATCACAAACGGCTCTTTCACAGTCTGGCCGGGCGTGGCGGCGCAGCTCTGGCTGAATCTGAGCGTGTAGCTGCGCGCTGCGGCGTCGTACTGGCCCTGGGCTTTGAGCCGCGGTGTACCGGCCTGGCTGTACCAGCGTTTGAACTGCTGCAGATGCAGTGCCAGCGCCGAGTCCGGATTGGCGTCGGCGATGGCCTGGGCAAAGTCGTCGCAGGTAACTGCCTGGCCATCGTGGCGCGCAAAGTACAGCGACATACCCTTGGCAAAGCCGCAGCGTCCGACCAGGGTCTGCATCATGCGGACCACTTCGGCAC
>JBBQZA010000317.1:0-4314 GCA_038208175.1 Burkholderiales bacterium
GAATGACCGAGATCCGGGGCGCCTTTGTCGCGGCCGCGCAGCGTGCTGAGCGCATCGGCATCGAAGCGGTTGAAATCCACAGCGCACACGGCTATTTGCTGCACGAGTTTCTGTCACCGTTGGCAAACCAGCGCAGCGATGCCTATGGCGGCAGCTTCGAGAACCGGATTCGTTTTCCGCTGGAGGTTTTTAGCGCGGTGCGCAAGGCTTACGGCGGCGTGCTGGGGTTGCGCATTTCGGCGTCGGACTGGGTCGACGGCGCGTGGGATGTGGAACAAAGCGCAGAGTTTGCGCTGCGCCTGAAAGCGGCCGGTTGCGACTTCATTCACATCTCATCCGGGGGCGTCTCGCCGGCGCAAAAAATCGCCATCGGAGTCGGCTATCAGGTGCCTTTTGCGCGCCACATTCGCCAGCGCAGCGGCATGATCACGACCGCCGTCGGTCTGATCACCGAAGCGGGTCAGGCCGAAGCCATTCTGCAAGCCGGCGATGCGGATCTGATTGCGCTGGCCCGAGCCTTCCTGTATCAGCCGCGCTGGGGCTGGCAGGCTGCCGCAGCGCTCGGTGGCGAGGTCAGCGCCAACCCGGTCTACTGGCGCTGCTTGCCGCGCCAGGCGCAGGCCGTGTTTGGCAAAGTCACGATCGGCATGCGCTAGCTGTGCCTGAGACGCGCATTGCCGCGATGTTGCTGGCCGCCGGGCGGGGCGAGCGCATGCGCCCGCTGACTGACGGTCGGCCCAAACCCTTGCTGCCGCTGCGCGGTAAGCCCTTGATGCAGTGGCCGATGGAAGCGCTGGCGCGCGCTGGCTTCAACCGGCTGGTGGTTAATACCGGCTGGTTGGGTGAGCAGATTGAAGAAACTTTTGGAGCTGCTTTTTTGTCCTCGCAGGCGCCCCTGCAGATCCGCTATTCGCATGAAGGACGTGATTTTGGCGGCGCGCTGGAAACGGCCGGCGGGATCGTTCGCGCCTTGCCGCTGCTCTGCCCGGCTGGCGCCAATAGGCCAGGTGCCGACCTGTTCTGGGTGCTGGCAAGCGATGTATTCGCCCCTGACTTTGTCTTTAGTCCGGATGCGGTAGAGCGTTTTGCCGACAGCGGCAAGCTGGCGCACATCTGGTTGGTGCCGAATCCACTGTATCACCCTACCGGTGATTTCGGTCTCAGCAGCCAGGGCCTGGCGCTCGGCCACGCGGCGCAGCAGTACACCTATTCGACCATCGGCCTGTATAGTTGCAAACTGTTTGCCCCGCCCTGGTGTGACATTCCCGTTGGCAACCCGCATGGCCGCAAAGCCCCTATGGCGCCGCTGCTGCGTGCCGCGATGGACAATGCGCTGGTCAGCGCCGAGTTGTATCGTGGCGCCTGGACCGACGTCGGCACACCGCAAAGACTGCAACAGCTCAATCAGCAGAAAGAACCGGACCTATCATGAATGCGTCAGCCACCACTCCCTACGCCCAACGCCGTGCCAGACTGGCAACCCTGCTCGGGCCCAAGGGCCTTGCCATCGTGCCCAGCGCACCCGAACAGCGGCGCAACCGCGATTCGGATTTTTTGTACCGGCACGACAGTTATTTCTATTACCTGACCGGCTTTACCGAGCCGAACGCCTGGTTGCTGATTAGCGGTGACGGGCAAAGCACCCTGTTCTGCCAGCCGAAAGACCTGGAACGCGAAATATGGGACGGTTTCCGACTCGGACCGGATGCGGCAATCGCTCAGCTTGGAGCTGACGCCGCCCATTCGGTGGCTGAACTGGACAGCCGCCTGCCGGCCCTGCTGGATGGCCGCGACGCCATCTGGTACCCGTTTGCCACCCACAAGACGCTCGAGACACGCATTGACGGCTGGCTTGGCAGTTTGCGCTCCCGGGTGCGCTATGGCGCGCTGTGTCCGCAACAACTGCGAGACCTGTGCAGCCTGCTCGATGAAATGAGGCTCTTCAAGGACAGCCACGAGCAAGCCATCATGCGCCGCGCGGCGCAGATCAGTGCGGCGGCCCATGTCCGCGCCATGCGCCTGAGTTCGCGTCTGCTGCGCGACGCTCAGCCGGTGCGTGAGTACCAGCTGGATGCCGAATTGCTGCATGAGTTCCGCCGTCAGGGCTCGCAGTACCCGGCCTATGGCTCGATCGTGGCGGCCGGCGCCAACGCCTGCGTACTGCACTACCGGGCCGATGCCGGCGAAGTGCGCGACGGCGAACTGGTCCTGATTGACGCCGGCTGCGAACTCGATGGCTATGCGTCAGACATCACCCGCACATTTCCTGCCAACGGCAAGTTCACGGGTCCGCAGCGCGCCCTCTACGAGCTGGTGCTGGCGTCGCAGGAAGCAGCGATTGCCGCGACGCGCACCGGCGCCCGCTTTACCGACCCGCACGACGCCACCGTCAAGGTGCTGGCGCAGGGCATGCTGGACCTGGGGTTGCTGGACAAGAACAAGGTGGGCAACCTGCAGGACGCGATCGAGAAGCGTGCCTACTTTCAGTTCTACATGCACCGTACCGGCCACTGGCTGGGCATGGATGTGCACGATTGCGGCAGCTATATTGAGCCCTCGGAGGTCGGCACGGTAAGCGAACGCAAGGACCCGTTGAGCGGTGAGATCATCAAGGACCGTCCGAGCCGCATCCTGCAAAGCGGCATGGTGCTGACGATCGAGCCCGGCATCTATGTGCGCGCCGCCGAAGGTGTGCCGGAGTTCTATCACAACATCGGTATCCGGATCGAAGACGACGCCATCGTGAACGAGAGCGGCTGTGAACTGATCAGCCGCGATGTGCCGGTGACGGTGGATGAGATCGAGGCGCTGATGGCCTCCTAGGCTGCTGCAGTGCGAGGGTAAAACGGCATTAGGTCAATACAGGTATTTGATCAAAAGCGCATTGCGTGCGTGCTTTGACGGGTTGGCTTCTCCGGAAGTCGTCGCCCCAAAGCTTGCCGGACAACTTCTATGCGCTCCCGCATCTGCTGGAGTCTGGTTTCCAGAAACGCCTGAGGAAGTCCGTCCGTTGGAACCGCCTTCATCAGATCTACGCCGAAGAGATGCCAACTAAAACTCGAAGCGTCCATTTGGGCGATCCTGAACACCCTTTCAGTTGCATTGAGTGCGTCCCGGTTGCGCTCATTGGCAATCAGATTCTGGATATAGGCATTGACGATCTGAACCGCTACTTTGGCCTGGGCCACACCATCTTCATCTCGCTTGAGCGGAAAGGCGCCCAGATTAATGACTTTGCTTTCCAGGCACATCAACGGATGTAAAACCCGCACAGGAGTGCTGACGCCCTTGATTTTCAAGGGGACAGATCGCTCTTGGATGTCAGAGCCGGACAAACCCTGAACCGCCCAAAGGTAATCCACCCGAATCTTGGGGCATCCCTCAAGAGAAATCAAAATCAACCCAGAGTTTGGCGATGAATCTTCAAGGTCGGCAAACCTGGTTTCGTGATCAACTGTGACGAGGCGCCTCTGTGCCGCCTCAATGTCCGCAGAATTGCCAAAGAAATCAATGTCTTTGGTATAGCTTGTCTCCGGGCCTGCCAAATCGTAGTGGTAAGCCCAAAGCATCACCGACTGACCTCCGACCAAAACCGTATTGTCATCGACCAGGTAATTCAGAAGCTTCACGGCCACCTTGGGATCAAGCGAATCGGAACTCAGCCTCACAGCCCTCCCTGAATCCATTGGGGTCAATTTCAAATTCCCGTGGCAACATGAATGCATCGTTCATGGACACAGGCTTTTGGGCAGGTAACACGCAAAGAGAGACAAAGCAGCCAACGACCTGCGCAATTTCAATGAGTGCATCCACTGAGAACTGATCAAGTTGGCCACTCACCAGATTGCTGATTCTCGGTTGGGAAACTCCACAAAGCGCGGCGACAGATCGCTGAGACCGTTTGCCGTTGCCGATCGACTCCACGATGGCGCTGGCCAACTGGCCTTTGATGGAAAGGATTTTCGATGCCATGGAAGCATGATACAAGTAGTTATATCGCAAGGCAATAGCAAACCTTGGCAGTGTCGCGACTCATAGCATATATTCGTTTACATTGGATTACAATTCCAATGTAAACGAATTATGTACTTACGCACGCTCAGCCAGACGATTGACAGCATCAGCAAAAGTTTTCCGGTGCTGATGCTCACCGGGCCGCGCCAGGTGGGTAAAACCACGCTGCTCGAAATGTGCTCCCAAGGCGCACGAAACTACGTAACGCTTGATGACCTGGATGCGCGTCACCTGGCACAGCACGATCCCGCGTTGTTCCTGCAGACCTGGCAGCCGCCACTGACCATCGACGAGATTCAG
>JBBQZA010000318.1:0-4310 GCA_038208175.1 Burkholderiales bacterium
AATGACCCCCATCGTCAACAATGGCAATCGTGACAGCCCAGTTGTTTTTGACGGCCTCAGCTTCTGCAGCCGCTGCCATCGCCTTGACATCAGCCAGTTGGAGAGAGGATTTCTGTTGCATCTTGGGACCCCGGTTTGGAATAGGTTCCAAGCATAACGCGGCTCTGGCCTGATTTTGACGCGCTGCAGCACAGCCGAATCCTTACAAAAAGCAGGAACATTGAAAGAATCAACCTCGACAAGCCTTGATTCCCATAGAATCCGCACCATCTCCTGCTTGCGCAGTGGAAGCTTTTGAAGCATAGCTTGCCCGCGCCAGGCGATAGGTTCTGTATCTGATTGATTTCCAAGGAGTTTGACAATGACCGACAACGTGCAATCGATCGACCGCAGCTACGGCTATGGATCGGTGACCGAGCAACGCAACAAGGTGCTGCGCAACACTTATTGGTTGCTGGCTTTGAGCCTCGTGCCAACGGTGCTGGGTGCCTGGCTGGGCGTCGCTACCGGCATCACCCGGTCTTTGGGCGGTGGCATGGGCCTGGTGATCTTTTTGGGCGGTGCGTTTGGCTTCATTTTCGCCATTGAAAAGACAAAGAATTCAGCGGCCGGCGTTCCCGTGCTGCTGGGTTTCACGTTCTTCATGGGTCTGATGCTGTCGCGCATGATTGCCATGGTGCTGGGTTTCAAGAACGGCACGGACCTGATCATGACGGCCTTTGGTGGTACCGCCGGTGTCTTCTTCGTCATGGCCAGCCTGTCCAGCGTCATCAAGCGCGACCTCTCGGGTATGGGCAAATGGCTGTTTGTCGGCGCCATTGCGTTGATGATCGGTGGCATCATCAATGTGTTCGTCGGCTCCAGCGCTGGCATGATGGCCATATCGGTTCTGGCAATCGGCATTTTCAGCGCCTACATGTTGTTCGACCTGAAACAAATCGTTGACGGTGGCGAAACCAACTACATCAGTGCGACATTGGCACTTTACCTGGACATCATCAATGTGTTCCAGAGCCTGCTGGCCCTGCTCGGCATCTTTGGCGGCGAACGCGATTAGCCGATTGTCGGGTTACGCCCTCTGGCTAACTCGACCTACGCCTGCAAAAAAGAGACCCTGCAAAGGGTCTCTTTTTTGCCTTTCAAGCGTCCCGGTCGAATACCGCAATGCTTTCCACGTGCGCGGTGTGGGGAAACATATTCACGACGCCCACAGCGGAACAACGGTAGCCCGCGCGATGAACCAGCAAACCCGCATCCCGCGCCAATGTCGACGGGTTGCAACTCACATAAACGATTCGCTTCGGCGCTGACCAGTGCCCGGCGTCGGCCGTTTCGGGATAGGCATCCGGGTTCAGCTTTTTTTGATGCAGATCGGCCAGCGCCTGGACCAGAGCAAAAGCGCCCTCACGCGGCGGGTCGACCAGCCATTTGTCGGCCACACCATCGCTTATCAGCAATTCCGGCGTCATCTCAAACAAATTTCTTGCCGCAAATTCTGTCGCAGCAAGCGGTCTTGCGGAGCCCAGAGTCACACTGTTCAAGTGCAAGTTTTCACGTGAACGCTGCACCAGCGCCTCGCTGCCCTCGATCCCCAGAACTTCCCCTGCCTGCGTTGCAATCGGCAGCGTGAAGTTGCCCAGACCACAAAACCAGTCGATTACCCGTTCAATTTTCTGCGCATCCAGCAGGCGCAAGGCACGCGACACCAGGACGCGGTTGATGTGCGGATTCACCTGGGTGAAGTCAGTCGGTTTGAACGGCATGCAAATGCCGAACTCCGATAGCTGGTAGTTCAAGTCGGCTCCACCCTCATCCAGCAGATGCACCGTCTCCGGGCCTTTGGGCTGCAACCACCACTGCACTGGCGGATGGGTCTTGGCAAAGGCGCGCAAGCGTTCCAGATCGGCCTGACTCAGCGCTTGGAGATGACGCAGCACCAACGCAATCACCGCATCACCACACGCCAGCTCGATCTGCGGGCAAGTCTCCCGCGCGTCCATCTCCCCAATCAACTCTCGCAACGGCAGCAGCAAGTTGCTCACGGCGACCGGCAGCACCGGGCACTGCTTGATATCAGCCACATAACTGCTTTTGCGCTCGTGAAAACCGACCAGCACGCTGCCCTTTTTGCGCACGTAGCGCACCGACAAACGAGCCCGGTAGCGATAGCCCCAGGCCGGCCCTTCGATCGGTCGCAGAATGGTGTCGGCCTTGACCTTGCCCAGATGCCACAGGTTGTCTTCCAGAACCCGCTGCTTCACCGCCACCTGCGCCGCCACATGCAAATGCTGCATCTTGCAACCGCCACAAGCGCCGGTATGCAGGCCGAAGTGTGCGCAGCCCGGCAGCACACGCTGCGCCGACTCGCGCTGTATTGCGCTCACGACACCCTGTTCCCAATTGTTTTTCCGGCGCTGGACGGTGGCGGTCACTCGTTCAAACGGCAAGGCACCTTCGATGAACACGACCTTGCCATCTGATCGGTGGGCAACGCCCTGCGCTTCCAGGTCCAGGGATTCGACCAACAGCCACTCGGGCTGAAGGCCTACCAAAGTTTCGATGTTCAATTACCTGGCTGGCAGGTACTTGGCCGGATCAACCGGTTTGCCCTGGCGACGAACTTCAAAATGCAGCTTGACCCGGTCGGCGTCGCTGCTGCCCATCTCGGCAATCTTTTGCCCCTTGCGCACCGACTGATCTTCTTTCACCAGCAAAGTCTGATTGTGTGCGTAGGCGGTAAGGTAAATATTGTTATGCTTCAAAATAATCAGGTTGCCGTAGCCACGCAGCCCGGCGCCGACATACACCACGCGCCCATCGGCTGCAGCCAGCACCGGTTCCCCGGCGGCGCCAGCAATATCCAGCCCCTTGTTCTTGACTTCGTCGAATCCGGTCAGTACGGCGCCGCCGGTCGGCCAGATCCAGTTGATTTCATCTTCTGGCGCAGTACTCGCATGGTTCGCCGGGGTGCTCACCGACGCTGCACTGGCGGCGGCTGGCTTTTCGGCTCCCGCGGGGCGTACGGCTGCAGTCACCAGCGGCGTTGCACTGGCCGCCTGCACTGGCTTGGCCACCACCGCGCTGCCCAGTGGCGGCTCGACGCGCAGTACTTGTCCCACTTCAATTCGGTTCGGATTTTCAACACCACTCCAGCGTGCAATATCTCTGGCGCCTTGGCCATGGTCGAGCGCGATACGGATCAAGGTGTCGCCCGGCTTGACCGTGTAATAGCCCGGTTTTCCTGCGTTGTCCGCTCCAGGCAACTGCCGCACGACGGGCGTCGACATTTCAATCACTGCCGGTGCTGGTGTCGGCGCCGGCTGGCTGGGCGCAATCACCACGCCGCGGTCCTCCACCGGAGCTCGATTGACCACTTTGGAGCCGCAGCCAGCCAGCAATACCCCAAACACGACAACGGTCAACATCGAACCAGCAGGAAACCGTGAACCAGACATAGAACATCCCTTCATGCAACACCCGATTTTAAGGGGACAAAATGAACGCTTTCGAGCACCCACTGCCGCACTCCCTGCTCCGTCTTGTCAATCACCAGCAATGCTTGCTGCCCGGCAGCACCGGAGCCAGTCACCACCGGCGCCACAAGGCGTCCACCAACTGCCAACTGATCGACCCAGGCTTGCGGCACGGCATCCCCTCCGGCTGCCGCAATGATGGCCGCGTAAGGTGCCCCGGGGGCATACCCCAGCATGCCGTCGCCAAACAGAAGATGCAGATTGACCAGTCTCAAAGTGCGCAAATTCTCGCGCGCCTTTTCATGCAGGCCACGCAGACGCTCGATGCTGTAGACCTCAGCGGCCAGGCAACTCAGCACCGCCGCCTGATAACCACAGCCGGTGCCGATCTCCAGCACCCGACCCAGCCTGCCGCTACAACCATTGCGCAACAGTTCGGCCATGCGCGCCACGACAGCCGGCTTGGAGATGGTCTGACCCTGGCCGATCGGCAGGCTGGTGTCCTCGTAGGCCTGATTCACCAGTGCACTATCCACAAAACGGTGTCGCTCGGTGTGCTGCATGGCCGACAGCACCATCGCATCGGTGATCCCTTGCTGCGCCAACCTTCGAACCATCTTCAGGCGCACGGCACTGGAATCGAGTCCGACACCCTGCGCCGGCATCGCGGCGGACGCCGGTCGTAGCGTCCCCTTTTTATCCTTAGAAAAATCGAGACCAACCGGAAAAGACGGACGCTTCTTCATGCCGGCTTCTTGCTCGGCTCCGTCAGTCTGGAGGCGGTCTGGGCCCAATAACCGAGATGATCATGATCCGTCAAGTCGACCTTCAGCGGGG
>JBBQZA010000319.1:0-4295 GCA_038208175.1 Burkholderiales bacterium
TCTACCTGGCGCCCAAGCTGCTGGGCCGCGGCCAAGGCATGCTCGATATCGGTCCATTGACCGAGCTGTCGCAGGCTGTTGCGCTGACTTATTCGTCAACCGAAAGGGTCGGCGACGACCTGCGAGTCGTGGCGCGGATTGCCGGGCGGGACCAGTTTTAAACGGTTTTTCGGGGCGGCTGCCGGCGTACATGGTCTGCATGTACTAGCTGAGCTGACTCCCATTGACTACTTTCTTCCACAAAGTCAGCGTAGCAATCTACTGCCCAAAAGGGCGCTTTCGACCTATGGGCAAGCCGCCGCAAGGCGCACAAACTCAAGACATCGCTGGAACTTATCAGCGACACAAAAATAAGGAGTGTCATGATGAAACGGAAATTGAATAGTGTGTTGTCCTTGTCGCCGAATCAGCTAAAGCCCCTGGTCAATGTCTGCATCGCAACTGCTGCGGCCTGCTTGTGCTTCGGTGCTGCAGCCCAGTCGACAAGCTACTCCCTCAACGCCACCGCAGTCAGCGAATTTGGCGCCGGCTCGTTTGGATCGGTCACCCTGACGCAAAACGCAAGCGATGTGCTGGTCAGCGTTTCCCTGCGCAGCGACCTGAACTTCGTTGACACCGGATCGCATTCCATCTTCTCATTCAACTTGGGTGGCACCTCGTCAACCAGCGACATCACGGGCATCACATTTGCCAACGGGCTAAATAACGTCTTTGGGGTAGCGACCGGCACGCCTAATTCGCCGTTCAGTACCTTTACTTACGAAATCAACTGTGTCGGCACGTGCACCAATGGCGGTTCCGGCGGTGGCTATGTCGATCCGCTGAATTTCAGGGTTCACAATGCCTCGATCTCTGAATTCGGCCAGCTTTCTACAGGCAGCGGAACCGCTGCCTACTTTGCCGCTGACGTGGTGAACCTTCACGGAAACACCGGCGCGATTGGCGCCACCGTGGCCGCCGTACCGGAACCCGAAACCTACGCCATGCTGCTGGCCGGTCTAGGCTTGATGGGTGCGGTTGTAAAGCGCAGGTCAAACGCGAAAAGTGCCTGATTCACGCCACGTTAGCCGTAGATGATGTAAAAAGATCGGCGCTTGAAAGACGCGGCGCCGCGATCATTCACCAGTTTTAAACGGTTTTTCGGATCTACGGCCTTCTTGACGGCCAATCCCTGCGAAAATAGCGCGATGTTTACCGGAATCATTACCGGCGTCGCTCGCATCGTCGCTGTAGACGCCCTCGGCAGCTCTTCTACCCACGGCAAGCGCCTCGTCGTCGAATGCCCGAATGCCTACCTCGACGACGTCGGCTTGGGCGACAGCATTGCGCTCAACGGCGCCTGCATGACGGTGACCTCAGTGGACCTGGCGCAGCGCCAGTTCACGGTCGACATCTCGGCTGAATCGCTGGCGCGCACTGCCGGTCTGGACCAAAGCGGCCGCATCAACCTGGAAAAGGCGCTGCGCGCCAATGATCGTCTGGGTGGCCATCTGGTGTCGGGCCACGTCGACGGCATCGGTCGCGTCACGCATTTCGCTCAAGTCGGTGAAAGCTGGGAGCTGCGGCTGCTGGCGCCGCCAGCGCTGGCCAGGTACCTGGCCTACAAGGGTTCCATCACGGTCAATGGCGTCAGCCTGACCGTCAACCGCATTGAAGATCTGGCAGATGGCTGCCAACTCAGCATCAACCTGATTCCGCACACCGTGCACAACACGGCCCTGGGCAGGCTCGCCAACGGTTGCGGGGTCAACCTCGAAATTGATTTGATCGCCCGCTATGTCGAACGCATGCTCAAGCCCGAGCTAGCGCTGACCGCCCTACCCAATACCTGAAAGTCAACTGCATGAGCCAGCCCTCCCCGGTCGCCATTTCGCCGATTGAAGACATCGTGGCCGACCTGCGCGCCGGACGCCTGGTGATTCTGGTGGATGAAGAAGACCGCGAGAACGAAGGCGACCTGATACTGGCGGCCGACCACGTCAGCGCCGACGCGATCAATTTCATGGCCCGCTTCGGGCGCGGCCTGATCTGCCTGACACTCACCCGCGAGCGTTGTGAACGCCTGCAACTGCCGCCCATGACGGCCCGCAATGGCGACAAGAAAGGCACCGCTTTCACGGCTTCGATCGAGGCCGCCGAAGGCGTCACCACCGGCATCTCGGCGGCCGACCGCTCGCGCACCGTGCAGGCCGCCGTGGCTCGCGATGCCAAGCCCGAGGACCTGGTGCAACCGGGCCACATTTTTCCGCTGCAGGCGGTGGACGGCGGCGTCCTGATGCGCGCCGGCCACACCGAAGCCGGCTGCGATCTGGCAGCCATGGCTGGCTGCAGTCCGGCCTCGGTCATCTGCGAGGTCATGAAGGACGACGGCACCATGGCACGTCTGGCGGACCTGCAACTGTTTGCCGCCCAGCACGGCCTCAAGATCGGCACCATTGCCGACCTGATTGAGTACCGCAGCCGGGTCGAATCGCTGATCCGGCAAGTGGGCTCGCGCAGCCTGAAGACAGCGGCGGGCGAATTTACCGCCCATGCCTTCAAGGACAAAATCACGAACGGTGTTCATCTGGCGCTGGTCAGGGGCGAGTGGGCGGTGGACGACACCGTCGCGGTGCGCGTGCACGAGCCGCTGTCGGTGCTGGATGCGCTGGAAGTCGACCGCAGCATGCACTCCTGGAGTCTGGATGCCAGCCTGGCGCGCGTTGCCTCCGAGGGCAAGGGGGTGGTGGTGCTGCTCAATTGCGGTGAGACTGCCGACCAGTTGATAGCCCAGTTTGAGGGCACCGCCAGAGCCAGCCACGGCCCGGAGCGCGAACGCCTGGACTTGCGCAGCTACGGCATTGGCGCGCAGATTCTGCACCAGTGCGGCGTGCACAAGATGAGGCTGATGGGGAACCCGCGGCGCATGCCCAGTATGGCCGGCTACGGACTGGAAGTCGTCGGATACCTGGTGAAGTAAGGAAATCAGATGTTTGGTGCAGAAAAAGGAACCGCGGCTTCAGGCGAGCAGCGCCTGAACGGCAAGAGATTGACGATTGGCATGGTGCAGGCCCGCTTCAATGAATCGATTACCAACCAACTGGCGCTGGCCTGCAAGACCGAACTGATGGAACTTGGCGTAGCCGAGAAGAATATACATCTGGTGCAGGTGCCGGGCGCGCTGGAAGTGCCGGTGGCCCTGATGGCGCTGGCAGAAAAGTTGCGCTATGACGCTTTGGTGGCGCTGGGTTGCATTATTCGCGGCGAGACCTATCACTTTGAATTGGTCGCCAATGAATCCGGCGCCGGTATCAGCCGGGTCTCGCTGGACTACCAGGTGCCGATCGCCAACGCGATCCTGACGACCGAAAATCTGCAACAGGCGCTTGCCCGGCAAACCGAAAAAGGTCGCGATGCGGCCCGTGTCGCGGTTGAAATGGCCAACCTGCTGAAAGAGATTTGATGAGCGGCTCGCCAGACAGCGCTTCCGGCAAACGGCCGCCGCGCCAGAGCCGGACCGGCCTGACCGGTACCGGCGTGCGCAAGGCCGGCGCCAAGTCGGAGCGCAGCCGCTCGCGTGAGTTTGCGTTGCAGGGCCTGTACCAGAAGCTGGTCGGACGCAACGCGGTCGCCGACATCGACAGCTTCACACGGGATCTGGCCGGCTTTTCAAAAGCCGACGCCCTGCACTTCAGCACTTTGCTGCACGGTTGCGCCGAGCGCATGAGCGAGCTCGACGCGCTGATCGTGCCGCTGCTGGACCGCCCGCTTTCCGAGATCTCACCGATCGAGCACGGAGTACTGTGGATTGGGGCTTTTGAACTCCAGCATTGCCTGGATGTACCCTGGCGCGTGGTGCTCAACGAGTGCATTGAATTGGCGAAAGAATTCGGCGGCAGTGACGGCCACAAATACGTCAACGCGGTGCTCAATCAATTGGCGCCACGCCTGCGCCCGGCGGAAGTCGGTGCTGACAGGCTCAGGACGGGCGCATGAAAATATCCCTGCTTTTATGACGTCCTGGCCGGCGCGCATTCCGCCAACCATTCTGGAATTATTGAAATGAACCAAGACCTTTCGATTCTGCATCTGGTGCTCAACGCCAGCCTGGTGGTGCAACTGGTGATGCTGCTGCTGGTCGTGATATCGGTCTCCAGTTGGGCCGCGATCTTTCGCAAGCTGTTTGCGCTGAACCGGGTGAAATCGCTCAATGATGTGTTCGAACGCGAGTTCTGGTCCGGCACCAGTCTGAACGACCTGTATGGGGCGGCGGCCAAGAATGCGCGCCATGCGGGTCCGATGGAACGCATCTTTGC
>JBBQZA010000320.1:0-4290 GCA_038208175.1 Burkholderiales bacterium
GCGCCTGTACAACGGGGCCCGTTCGACGGCCACCACGACAAGCCGGTTGTGCCCTGGTCCAAACACCCCATGGGCAATGTGCCCGAGGGTTACTACACCGTGCCGCTCGATTCTGCCGCCGTCTTCCGCTCCGGCAAGGAACTCACCGTGCTCGCTTACGGCACCATGGTCTTTGTCTCGGAGGCAGCGGCAGTGGAGAGTGGCGTTGATGCCGAAATCATCGACTTGCGCAGCATCTGGCCGCTGGACCTGGACACCATTGTCGCGTCGGTCAAAAAAACCGGTCGCTGCGTCGTCGTGCATGAGGCAACGCGTACCTGTGGTTTTGGCGCCGAACTGGTCTCGCTGGTTCAGGAACACTGCTTCTACCACCTGGAAGCCCCGATTGAGCGGGTGACGGGTTGGGACACGCCCTACCCGCACGCCCAGGAATGGGCTTATTTTCCGGGCCCGACGCGGGTCGCCGCGGCGTTTAAACGCGCAATGGAGGCATGATGGGACAACACGTAATCAAAATGCCGGACATCGGCGAAGGCATCGCCGAGGTCGAACTGGTGGCCTGGCATGTGGGTGTTGGCGATCTCGTCGCCGAGGACCAGATTCTGGCTGACGTGATGACTGACAAAGCGACGGTGGAGATCCCCTCTCCGGTGGCTGGTAGCGTGCTTGCACTCGGTGGCAAGGTCGGCCAGGTGATGGCTGTCGGGTCTGAGATCATTCGCATCGAAGTTGCTGGCGACGGGAACATCAAAGCTCAACCGGCGCCGCCGGTAGCCAAAACGGTCGTAGCACCCGTTGCGCTGGCACCGGTCGCAATGCCAAAGTCAGCCCCCGTGTCACAAGCAGTGCGTCTGCGCCAAAGCAGCGACAAGCCGATTGCTTCGCCTGCCGTAAGGCGCCGTGCCTGGGAACTGGGTATCGAACTGCAATTTGTATCTGGAAGCGGCCCTGCTCAGCGCATCCTGCAGCAGGACCTTGACACTTATGCACAACGGCCCGGGCAACAGCAGACCGCTGGAGCAAGCGAGGCGCGCTACGCACAGCGCAATGGCGAAGAGGCCGTACCGGTGATCGGGCTACGGCGCAAAATCGCGCAGAAGATGCAGGAGTCCAAGCGCCGCATTCCGCATTTCACCTATGTCGAGGAGGTGGACGTCAGCGAACTGGAGGCTTTGCGCGCGCGCTTGAACACCAAATTTGGCGTTCAGCGGGGTCGTTTGACGATTCTGCCTTTCCTGGTGCGCGCGCTGGTGCTTGCAGTTCGCGAGTTCCCCCAGATCAACGCCCGCTATGACGACGATGCGGCCGTGCTGACACGCTATGAAGCCGTCCATCTTGGCATCGCGACACAGACCGAAGCCGGCTTGATGGTACCGGTGCTGCGCCATGCTGAGGCGCGTGACTTGTGGTCTTGTGCGACGGAGGTGTCGCGCCTGGCAGAAGCGGCGCGCAGCGGTAGCGCGGCGCGCGATGAGTTGTCCGGCTCCACAATCACAATCACCAGCCTGGGGGCGCTGGGCGGCATTGTCAGTACGCCAGTCATCAACCACCCCGAGGTGGCGATTGTCGGCGTCAATCGCATTGTCGAGCGGCCCATGATCAGGGGCGGCATGGTCGTGGCACGGCAGATGATGAACCTGTCATCGTCCTTTGATCACCGGGTTGTCGATGGCCTGCACGCTGCCGAGTTTGTGCAGCTGGTGCGTGGCTATCTGGAGGGTCCGGCCACGCTGTTTGTGGAGTAAGCCATGGAAACACAACAGACCCGGTTGCTGATCATTGGCGGCGGCCCTGGCGGTTATGTCGCCGCCATTCGCGCTGGTCAGTTGGGCATTGACACGATCCTGGTGGAAGGCGAGCAGTTGGGCGGCACCTGTCTGAACATTGGCTGCATTCCATCCAAAGCCCTGATTCATGCCAGTGAGGCGTTCCACCAGACTTGTGCCTTTAGCGGCCATTCGGCACTGGGTATCCATGTCGATAAGCCGCGCATTGATATGGCGCAGACGGTGCAATGGAAAGACGGCATCGTGCAGCGCCTGACCAACGGGGTGGCGGCGCTGTTGAAAAAAAACAAGATCAAGGTCATCAAAGGCTGGGCCCGCATCATCGACGGCAAGACCGTCGAAGTAGTGCCGCTGGGCGCAGAACCGGCAGCGGACAGCACCCTCATCCGCATCAGCTGTGAACACTTGTTGCTGGCCACTGGCTCGACCGAGTTGGCGCTACCGGGCATGCCCTTCGGCGGACCCGTCATTTCCTCGACGCAGGCCCTCTCGCTCAAGGAAGTGCCGAAGCGCCTGCTGGTGGTGGGTGCCGGCTATATCGGCCTGGAACTCGGCATTGCTTACCGCAAACTGGGGGCCGAGGTGGCGGTGGTAGAGGCGCTGGAGCGCATTCTGCCAGCCTACGATGAAGAGTTGGTAAAACCGGTCGCCGCGTCGCTGCGCAAACTCGGCGTGCAACTGCACCTGGGCTGCAAGGTGCAGGGTCTCAATGCCGATGGCGGCGCAGTCAGGGTGCTCAACGCCCAGGGTGGGGAATCGTTGTTAGCTGCCGATCAGGTTCTGGTCGCTATTGGCCGTGCACCGCGCACTGAGGGCTGGGGCTTGCAGAGTTTGCTGCTGGACATGAATGGCCGAGCTGTCAAAATCAATGACCAATGCCGCACTTCGATGCGCAATGTGTGGGCGATTGGCGATCTGACCGGCGAGCCGATGCTGGCGCACCGCGCCATGGCACAAGGCGAGATGGTGGCCGAGATCGTTGCCGGCCAGCGGCGCCGTTTTGCACCGGCCGTCATTCCAGCAGTCTGTTTTACCGACCCTGAACTGGTGGTGGTCGGTCAGACGCCGCAAGCAGCAGCGCTTGCGGGAGAGGACTGCATCCATGCCAGCTTTCCGTTCGCTGCCAACGGGCGTGCCCTGACGCTCGAATCTGGCGATGGCTTTGTGCGGGTTGTGGCGCGCCGCGACAACCACCTGATTTTGGGGTGGCAGGCGGTCGGTGTCGGCGTCTCGGAACTGAGCGCGGCGTTTTGCTACAGCATCGAAATGGGGACTTGTCTGGAGGATGTGGCGGGCACGATCCACGCCCATCCGACTCTGGGCGAAGCGGTGCAGGAAGCAGCATTGCGGGCGCTCGGGCACGCTTTGCATATCTAATTTTGCAGCGGGACTCCGGAGCACTTCGGTAGAGCCGCGGAGCACTGCAGCTGTAACCCGGAGCACGGCGGCGCGGCACTCAGTTCCGCGAATGTCCCTCCGACCTTCGGTCTCCTTCCTTTATTTCGCTGCACTGAGCGCCGCACCGCCGTGCTCCTGCATTGGTGGTGAGCGTATTGAGCCGCAACGCCACCGCTTGACTGGGAGTCTGGGTAGGCGACGCAGCGAAATAAAGGCGGAGGCCGTAGGCCGGGGGACATTCGCGGAGTTGCCTACCCAGACTCCCGGGCAAGCTACCATCAACGTTGCAGTGAACATTCGCGGAGTCGCCTACCCAGGCTCGCTGGCTTGCCACTACCGTCACCCCAGTTCTTCTCTTTCGAAGGCGACTTGGTGTGACTAGAGAAAAAGCAGCAGTGAGGAAAGAGCAACCGTCAAACCCCGGCCAGTGTCCGCAGTCCGCCCGGATCGACCACATTCAACAGCCGTCCGGAGCCGCTGATCAGGTGGCGCTCGCGCAAATGGCGCAATACGCGGGACAAGGTTTCAGGTGCGATGCCAAGTTGTGCAGCAATGGAGCGTTTACGCTGCTGTAACAGCACCGCCATGGCTCCTCTATCACCGGTCTGGGCATGACGCCATAACCACTCGGCACAGCGGGCCTCGGCGTCTTTGGCCAGGCGGCTGACGGCAAACTCGGTTTGATGCCGATGCGCCATCGCCACATCACGCAGGACAGCCAGGGCTGACGCTGACATGCCGCCCAGGGACCGCTGAAATTCGCTCACTGGCACTTGCCGCAAATGAATTTCAGTTTCCGAAAAGGCATCCACAACGTGAG
The DNA here is from genome assembly GCA_038208175.1 of Burkholderiales bacterium. GTDB lineage: Bacteria > Pseudomonadota > Gammaproteobacteria > Burkholderiales > Burkholderiaceae_C > Rhodoferax. The sequence goes on from JBBQZA010000320.1 coordinate 4,006, forward strand.
GCAGATTCAAGACCGCAGAACTGGCTTCGAGCCAGCAGGGGCCTTCGACCACCCCCAATTGGTGCTCCATCACATCACCTTCGATGACGCCAAGGGCGACCCGACCCGACTCGACGTAGACCACCCAGGACGACGGCAGTCCGCGCCGCAGTACTACTTCACCGCGGGGGATAACTCGGGATTCAGCAGCAAGGTCAAGAATTTCGGCAGCCAGCATGGAAGTGACTGTGCCCCGCTTGAGCGTCAACGACCTTGAGCGAAATCAAACAAACTTTACTAAAAACC
>JBBQZA010000321.1:0-4288 GCA_038208175.1 Burkholderiales bacterium
TTCTCCTGCATGGCCCGCGCGCCCTCGTTGGCAATCTGTAGGCTTTCATAGGCTCCCCGTGCAGTCACAAACGCGCCGGCGATCTCGGTTTCAAGCTGGCGTTTAGTGAGATCAACGGCGTTGCGAGCGACTTCGACGGCCGCGAGGGCTTTCGCGCTGCGCGTATCGCGCAAGCCGCCGGACAAGGGGATGCTGAAGGTGACGCCCGAAATCCGCTCGCGGCCACCGGCTTCCGATGCCGTGTAAACCCCGAATGTTGGGTCGGGAACCCGGTCGGCCCGCGCACGGTCAGCTTGCCCTTGCGCCATCCGCAATTGCGTCTGCGCGACCTTCAGATCGTCGCTTTCGGCAATGATCCGGTCTCGCCACAGTGACTCACTCTCAACAATCAACACTGGAGAAGGCAGCACTTTCATCTGGCGGGTGACGCCGGGGAAGCGGGCAGACAGGCGCGCCCAGCTCGCCGACGCCTGGGTCTTGGCATCGTTGTCCATGCGCTTTTGCTCTGCCAGTTCGGCGCCGGCAAGGTTGAGGTCCAGCTTCGACGCGTCACCGGCGCGGGTACGCTTTTCCACTGCCGTGAGATTCTCATGAACCGACTGGAGATTTGCCGCGGCCAATTCGCCCCCCCGCTCAGCGGCCACCCAATCAATCCAGAGTGAGGCCAACTCCCGGGCGGACTCGAGCAACGCTTCGCCGTAGCGAGCCTCAGATTCCTCGACGGTGGCTTGTCCGATGTTGCGGTCAGCCAAGCCCTTACCAGGCAGTCTGATCGCCCGCTCGATGCCGACGTTCCACTCGCGGTAGCGCGCGCCGGCGTCCACCGACCGCCGCTGTCCCAGCGCTTTGGCGGTCCATTCATAAGGCGACTTGTCAAGAATGCCGGCTTCTTGCCGTGCAACCTCCAGACCTGCCAGCGCGGCAGCGACGCGCGGGTCCTGCTCAAGCAGAGGGCGTGCGATTTCCGTAGGCAAAAGTCCGATGACGTTTGGTGGCTGCAGTGCCTGGACGGAAGCGGTCGCTGTGAGCAGGATCGCCAGAAGCAATCGATTCATCATGCTATTTCTCCGACTTCGACGATGGGCATGATCCAGTAACGCAGGCCTGCGCCAGCAAACTGTTGATGGATGTCGCCCAGCAGTGCCTCCTTGTCGGTGGCGGGAATAACCACCTGTATCTGGGACGCAAATGCGCGACCGAGCACCTGCTCGGTCTGGTTAAGGCTGCCAAAGGCCAGGCCATGAGCTGCCGTCGGGGCGCTTGTGAATACTGAGGCGTTAGGCGACAAAAGGAGCAGGTCGAGCAGTTTCTCCTCGACAGCTGGCGGGCAGAGAACGGTCAAGCAAAGTTCAGACATCGGAGACCTTTCGTTTTGGAAACGCAAAGCGCAAATACAAAATGGGAAGCAACATCAAAGTCAATGCCGTCGCTGTGATCAGCCCGCCAATCACCACAATAGCCAGTGGCCGTTGTATTTCCGACCCCGGGCCGGTCGCGAACAGCAGCGGGATCAAGCCAAAGGCGGTAATGGATGCGGTCATCAGCACAGGTCGCAACCGGCGCTTTGCTCCCTGCAGAACGACCTCGCTCAGTCGCATGCCCTCGCTCTGCAGCTGATTGAAATAACTCACCAGGACCACCCCGTTAAGGACCGTGATTCCCAGCAACGCGATAAAGCCGACCGATGCTGGCACCGACAGGTACTCACCGGTCACCCACAAGGCAACGATTCCACCAACGAGTGCAAAGGGAATAATGCTCAGAATGAGCAGGGCTTGACGCACAGACCGGAAGGTCGAAAACAGCAGCACGAAAATCAATCCGAGCGCGACTGGAACGACCACTGTCAGCCGGGCCGCGGCGCGCTGCTGATTTTCGAACTGGCCGCCCCATGTGACGCGGTAGCCTGTATCCAACGGGACTTTCCGGGTGACCAGCGCCTTCGCCTCTTCGACGAAGCCAACCAGGTCACGGCCGGCTACGTTGGCAATGACCACGCTGTAGCGACTCCCCATTTCGCGATCAATCTTGACCGGACCGGCCGCGCGTTCGAGTTTGGCGACGCTGGTCAGGGGAACCGTATTGCCGTCCTTGGTCGTGATGCGCATGGCGCCGAAATCGGCTGGCGACATCCGGATGCTCTCGGCGCCGCGCAAGACAATGGGCGTGCGGCGATTGCCTTCGACAACGATACCGGCGCGCTGCCCTTCAATTTGCGTACGCAGCGCGTCCTGGATTTCCTCGACGCTCAAGCCCAGCCGTCCGGCCTGCAGGCGATCGACAGCCACCCGCAGGTACTGCACGCCGTCGTTCTGCACCGCGTACACGTCCTGGTTGCCAGCAACGGTCTTCAGCAGCGCTTCGACCTGGCTCGCATACTCGTTCAGCTTGTCCAGGTCGGGGCCAAAAATTTTGATGGCCAAGTCGCCGCGCACGCCGATGATCATTTCTGACACCCGCATTTCGATCGGTTGCGTGAAGCTGTATTTGATGCCAGGCATGGGATCGAGCACCTTGCGCACTTCATCCATCAGCGTTTCCTTGGCTTTCATGCGCCACTCCCCTTGCGGCTTTAACAGCAGATAGGTGTCGGTCTGGTTGAGTCCCATCGGATCAAGTCCGATTTCATCGGAGCCGGCACGGGCAACGATGCCATGCACTTCGGGGATGGCCTGCATGATGGCGCGATGGATTCTCAAGTCGAGTGCGGCGCTTTGCTCGAGGCTGACCGATGGCAGTTTCTCGATGCCGACGATCAGGTCGCCTTCGTCCATTGTCGGCATAAAGGTCTTGCCAACCTGGGTATAGACCACGCCTGCCAGCAGGAGCATCACAACAGCGCCAATGGCGACGACGCGCTGTCGCCGCATGGCCCAGGACAGCGTTGGCTCATACAGCCCCAGCAGCTTGCGCGGCAGCCACGGATCTTCGTGCTTGACCTCGCGCAACAGGTACGATGCCAGCACCGGAATGACCGTCAGCGACAAGACGAGAGACCCGGCCAGGGCAAAGACGATGGTCAGCGCCACCGGCACAAAGTACTTGCCTTCAAGGTCCTGCAAGGTAAGCAGCGGAAGAAATACGGTGATGATGATCAAAATACCGGCTGTGACCGGCACCGCTACTTCACGCACCGCCCGATAGATCGTGTGCAGCCGCGGTAGCTTGCCGGCGGTGGGATCGGTCGCCAGGCGCTTCACAATGTTTTCCACCACGACCACGGCCGCATCGACCAGCATGCCGATCGCGATGGCCAGACCGCCCAGGCTCATCAGGTTGGCCGACATGCCGAATGCCCGCATCAAGATGAAAGTGATCAAAGCCGCCAAGGGAAGGACCATGGCCACTGTCAGCGCCGCGCGGATGTTGCCCAGAAAAAGTCCGAGCAACACAATGACCAATACCGTCGCTTCGATCAGTGCAGACGATACGGCGTTGACCGCCTTGGCGACCAGCGAGGCCCGGTCATAGAAAGTCTTGATTTCGACGCCGGGCGGCAAAGTCGGCTGGAGTTCTTCCAGCTTCTTGCGCACGCCCTCTACCACCATTTTCGCGTTGGATCCGGCCAGGCCCAGCACCAGGCCCTGCACGGCCTCGCCGCGTCCGCTCTGCGTCACAACGCCATAACGGGTCACCGTCCCGATCTTGACCTCGGCCAGGTTGCCCAAGCGAACGGGGGAGCCGCCTTTCATGGTCACCACGATGGCGCGCAAATCCTCCAGGCTGGTGATGCTGCCCTCGCTGCGGACCAGCAAGACTTCGTCGCCTTCACCGAGTCTGCCCGCGCCATCATTGCGATTGTTCGCCTCGACCGCTTCCTTCAACTGCGTGATCGTCACGCCGCTGGCCGCCATGCTTACCGGGTCGGGCACGATTTCATAAGCCCTGACGACACCTCCCAACGCATTGACATCGGCAACACCTGGCACGGTTCGCAGCGTGGGCCGGATGACCCAATCGAGCACGCTACGCCGTTCCGCAAGCGACAGCGCTTCACCCTCGACCGTGAACATGTACATCTCTCCGAGCGGGGTCGTGACCGGAGCCATGCCACCGGAAATGCCGGTAGGCAGGCTTTCCTTCAGGCCGCCCAGGCGTTCGCTGACCTGCTGGCGTGCCCAATAGATGTCGGTGCCGTCCTCGAAGTCGATCGTCACATCGACCAGGCCGTACTTGGTGACCGAGCGCAAAATTTTTGTTTTCGGGATGCCGAGCATTTCCACTTCGATCGGCACCGCGATGCGGCTTTCAACTTCTTCCGGCGTCATGCCGGGTGCCTTCATGATGA
>JBBQZA010000322.1:0-4245 GCA_038208175.1 Burkholderiales bacterium
GACGTGTTGGCCAGCAGACAGCACCAGTCGGCCTGCATGCCATTGGTGATCCACATTTTGGAGCCGTTGATGATGTAGTCGTCGCCATCCTTGCGCGCTGTTGTCTTCAGCGCCGCCACATCGGAACCGCCACCGGCCTCGCTGACACCAATACAACCGACCATGTCGCCGGCGATGCTGGGGGCCAGAAATTCGTGCCGCAGTTCATCTGAGCCAAAGCGTGCCAGCGCCGGCGTACACATGTCGGTTTGCACGCCGATCGCCATCGGCACACCGCCAGCGTTGCACTCGCCCAGCGCCTCCGCCATGACCATCGAGTAGCTGAAGTCCAGCCCCATACCTCCGTACTCCGCCGGGTACTTGATTCCCAGCAAACCCAGGTCGCCCAATTTCTTGAACACCTCATGCGCCGGGAATTGCCCGGCCGCTTCCCAGGCGGCAATATGGGGGTTGATTTCTTTGGCAACAAACTTGCGCACAGTATCGGCAATCTGTTCGTGCTCAGGGGTGAATTTCATACAAACCTTTCACTCGAAGACGGAAAACTGATCTCGGTATCGGCTCGCTTACATGCGCGCGACGCCAAAGGTATTGGGGTGCAATGTGCGCCTCTGCGCCTCTTCAGCCAACGCCAGGCAGAGCCCGAGCAGACGGCGCGTGTCGCGCGGATCGATGATGCCGTCGTCCCACAGGCGGGCCGTGCCAAAGAGTGCGGCCGACTCCTTGTCCAGGCGCAAGCGTAAACCGTCGGACATGGCTTTGAGCGCCTCTTCGTTGGCTGGCGTGCCGCTGCGTTCGATCTTGGCCCGGTTCACAATGTCCATCACTTTGGCCGCTTGCGCCCCACCCATCACCGCAGTACGCGCGGTCGGCCAGGAAAAGATGAAGCACGGGTCAAAGCCGCGACCGCACATGCCGTAATTGCCGGCACCAAAAGATCCGCCCAGCACGATGGTGAACTTGGGCACGCGAGCATTGGCTACCGCCTGAATCATCTTGGATCCGTGCTTGATGGCGCCGCTGCGCTCGGCCACCGAGCCCACCATGTAGCCGGTGGTGTTCTGCAGGAAAAGCAGCGGTGTGCCGCTTTGATCGCAGAGCTGGATGAATTGTCCGGCCTTGGTCGAACCATTGGGCTGGATCGGACCGTTGTTGCCCAGTATGCCGAGCAGGTGCCCCTGCAAGCGCGCGTGACCGCAGATCGTGTCGGCGGCGTACTCGGCCTTGAACTCGAGGAAATCAGAAGCATCAACCAGCCGCGCAATGACCTCGCGCACATCGTAGGGTTCGCGTTCGTCGGCCGGCACCAGCCCCAGCAGTTCCTGCTCGCCAAACAAAGGCTCGGCAAAATTCTGCGCCTGTGGCACCGGGTCCCAATTCACTTTGTCCAGCACTTCACGCGCCATGCCGATCGCATGCGCATCGTCCTCGCACAGGTACTCGCCCAGACCAGTGACCCGGGCGTGGGTCTCGGCGCCACCAATCTCTTCTTCGGTGCAATCCTCACCGATGGCGGCCTTCACCAGCGGTGGTCCGGCCAGAAAGATGTTGGAGCGGCCACGCACCAGAATCACGTAGTCAGAAAGACCCGGCACGTAGGCACCACCAGCGGTCGATGAACCATGCACCACAGTGATCTGCGGCAGGCCGGCAGCGGACATCCGTGCCTGGTTGGCGAAGGTACGACCGCCTTCGATGAAAATTTCACTCTGGTACATCAAATTCGCGCCGCCACTTTCGACCAGGTTAATGACTGGCAATTTATTCTCACGCGCAATCTCCTGCGCGCGCAAGGCCTTGCGCAAGCCCATCGGTGCCACGGTACCGCCCTTGATGGCACTGTCGCTGGCAGAAATCAGGCAACGCTTGCCGGCCACGACACCGATGCCGACGATGGAACCGCCTCCCATGACGGACTTCTTGCCATCGTCATCGTGCATATTGAGCCCGGCCAGGCGACTGAGTTCGAGAAAGGGCGAACCGCGGTCCAGCAAACGCGCCACCCGTTCACGTGGCAACAACTGCCCACGCGCCTCGAATTTCGCCCGCTTCGAGTCGGACTCGGCAATCACCATCTGCTCCAGGCGCTGCACTTCGGCGAGCAATTGCTGCATGCGTTGCGCGTTGGCGCCAAACGCATCGGACTTGACATTGATCTTGGAACGGATGACCGGCATGGAATGAAAACCTCTCGTTTTCCGGGCATTAGACCTTAAGGTAACGTTAACGTCAATTGGCTTTCGCATAGGTATTTCCCCTATACTCTGCGTCATCAAGTCTTGTTAGCATGCAGCGTCATTGCGTTATTTGCGCCCCAAACCCAATCGTTAAGGAAAACCATGAACCTCGAAGCCTGCACCGAAGCCATTCGCACCAAAGTCGGTGCCGACAGCGGTCTTGCCGCCACTCTCAAATTTGACTGCGGCGCCGATGGCGTCATCTACATCGACGGAAAATCAACTCCCAACACGGTCAGCAACAGCACGGCTGAGGCCGATTGCACCGTCGGCATCACACTGGAGAATCTGAACGCCATGCTGGCGGGTGATCTGGAACCCGCCAACGGTTTCATGATGGGAAAACTCAAGGTCACCGGAGACATGAGCGTGGCCATGCGCCTGCAACGCGTGATCTGAATTTCATTTCCCGGGCAGCAGGCGTGGCGGACTCCAGCACTTCCTCGAAGGCGTCGCAGGCGCAAGCCGTGGTGGACGCGCATCGCGACGAGGGGGCCGCCGCTCTGTTCGGCATCACCGAGTTGTGCAAGGAGTTCGGCATCACGCTGCGAGCCCTGCGTTTTTATGAAGACAAGGGGCTGCTGGCGCCGCGGCGGGTCAACGGTGCGCGCGTCTACTCACGCCGTGACCGGGCCCGACTGGCGCTGATTCTGCGCGCCAAGGACATAGGCTCGCCGCTGTCGGAAATCAAGCGCTACCTGGACCTGTACGGCGATCACGGTGAAGGCCGTGCCGAACAATTGCGCTATGTCATAGACCGCACCGACACGGCGATCCTCGAACTGGAGCAGAAACGCTCTCAAATCGACCAGACCCTGGCGGAACTGCGTGTCATCAATGCCAGCTGCCGCAAGTACCTTGAGCTGCGCCGGCGCGCTCCGAAACAAAACGCTGCTTAGCGCCAGTGACGGTGGCTGCGGCCACCACCCCAATGACCCAAACCCAAACCCACTGCCAATCCAATCGGAAAATAGTTGGGTTGGGCCGCATAATACACAGGGTAATAGCCAGAGTTGACCGGCTGCACCATCACAACATTGCTGGGCTGCACATACACCGGTTGTGAATAGGTCACAGTGGTTTGTCGCGCTGGCGTTGCTGCTTCGGCCCCAACCGGGGTGACTTGCAGACGAATCGTGGGACCCGGGTCATTGGGCATTTGCACGCTGTATTCCCGACCACCGAATTCATAAACCACGTTGTAGGCGACCGGTCGGTTTTCGTAAAAGCTTTGCGTCGAACAGCGCTGCACGTTTTGCATCTGCGCCCCCGGCGCCCCCTCGATACTGTCGCCAATCGCTGCGCCACCAATGAGGCCCAGCATAGTCGCCGCCACCGTGCCGACGCCGCCACCGATGGCATTGCCCATGGCGCCACCGGCAATGGCCCCGATGAGGGCACCGGCGCCAGACTTGGACTGCTGTGCGGCCACCTGTTCGGTCGAGCACACCTGACGCGCAACGGCTTGCTGTTGAATGATGGGCGTTGCGGAAATAACCCGCCCCACGTCCTGCGCCAAACAGAAACCGCTGGCTACGACTGACATGGACAATAGAAGAATCTTCTTCATGGCAATTCCTTTTCCAAAATTCAGCTATGACTGAATCATGTTCTCTTTTACTTCCAAACTTGTTGGAATTCAATGAAGCGTTGGTAAAGATCGAAAATATGTGTAGTGCAAGCCACTTTTTTCAACGCTTTGCCGGCAAAAACAGCGACTGCAGATCGTTCAAAAAGTCAAAGCCACGCAGCGTCGGCTTGACACGGTTGAAATCGCGTTCGATCAGCCCTTTGCGTTCGGCTTCATCCAGCCCTGGTTGAATGGCGTTCATAGGCAAACCGGTCCGTTCGCAAAACTGCTGCAGGGCAAAACCCTCTTTCAAACGCAAGGCGTTCAACATGAATTCAAACGGCAGGTCAGCGCGACTGACCTGGTTTTCCTGCGCCAGACTGTGACCGGCCAGGGCTTCTTCCATGTACTGCCGGGGTTCACGAAAACGCACTTGCC
>JBBQZA010000323.1:0-4244 GCA_038208175.1 Burkholderiales bacterium
GATCGGCGCCCTGCATCAGGCCGTCCAGCATTTCGACCACGTCCAGGCGCGCGCCCAGCGTGCTGTAGACGGTGCCCATCTCCAGGCCGATGATGCCCCCGCCCAGAATCAACATGCGTTTGGGAACTTCTTTCAGTGCCAGGGCGCCGGTGCTGTCGACCACGCGCGGATCGTCCGGCATAAAGGGCAGGCGCACCGCCTGGGAACCGGCAGCGATGATGCAGCGCTTGAAGGCAATGGTTTGCGTCTTGCCGGTTTTCTCTTGCGCCGCGCCGGTGGTTTCTTCGACCTGAACGTGGTTGGCGCCGACGAAAGCACCGTAGCCACGCAGCACCGTCACCTTGCGCATCTTGGCCATGGCCGCCAGGCCACCGGTGAGCTTGGCAACGACTTTTTCCTTGTGACCGCGCAGCTTGTCGACGTTGACGGAGGGCGCGCCAAAATCGACACCGAGTGCTGCCATATGGCTCACCTCGTCGATCACGGCAGCCACGTGCAGCAGCGCTTTGCTCGGGATGCAACCGACGTTCAGGCAGACGCCGCCGAGTTGCGCATAACGCTCGACCAGAATGACTTTGAGCCCCAGATCGGCCGCGCGAAAGGCGGCAGAATAGCCGCCCGGGCCGGCGCCGAGCACCAACAGGTCGCAGTCCAGATCGACTGTACCGGCGAAGCTGGCAGCGGTGGGCGCGGGCGCAGAAGACTGAGTTGCTACGTTTTGTATAGCATCATGTACAGATGCGACGGGGACTTGCACCTCTTTTTTGCTTGAATCCGTGCTTGCAGCAGGGTCAACGGCGTCCAGCACCAGCAGCGATGAACCTTCCGAAACCTTGTCGCCTAGCTTGACCTTGAGCTCTTTCACCACGCCGCCGTGACTGCTCGGAATTTCCATCGAGGCCTTGTCCGATTCGACCGTGATCAGGCTTTGATCGGGCTTGACGTTGTCGCCGACCTTGACCATCAGCTCGATGACGGTCACTTCGGCGAAATCACCGATGTTGGGGACTTTGATGTCGATAAGAGCCATATTCTTTCCCAATCAGTTGATCAAAGCAACACGCGACGGAAATCGCCCAGAATTTGACCCAGGTAGACGTTAAAGCGCGCCGCGCCGGCGCCATCAATCACACGGTGATCCCAGCTCAGGCTCAGCGGCAGCATCAGGCGCGGCTGGAACGCCTTGCCGTCCCAGACCGGTTCCATGCTTGACTTGCAAACGCCCAGGATCGCAACCTCCGGCGCATTGATGATGGGCGTGAAATAGCGCCCGCCAATGCCGCCCAGGCTCGATATCGTGAAGCTGGCGCCGCTCATCTCGGCTGGGCTGAGCTTGCCGTCACGCGCCTTCTTCGCTAATTCGCTCATCTCGGCGCTGATCTGGAAGATGCCTTTCTGATCGGCATCCTTGATCACCGGCACCATCAGGCCGTTCGGCGTGTCGGCGGCAAAGCCGATGTGGAAATACTGTTTCAGCACCAGTTGATCGCCGTCGATGCTCGAATTGAAATCCGGAAACTTCTTCAACGCCGCGACACTGGCCTTGATCAAAAAGGCCAGCATGGTGACCTTCACGCTGGCGTGATCAGTGTTCTTTGCCGATTTTTCGTTTTCCAGGTTGGTAGCGACGCGAAACGCTTCGAGGTCGGTAATGTCGGCATCGTCGTGATTCGTGACGTGCGGAATCATGACCCAGTTGCGATGCAGGTTGGCGGCGCTGATCTTCTTGATTCGGGGCCGCTCCTTGCGCTCGATCGGACCGAACTTGGCAAAGTCGACCACCGGCCACGGGATCAGGCCCAGGCCGGCTCCGTCGTTGGCATTCGAGGCCGGTTTGGCGCCCTGCTGCCCGGCCATGCTTGCGGTCTGGACGGCACCCGTCATCACCGAGCGCGTAAAGGCCTGAATATCGGCCTCCAGAATGCGGCCTTTCGAACCGCTGGCTCTGACCTCGGCCAGCGGCACGCCCAACTCGCGTGCAAACTTGCGCACCGAAGGCGAGGCGTGCGGCAGTTGCGTCGGTGCTGCGCTCGGGTCGTGTGCGGGCAGTGCCAAAGTGGTCACGGCAGCGGCTGCTGCCGTTGGCGCTATCGGTGCAGGAGCCGCAGCCAGAGTCGGCTCAGGCACGGCAACAGCAGCAAGCGCTGCTGCGGGCGCAGCGGATGGGGCTGCAGCGGGTGCAGCCACTGCTGCCTCGGCGGCGTCTTCGAGAATGGCCAGCAGGTCGCCGATGTTGACCTTGTCGCCGGTCTTCACCTTGAGCTCTTTGAGGACGCCGGCGCTACTCGACGGAATCTCCATCGCCGCCTTGTCCGACTCGACCGTGATCAGCGACTGTTCCAGGCGGATGCTGTCGCCGGGCTTGACCATGATTTCGATCACGGCCACATCCTTGAAGTCGCCGATGTCGGGGACCTTGATTTCAACTAAAGACATGCCTGTCTCCTTGCTCTTGTGGGCTGACGCTCTCAAGCGTGCAGCGGATTGATCTTGTCGGCCTGGATGGCGTATCGGCTAATAGCTTCGGCGACTTTGGCGACCGGAACGGTGCCGTCTTCGCTCAAGGCCTTGAGCGCAGCGAGCACGATGTAGTGGCGATTGATCTCGAAGTGCTCACGCAATTTGAATCTGAAATCGCTGCGGCCAAAGCCGTCGGTGCCCAGCACCTTGTAGGGGCGGCCTTTCGGAATGAAGGGACGAATCTGCTCGGCATAGGCCTTCATGTAGTCGGTCGAGGCCACCACCGGGCCCGGGTGTTTTTCCAGTTGCTGGGCGACAAAGGACTGGCGCGCTGCGTCAAGCGGGTGCAGCAGGTTGTGGCGCTCGCAGTTCTGGCCATCGCGCGTGAGTTCGTTGAAGCTCGGGCAGCTCCACACGTTGGCGGCTACGCCCCAGTCTTTCTCCAGCAGCTCTTGCGCTGCCAGGCTTTCGCGCAGGATGGTGCCCGAGCCCAGCAGTTGCACGCGCGGCGTCAACTTGGCGCCTTCCTTGCACAGGTACATGCCTTTCACAATCTGCTCTTCGGTGCCGGCTTTCAGACCCGGCATGGCGTAGTTCTCGTTGAGCAGCGTGATGTAGTAAAAGACGTTTTCCTGCTTTTCCACCATGCGTTTCAGACCATGCTGCAGGATCACGCCGACCTCGTGCGCAAAGGTCGGGTCGTAGCTGACGCAGTTCGGAATCGTGCCGGCCATGATATGACTGTGGCCGTCTTCATGCTGCAGCCCTTCGCCATTGAGCGTGGTTCGGCCGGACGTGCCGCCGAGCAGGAAGCCGCGCGCCTGCATGTCACCGGCAGCCCAGGCCAGGTCACCAACGCGCTGAAAGCCGAACATTGAGTAGTAGACGTAGAACGGCAACATGATGCGGTTGTTGGTGCTGTAGCTGGTCGCAGCCGCGATCCAGCTGCTCATGCCGCCCGCTTCGTTGATGCCTTCCTGCAGGACCTGACCGGCCTTGTCTTCGCGGTAATACATCACCTGGTCCTTGTCGACCGGTGTGTATTTCTGGCCATCCGGGTTGTAGATGCCGATCTGGCGAAACAGCCCTTCCATGCCGAAGGTGCGCGCCTCGTCAACCAGGATCGGCACCACGCGTGGCCCCAGCGCCTTGTCGCGCAACAGGGTGGTCAGAAAACGCACAAAGGCCTGCGTCGTGGAGATTTCGCGCCCCTCTGCAGTGGGCTCCATCACCGACTTGAAAATCTCCAGCGCCGGCACCGTAAATTGCTCGTCCGCCTTGGTACGACGGTGCGGCAGGTAGCCGCCCAGTGCCTTGCGCCGCTCGTGCAGATAACGCATCTCGGGCGTATCGTCGGCCGGTTTGTAAAACGGGATGTCGGCGATCTGGCTGTCGGGTATCGGAATGTTGAAACGATCGCGGAAGATCTTGATGTCTTCATCGGTCAGCTTCTTGGTCTGGTGCACATTGTTCTTGCCCTCGCCGCTCTTGCCCATGCCAAAACCCTTGATGGTCTTGATCAGCAGTACGGTTGGCTGGCCCACGTGCTTGACCGCTGCGTGGTAGGCGGCGTAAACCTTTTGCGGGTCATGGCCACCCCGGCGCAAGGCCCAGATGTCGTCGTCGCTCATCTTGGCAACCATCTCGGCCGTCTTCGGATCGCGGCCAAAGAAATGCTTGCGCACGTAGGCGCCGTCGTTGGCTTTGAAGGCCTGGTAGTCGCCGTCCAGCGTTTCCATCATCAGCTTTTTCAGGGCACCGTCTTTGTCGCGGGCCAGCAAGGG
>JBBQZA010000324.1:0-4240 GCA_038208175.1 Burkholderiales bacterium
CGCGTTGCAGCCTGTGGAGAGGAAGGCTCTGGCCTTGGACGCAAGTCCGGGACGAAACCAACCTCAGTGAAGCAGGAACCCACCGAAGCGACTAGGCGTGAGGTAACTCATGTTTAGCACCGTAGGAATCCCCCTCCTTCCTGCGCAAGCGGTGGCCTTTGGCCAAGGGGGGGGAGGATGTCAACATTTGGAAGCATTCGACGATGAAACTTGCAAGCTGTTGACCGAGATGGCGTCGGACCTCAGTTTCGCCCTTGACAACCTGGATCGTCAGGCTGAGTTGATACGCTACGCCAAGGAGCTGGAGCGCGGTCGCGCCGCCATGCTCAGCGTACTGGAGGATCAGCGCACAGCGCAAGCGGCGTTGCAGCAAAAGACCGGGGAACTGCTCGCCCGCAATGAGACGCTGACCCGTTTTAATCGCGTTGCCGTGGACCGCGAGTTGCGCATGGTCGAGTTGAAGCAGGAAGTGAACGCCTTGCTCGACCGGTTGGGACAAGCGCGGCGCTACCGGGCAGCGCCGGACGGCAGCGCCACGGCTCCCGAAGGGCTGGTATAAATGGAAGCACCGATCCGCATCCTGGTAGTAGACGACGATCCGGCCGTGTTGCGCGGCACTTGTCGCGTGCTGGAGCAGGTCGGCTACTCACTGTCGACGGCGGCGAGTGGCGCCCAGGCCCTGGCGTTGACGGCTGAGCAGCATCCCGATTTGCTGCTGCTGGCCTGGAATATGCCGGACATGAGTGGCATCGAGGTCTGCCGTCGCATCAAGGCCGACCCCAGCCTGAACGACGTGTTCGTGGTTTTCGCCTCCGGCTCCCACCTCAGCGGCGACGATCAGGTCATCGGCCTGCAGACCGGGGCGGATGGCTATATCCTGCGCCCGATCAGCAACGACGAACTGAGAGCACGCGTCAACTCGTACGTGCGCATCCTGCGTCTGGTCCGAACGCAACGCGAGCAAGCGGCGGCGCTGAAACTTGCCAACGAAGAGATGAATCGCGTCAACGCCTTGCAGAAGAAGCACGCCAGCGAGCTGGAGGCCGCCAACAAACTGTTGCTGGATTCCAGTACGGCGTCGCTGAACCTGATTGAAGATGCGGTCCTGGCCCATGGCCGTCTGGAAGCCAGCAACAAGGAACTGCTGGTTGAAGTCGCCGATCGCAAAAAAGCGGAGGACGCGCTGCGGATCAACGAGCAGCGTTTTCGCTTGCTGATCGAGAAGTCGCTGGCCGGCATGTACGTGTCGCGCAACGGTTGTTACGTCTATGCCAACCCGCGGCTGGAGGGCATCCTGGGTTACGGCCCGGGTGAATTGGTAGGCGTCAGTGCCAACGATGTGGTGCTGCCCGATGACCTGTCGATCATGAACGCAGCACGGGAAAAATTGAAAACAGGGGAACATACGGCGGCCTATGAGGCTCGCGCCCGGCGCAAGGACGGGAGCATTGTCGAACTTGGCGTCCAAAGTGTGGTGGTGGACTTCGAAGGCGCGCGTTCCACCATCGGCATGGCGCAGGATATTGGCGAGCGTCACCGGGCTGAGGCTGAGATCAAGAGCTATATTGCAAGGCTGGAACAAACCACCGAAGCAACGTTGCAGGCGGTGGCACTGATGGTGGAGCAGCGCGATCCCTATACGGCTGGTCACGAGCGTCGGGTCGGCGATCTGGCTGCCGCTATAGGTGCCGAGATGGGGTTGCAGGAGAATACGGTCAAGGGTTTGCGCCTGACCGGCTATGTGCATGACCTTGGCAAGATCAGCGTGCCGGCCGAGTTGTTGTCCAAACCCTCCAAACTGTCGTCACTCGAATTCCAATTGATCAAGACCCATGCTGAGGCCGGCTACAACATTTTGAAGGATGTCGATTTTCCGTGGCCGGTAGCCGAGGTGATCTTGCAGCATCATGAGCGGCCGGACGGCAGCGGTTATCCGCGTCAATTGAAGGGCGCTCAAATTCTCCTTGAGGCACGCATCATGGCGGTAGCCGATGTTATTGAGGCCATGTCGTCGCACCGACCCTACCGCCCCGGCTTGGGCCTTGACAAGGCGCTGGATGAAATTGAGAAGAACAGCGGCACCCTGTACGACCCGCAGGTTGCCGCGGCCTGCCTGCGCTTGTTCCGCGAAAAAGGCCATACGCTGCCGACTTGACATTGCTGAACCGCCATGTCTTTCTGAAGACAAGCAGCGGCATCGGCTTGCTGATGCAAGAGTGTTTTAGTTGCAAGGAGTTGCGATGATGGATCAGAGCCTTGAGGGCAAACGGGTGCTCATCACGCAGGCCAACGTTTTCATGGGGCCGGTGCTGTGCGAGGTGTTTGCCCAGCACGGTGCGAAGGTGATCGCCAGCACGGATTCTTTGCTGAGTCCGAATGCAATCGAGTCCGTCGTTGCCGGCGCAGGGCGCATCGATGTTCTGCTGGCCAACCTGGGCGTTGCAGCACCCAGTACGGCTGTTTACGTGCAGGCGGTGGGGGTCGAAGTGGCGAGCCACCATATTCAATTCAATGCCATTGCGCAAAACTTCGTTGATAACCCGACCTACTTTCCCGCAGAGGTTCAAGCCAACCCGCGTTTTCAGGAGCGCTTGAAGCGGGAGGTTCCCCTTGAGCGCCTGGTTGCGGCAAGGGAAGATGCCGAGTTTGCCGCCTACCTGTGCAGCGAACATGCCAATTGCTTCGTCGCTCAGGTCTTCCCGTTGTGCGGCGGCTGGGTGCAGCGCTAGAGACCACGCGCTTCACACGTCTGAACGCGCCGCCATTGCGCAACATCGAGGCGGCAATGTCCAAGGCCGAGCCTGACCAGGCAAGCCGGCTTCAGGCTCGGGAAATCAGTTTGGTAGTGTTTGTGATTTTGGGTAAAATATTACTCATTAAAATGATTAACGAGTAAAATAATGCCAATAAACATTATGCTGCCGATTGAGGTAAACGACACCATCAAGACTCTTGGCGAGCGCATCAAGCTCGCCCGGCTGCGCCGCCAGATGAGCCAGGACGAACTGGTTCGCAAGTGCGGCATCTCGCGCAGAACCCTTTACGCCATCGAGCAAGGCACGCCCGGCATCGCCGCGGGTACGGTGCTGCTCGTGCTCTGGGCCTTGGGGCTACTCGATTCGGCCAAGCAGGTCGCCGACCCGGATGCGGACGAGCACGGAAAAATTCTGGAAGCGGCCCGGCGCAAGACCCGCGTGCGCAATCCAGCTCCCCTGGACAACGACTTTTAAAGGACGTCCATGGTCACCACGCGGGAACAGGCCTGCTACATCTACATCCAGTTGCCCGGCACCTTCGCGATGGTGCCGTGCGCGTCCTTGCGCATCCGGGAAGTTGGCGCCGGCTCGTTCGAGGGCACTTTCACCTACGGCGCCAGGTACCTGCAGCGGCCCAACGTGGTCGCACTGGACTCGTACCGCCTGCCGCTGTCGAGCCAGCCGAAGAAGTTCACCAAGCTCAAGGGCATCCCTGGCGCGGTGCGCGACGCCAGCCCGGACAACTGGGGCCGGCGCGTTATACAAGCCAAGCTGGAGCGCCCGCAGGGCGACATCTCCGAGCTGGACTACCTGCTCAACGGCCCGGACGACGGTGCTGGAAACTTGTCGTTTGGACACGGTGCAGTACCGCCGGCGCCGCGCCGGCCGTTCAATCGCACACACCAGCTGGAGGCACTCATCGCAACAGCCGAGAAGCTCGAAGAATCCGGGCGCCTGCCGCATGAGGTCCTGGAAGAGCTGGAGCCGGGCACCAGCATGGGCGGTGCCCGCCCCAAAGCCACTGTCGAAGACGACCACAAGCTCTGGCTGGCCAAGTTTCCGGAGAAAGGCGACCGCCACAACATGCAGCGCGTGGAATACGCGGCCCTTGAGCTCGCCCGGGCATCCGGGCTGCGGGTGTGCGGCACCCGAATGCAGGACGTAGGTGGGCGCGACGTGCTGATGCTGCAACGTTTCGACCGCACATGGAACGCAGAAGCCGGCGCCTACGCCCGGCATGGCATGGTCTCAGGCCTGACCGTCATTGACGCCGAGGACGGCCACACCGGGCGCGAGCGCTGGTCGTACCTGCTGCTGGCCGACGAGCTGCGCCGATGGTCGAGCAAGAACGACGACGACCGTGTGGAGCTGTTCCGACGCATGGCGTTCAACGCGATGGTCACCAACACCGACGACCATCCGAGAAACCATGCGCTGGTGTACACGAGCGGTGGCTGGCGCCTCTCGCCGGCCTATGACATCGT
>JBBQZA010000325.1:0-4187 GCA_038208175.1 Burkholderiales bacterium
ACGTTTGGCCAACGCAAGGTGTTGGTGGTAGAGCGTTTTGACCGCGCTTTGCAGATGCCGCCAGCAAAGGCCCCGTGGTTGGCCCGACTGCCGCAGGAGGATTTTTGCCAGGCAATGGGAGTCGCCGGCAGGCGCAAATACGAGTCCGATGGTGGACCCGGCATGCGTGACATTTTGCGTATCCTGGACACCAGTGCGCGGGCCGAGCAAGACAAGCGAACTTTCGTCCTGGCCCAACTCGCCTTCTGGCTGCTGGCCGCCACCGATGGCCATGCCAAGAACTTCTCAATCTTTCTGGAGCGCGGTGGCACTTACCGCATGACACCGCTATATGACGTGCTGTCGGCCTGGCCGATCATCGGCAATGGTCCCAATCTGGTGAGCCCGCGCCGCGCAAAACTGGCGATGGCACTGCGTAGCAGTTCAAAGGACGGCGGCAAAAATGTCCATTACCACCTGCACGAAATCCATACCCGGCACTGGCAGACGCTGGCACAGCAGTGCGGCGTGCCCGATGCGTTTGATCACATGGTGGCGCTGGTGCTACAGGTACCGGATGCGCTGGAGCGCGTTGCCGCCACACTGCCAAAAGGATTTCCGCAAAAGGTGTTCCAACCGATCCGCGCAGGCATGTTGGCGCAGGCGGAAAAGTTTGTCTCCGAGCTCACTCAGTGAGTCAGAAATCTGCCGCCGGACCGTGACTGGTCACGGTGCGCGCTGGCCAGCCGCGACGCCTCGCCGGTAACGCCGAAAGTGCAGCACCGCCAGAAACAGGGATGCCACTTGCAACACGGCGCAAAAATAGAACGGTGCGCCGATGCGCCAGTCGCCCTTGGGCAAATGCGATACCAGCGCCAGCAGCGGCGCACCGATCATCGGCGCCAGCACCGCCATCAGGCTATTGAGCGAGCTGACCGCGCCCATCGTCTGCCCCTGGCTGTTGCTGTCGGCGGCAGACGAGATCAGGCTTTGAACCGAGGCACTGACCGTGCCACCGAGAATATTGCCAACGATCACGACATACATCATCCAGCCCTCGCTCGCCGCACCAAACAGCGCAAAAGCCAGCGACGATGAAATCAAACCCATGACGGTCAGGCGCTGCGGCGAAAACCAGCGCAGCAAACGTCCGAGCAAAAAACCCTGTACGGCCACCGACATCATGCCCACCGCCGCCAGCGACCAGCCGTTCTCCAGCGGACCCCAGCCAAACTTGAAGGTGGTGTACAGCACCCAGCTGGTGTACAGCACAAACTGCGCCAGCCCACTGAACGCCACCACGCCCACCAGTGCCCCGACGCCCTTGAGCTGTGACAGAGCACGCAGCGAACCAAAAGGGTTGGCCATGCGCCAGTGCAGGGCTTGACGCTTGTCTGCCGGCAAGGATTCGGGCAAGACAAAGTAACCGTACAGCAGGTTGACCATGGCCAGAGCGCCGGCCACCAGAAACGGCAGCCTCAGGCTGACCGCGCCCAGCAAGCCGCCCATGACCGGGCCGATGATGAAACCCAGGCCGAACATCGCGCCCAGCATGCCAAAGCGTTTGGCGCGGTGTTCCGCAGGCGTGATGTCGGCGACGTAGGCGTTGGCGATGGCAGCATTGGCCTGCAAGGCGCCCGCCGCCACCCGCACCGCCATCAGCATCCACAGCGAGGTCGCAAAAGCGGTTCCAAAAAAGCTGACGCTGAATCCCAGAAAACCCAGCAGCAGGACGGGTCGGCGCCCAAAGCGATCGGACAAGGCACCCAGAATAGGCGAGGCAAAAAAATTGGAAACGCCAAAGCAAAAAGCCATGACGCCGTACCAATAAGCCTGATCAGCCTGCGAACTGGAGAAGCTGCCCACCAGCGCGGGCAAGACCGGAATGATCAAGCCGATGGCCACCATGTCGATCAACACCGTCAGCATGATGAAGGGCATCGCCGCCTCACGCGAACGAAGGGTTTTAAGCATGGCCGCTGTCCGGGTTTGATTCGGACCGAAATGCCGGCTCGGCCAGTTGCTGCAAATGCTCCCGCACATCGACTGGCCAGGCCGCGACCAGGGCATCAAAACGCACGCAATCGGCCGCAAACAGGGCGCGCGCGGCTTCCTCAAAACCGTCGAGGTTGCCCGCCATGGCCGACATGAAGCGGTAACTGGCGTTTTGCGCCTGACGCACCAGATCGCTTGAAGAACTGGCCCGTCTTGCCTGCTCCACCAGCTTGCGCAAGGCGACCGATGCGCCGCCGCTCTGGCTGGCGAGCCATTCCCAATGGCGCGGCAACAAGGTGACTTCGCGCGCTACGACACCCAACCGGGGCCGACCCGGCCCAGTGGCCACCGGGCGCTCAGGCGCTGGCGGCTCTGCTGGCGCTGCAACATTCTTGAACAGAAGCTTAATCCGGCGCAACACCTGCTCCGGCGTGCCGCGGCAATCAAAGTCAATGAGTTCACTGGTCGCGGCCTGAAAGACCATGATCCGTGCCAGCGGATGGGCGTCCGAGATCTCCTTCACCTTCAGCACCACCTCCTCCAGCGGACCGGCTGAGATACGCTGGCTGCCTTCAAATGCGATATATCCGGGAGCAATTTCTTCCATTTTTGACTGTTCTTGCGCAATGAGTTGCAATATCTTTCACCCGGATAAAACACTATATTTGTATATTACCCGGATTTAATGACGTAGCGCCTGTATGGTTTTCCAACGTCAATTCCCGTCTGCAAGCACGCTTGGCGGTTTTCTCTTAAGATTGAATTTGCAATCCGAACTATCCCTTGCAATCCGGGACACGAAACTTGAAATCCACGCTCAACTTTCCGGACATCGATACCGAACATTGTTCAGGATGTGGCAGGTGCATTGCGGCCTGTGGCTTGCGCCTGTTCGCCTTCGAACTGCAGGGCTGGAGAAAGATTTCCGTGCTGCAGGACAGCGAGCGCTGCAACGGTTGCGCCAAATGCGCTGCGCAGTGCCCGGTTGACGCCATCACCATGCGTGACAAAGCGGCAATGGCCGAGGCCACCTGTTGCGAGCTGTAAAGCTACAGTTTGATTTCCACTGAAGCATTGAAGTTGGTGCGCCCGTTAGTTAAAGTGCTGCTGCCATAGCCCTCCCCGGCGAATGTTTGAGACAGCGTATCCAGCGGTATCAGGTTGCTGACCGACAAGCGGGCCGACAGGGTGCGGCTGAAGACCCACTGTGCAAACAGGTCGATGTTGCGGCTGCGGGATTGTTCCAGCGACTGCGACAGACTTTGCTGCGTGGTGAATCCGGGTGTGAAGACCAGGCTGGCGCCGAAGATCAGTGGCACGCTGGTAGAGCGGTAGTCAAAGCCGAGGTTGCCTGACCAGGGCTGCTGGCCATCGAGCCGATTGTTGGGTCCCGGCAAGGCTTCGACACGCGAACGATAAACATTGACGGACGCACGCAGGTTTAGCGGCAGCCTGGGCTCGAACAGCAGCGGCATCAGTTCACCAGCGCGGCCTTTAATTTCGAGCTCCAGACCGCCAGTCTGCGCCCTGGAAAAGTTGCTGGCCTGGGCGATCCAGCGCGGTACCGGCGCCCAGGCCACGCTCTGCAAAGAGGTTACGCTGCGCACCAGGTCCTTCACATCCCGGTAAAAAATGCCGACGCTGACGATGCCGCCCCCGGCCAGATATTTCTCGAACGCCAGATCCAGCCCGGTCGCCAGCTCGGGCCGCAAACCCGGGTTGCCGATGCGGTCGGGGGAGAGTTCGGTGTTGCTTTTAGTAACGTCGGGAAACAGGCTGCTCAGCGCGGGTCGCGCCAACAGCTGGCTCAGGCCCGCCGCCTTGTAGCTGCGGGTGATGCTGGCCCGCAGCAGGTCGCGCCCGGCCGGGTCGAACTTGTACTTGATGTGCCACATCGGCGTGACCACGCTGCTGGTATTGCTGCCGACCGCGTCACTGCCCTGGCTTTGCGTTGCGATGCGCTCTGCACGCAGCCCGAGGTAGGTGGACCATTGCTTGTCGATCTCCCACTCGTCCTGCAGAAACAGGGCCTGGCGCGCGATGCGCGCCGAGAACGGCTGGCCTTCGAAGTCAGCGAGCTGGGGCACGCCTTTTTCGGTCACCTCGCGCCGTTCATCGCGCTGGCGCCATTCCAGGTCCCACCCCGCCGTCAGGCTGTGGCTGTCATTGAGCAGGCGGCTGTAGTTGCCGGCTTGCGTCATGCCGACTTCGCC
>JBBQZA010000326.1:0-4184 GCA_038208175.1 Burkholderiales bacterium
GTAGCAATGCGCGTCACCGCTGCCAGTCGACCGAAAGGACTGTCGCTATCAATGCGGGCCAGCAATTCGTTCGCCTGTGCCGGATTCCTTTGGACGATATTGAGCGCCTTGAGAACAGGACGCAGGTCGCGATACGGCGAGCGAAAGGGGATTTCGCGCAATGCACTGTCGAGTGCACCAGAGTCGCCAGCGCTGCATGCGCGCAGGGCGGCCACGGCGTTGCCATGGTGACGGCGCAGCGGACTATCGGCTGGCAATGCCGTCAGGGCGTCGGCTGGCAGCAGCAAGGCGATTGCGGCGAGTCGAGTTTCAATCGCTGCACGTTGGGTCGGATCGTCGATTGCCGTGATCAGTCTGAATGCCTCACTGCTGGCACCGCCCAGACACAGGCAGTCGATGTAGGCCGGATCATTCAATGGTTTGCCACAGGCCGTGGCGCGGTTGCGCCAGATGGTCAGTGCCTCGGGAATCATGCCCTTGGCTTGCAGTTCTGCGGCGCGCCCGGCGTAGGCAGCCGCGAGAGCCTCGACCCATGGGGCGCGTCTTTCAGTTTTAAGTAAATCCTTGTAGGCTTCGATCGCCTCACGAAAGCGCTCGGCGTCCAGCGCCTTCGTCGCGAACTCTTCGCGACTGGCGGGCGCAAGGGCGCGGCGATCATGGGATTTAGACTTTTGGCGGGACATGACCAAGGGACCGGATACTTCAGAACAAGACGGAAAACATCAAAAGGCCATTAGTATCCCAGAAGTATCCCAGGAGTATCCCAGACCGTGGCACCGGTGCCCATGGCCGCCAGCACGGTCGTTGCCTCTTCCCTGGTGTGCTCGTCGATGCGAGCTCGAACTACAGCGTTTTCCGACATGACGCCTCTTTCTGAAATATTGAGCTACCTTGTAGCCCAAGTTTGTCCGCCACAACCGTCCCAGAGCTATCCAGCAGGCTGGATCTGACCCGATTTGTGAACTTTGTGAAAGTGTGGGGAGAGAAGTCGAAGTATTGAGGCCGGAGGCATCTAAAATCAGGTAATGAAAAGGTATACACTTGGTATGTATTTCGTTAAAGGACATCTACCCATGCCGAAAGAAGCTGTTTTCACGATGAAGCTGGAGCCCGAGCTGCGCTCCGAGTTCATGGCTGAGGCCGAGGCGTCCCATCGGCCGGCGTCTCAGGTTCTGCGCGAGTTAATGCGTGAGTTTGTGCAACGTCAGCGTGAAGCAAGGGAATATGACGATTTCCTGCGACAGAAGGTCGAGGCGGGCCGAGCCTCGCTGCGGGCCGGGCAAGGTCGGTCCAATGATGAAGTTGAAGCAGAGTACGCGGCACGGCGTGCCAGTGTGGCGAGCCCGGTGTGAGAGTCATTTGGTCGCCAGAAGCGCAGCAGGATCGTGCTGATATCTGGGACTACATTGCCTCTGACAACCCGCTGGCTGCCGTCCGGCTGGATGAGCTTTTCAGTGATGCTGGGGCCAGATTGACTGACCATCCCAAGCTGGGCCGGACCGGGAAAATCCCCGGCACCCGCGAGCTGATTCCCCATGAAAGCTATCGCCTCGTGTATGAGATCGAGCGTGAGACGGTGTGGGTGCTGGCCTTGGTGCATACCGCCAGGCAGTGGCCACCAACGCGAAGTTGATCTGACGCATTTGGCTAGCGGTCAACGGCCCGTCATCAGCTTCGTACTGGGGCAGATGCCTGACTGCCATTTCATGCAGAGCAAGATGTATTGTTCAAGGAATTTAAAGCCTCCTTTGAAGCGTCTCCAAAGCCTCCAACTGCTTGAAGGTGGCGAGCCAGGTGTAAGCGGGACCTAAATCTTGTAATCTCGCTCGCGCTGGCTGCGCACCGCCAGCACAAAGACCGTGTCATTCACTGGATCATAGCGATAAAGCGCCAGGTAACCGCTGGCGCCGGTGGCGATGACCAACTCACGCTGGCCAAACGCAACCGGGCGCCCGATCATGGGGCTGCTTGCCAGAATATCGATTGCCTCCATGATGGCTTCGATACGCGCTGTGGCGTACTCTGGTGCATGCTCAAAGAGAAAGTCGAAAATTCGGTCGAAGTCCGCCTTGATTCTCTGCGCCAGGACAATCCGGCTCACTTGCGAGCCGCCTTGCGGGCGGACTTCTTCTCGTCCAGGCGATTATTCAGGTAAGCGCGCATTTCATGCCATTCGATTCCCGCTTCACCCGCCTGGAGTGCCAGGTCTCGCGTTTGTGCTTCCCGCTGCATTGACAGCCTCCACTCGGCCTCATCCGCCTTCTGGGCAAGGGCTTCGAGCATGAAGTTATGTGGCGTCTGATCCAGCGCCTGTGCCAGACGCACAATGCGTTCGCGCAAGTTTTCATCGATGCGTAAGGTGGTAGTGGACATGGACTCTCCTTTTGTGGCACAAGTGTGACACAAATAAGCACGCAGGGCAAGCGCTAGCCGCCGCTCGGAGTCTTGGCCCGCTACCCACGCAGCCTCGGCGCAGAAGGTCTTATTTTGTCAACCTGAACGTTGAAACAGTTTTCGCACCGCCCCGCGCAACCATTCAAGCGAGCACGTCCAAGCCGTGCTTCTGGACGATGGCCAGAAGCTCAACTGAGGTGCCAGACTGCAGATGAGCGCCGAGGTGCTGACCGCACTCGCGACGGATCAGAGCCGGTGAATGACCGCCTTCCACTTCAAGGCTCGGGTGCGGCAGTATGTAGCGTCGGCGCAGCGGCCAGCGCCAGGATGATTTCCCGTATTGCCTTGCGTTGACTGACCGGCAACGCCAAAAACGCATTGAAAGTTTCCCGCTCCAGGTGACCCACACCTTCGTCCCAGCGCTGGCGGTTGGCCCGCACCGATTGGGTGATCTGATCGCCAAAGCGCAGCACCTGCGGTTCGACGCCAAGCCATTCCGCCAGAACCATCAGCTTTTCCTGAGACGGGATGGCCTCACCTTTGAGCCAGCGTCGTACCGCCTGGAATGAAACCGAGCGCCCCCAGTAGCGGCTGTTGAACTCGCGCTCCAGCACGGTCGGTCGCGGTTCGTACCCGGCGGCAACCATGCCTTCAGTCAGTCGTTGGGAAAATGCGATTTTTTCATCCATTAACAAGAAGTTAAATTGAGGTAGAAACTGAAAAGTTCTATTGGTTACGCTAAAACAAACTAGTTAGTTACATTTCTTATTAGGGAGATGCACGCAATGCACAACAAAAACGGTGCACTTGGTCACGACGCAGCCACACAAGCAGCCAACCCCCGCGTGACTTGAGACCATTGCTGTGAACTGGTTTCAGCTTGCCTTCGTCGCCCCCATGCTGTGGGCTGCGGTGGCCTTGATCGACACCTATTTCGTCCATGGCGTCTATGAAGATGCCATGGACGGAGTCGTGATCTCCGGCTTGTTTCAATCCACGCCCTGGCTGCTGGTGCCTCTGGGTGTCATCAAGTTCCGCTATCCCGGCCACGCCCCGGCAACCTGCGCCATCGGTGCCGGTGCCATGTTCCTGCTCTCCTTCGTCGGTTATTTCAAGGCGCTGTTTGTCGCCAACGACGGTGCCTTGATGCAGTTGTTGTGGAACCTGACAGTGCTGCTGGTGCCGTTCATTGCCTGGCTGCTGATTGACGAACAACTGGCCCCCAACCATTACGCGGGCATCGCGCTTGCCTTTGCGGGCCTTGCCTGCTTCGGCTTTGACCGCCGTGCCAAAACCCGCCACGGCGCGCGCATTGCCCTGGCCATGCTGGCCGCCATCTTGCTGCTCGCACTCAGCATGGTGCTTGGCAAGCAAGCCTACCAACTCGCTGCCGTGACGCAATCTGCCAGTGGCGAAGACTTCTGGAACACCTTCCTGCTTTTTTGTGCGGGTGCCAGCAGTGCGACTCTGGTGCTGCTGTTCCTGCATGGGCCAGCACACACCCGCGTGCAAGCGAGCCGGATCGTACGACTGAGCCGGCGTTTCTTCTGGGTGTTTCTGCTCGCTGAAGGGCTTTCGCTGCTGGCAACACTGGCCTCACAACGCGCCATCAGCCTCGCCCCGGCCGTGTCCCTGGTCGCCGTCATCGAAAGCCTGGTGCCGGTTTTCGTCATGGCGGCCAGTCTGCTGCTGGTGGCACTACTGCGCATCACCGGCAAACTGGAACTGGCTGCAACCTATCGCGCCCAACTCGCCAACCCAACTCGCAAGATTCTGGCGCTGGCGTTGAT
>JBBQZA010000327.1:0-4182 GCA_038208175.1 Burkholderiales bacterium
CTCATTGCGGGGGGGGAAACCATCGGTGATGGCGTCCTCGCGAGCGCGGAGCTGTATGACCCCTCCACAGGAAGCTTTACGCTCACAGGGTCTATGGCGACGGCAAGGACAGACTACGCGGCGGTGTTGCTTCCGAACGGCAAGGTTCTCATTGCGGGGGGGGAAACCATCGGTGATGGCGTCCTCGCGAGCGCGGAGCTGTATGACCCCTCCACAGGAAGCTTTACGCTCACAGGGTCTATGGCGACGGCAAGAACAGACCACGCGGCGGTGCTGCTCCAAAACGGCAAGGTCCTCGTCGCTGGGGGAGAAAACGGCGATGACCCCATCGCGAGTGCGGAGCTGTACTAGTAACCGGGAGACGTTGCTCCAGTGGCACTCTCGGCGGCCAGGGGTTATCAGATTTGACTGCGCCGGCGAGCCGAGCAGGGCGCGTCCCTTAGATGTTCCAAGTGACATGTCCTTTCGTCGGCGACCGCGGGTCGAAAGCGGCTATCGCGGAATGGCGCATCTTGCCGCATAACGATTAGCGTTTATCTGCCGCGAGGCAAAGCTGGAAGAAACCAAGATCGCCTCCTTCGGCAGATAAACCACGTTGGACTGAACCCCCGCAATGACGCGGTCATTTACAGGGGATTGTAAGTTTGGTGCACAGATTACGGATCGGTTTGCGTTCGGGTTTCGTGCTCGGCTGTGCGGCTCGTCGCTGGGTTGAAGACAATTCCTCCTTACCGAACATGTCGTACCTTCAGGCCAGCAACGCCATCACCAACGAAACCGTGAGCAAGGCCAGCGCGGTGGACACGGCCACGCTGGCGGTGACCAATTCCTCAGCCACCTGGTAACGCTGCGAAAACAAAAATACATTGGCACCTATCGGCATAGCGGCCGCCACAATCATCACTGACAGCGACAAGCCACTCAAACCGAGCGACCAGCTCAATACCGCCACCAGCGCCGGAAAAGCCAAATTTTTTATCAGCGCGAGACCGATGGCCCCCTTCAGATGCTCGCCTATGCGCACAAAGGCCAGCGTGACACCGACCAGCACCAGCGCCATCGGTCCAAACGCGTTACTTAACAGCAACAACGGTTTATCAACCATGGCCGGCATCACCCAACCGGTCTGGGCAAAAAGCAATCCGGCGATGATCGGCAAAGGCACTGGATGAAAGATGCCGTTACGCACTGCCACCATTACCGTCAGTAGCATGTGTTGGCTGGCCTGCTGGCCAGAGGCGGCAGCCTCGCGCGCCACCGCCAGTTCAAGCACCACAGTGGTCAGTGTCAAAAGCACCAATGCATGCACCGATATCAGCGTGAACAGCATCACCAGCCCGACCTCGCCATAGGCCAGACCCACCAACGGGACTCCAATCATCACCAGATTGCTGTAGGTCGCCGCCAGCGCCAGCACGGAAGACCGACGCGAAAAACCTCGCCAGATCAGCATCGCCGCAAACAGCAGTACCGCAGCCACAAAGTACATGGCCACCGGTTTGAAGTTGAGATGCTCCACGTGCACCGTGCTCATGGTGCGAAACAGCAGCGCCGGCGTCAGCAGCATGAATACCAGGTTCGACAGGTCTTTGGTCGCCTCGGCCCTGATCCAGGAAAAACGGCCGGCAGCGAAACCGATGGTGATTAGCAACACCACCGGCAGCAAGGACGAGAAGACGGGGCTGTTCATGCAACAGTACTAGCGTGCTACCGCCGAGCGCATGGAACGTGCTACATAGATCAGGCAGACCCCTGTCAGCGCCGCGCCGACAATAAGCCCGGGCAGAATTTTCGCGATGCTCAGGACTTCCCCCTTGAGCACCAACATCATCAGAGTGTTTTGAGACAGCCCTGGCACCCACAGGTACCAGGGCGCGTCACCGCCGGGGTTCAGCATACTGACCATCGGGGACAACGCCACCAGCGTGATGACCAGGCCGCTTCCGGCCTGCGCTTCTTTGAAAGTTTTGGACCTGATGGCCAAGGCCATCAAGGCAGCGCCCAAACCTGCGGCCAGTGGTATCTGAAGCCACATGAATGCGATGACTTCAGGCGCGCCGAATTGAAACATGGCCTGCAAACTGTCGCTCTTGATCAACCATTGCGCAGGTATGAAACTCAGGCTTGAAATCAATGCCACAGCCATGCCCATAATCGCCACGGCGCACCACTTTCCTACCACCAGCGCCAGGTGCTGGACCGGATTCATCAGCAAGGGCTCCAAGGACCCTCGCTCACGTTCCCCGGCGGTACTGTCCAGAGCCGCTGTCAATGCGCCATACAAGACAGCCATGATGATGAACATCGGAATGATGGCCGTAATGCGCGTTGCACGGGCCTGGACCCTGGCCAGATCACGTTCCTCCACCGCGACCGGTTGCAGCAACTCGGTAGAAACGCCGCGCAACGCCAGGTTGAGTGCGGCGCGCTCCTGGTTGAAGCCGGTCAACAGGCGTTGCAAGGCTGGCAGACCGCTGCCTGCGCGCTGGTTGGCACTGTCGCTGACCAGTTCCACGGTGGGGCGTTCGCCTTCCAGCAACTCCTGTTCAAATTTGTCCCCAATGACCAGAACCGGCTCCAGCAAGGTGGTGGCACGCAACTTCGCCTCGTAATCTGCCGGTGCGGCCTTGATGGTGTAGGTCTGGCGCTCTAGGTAGTTGCGCAGTGTCGGCGCCTTGTCGATGCCCGCCACCAGCACCTCGCGCTTCTCGGCTCTTTCCTCCAGCGAAGATATCAGGCTCGACACTGCCAGCAACAACAGCGGGCCCATCATGACGGCGGGGACCATGAGTCTGAGCAAGGTGCGGCGATCACGCAAGGCGTCGATGACCTCTTTGACCAGCACCAACCGGATATTTCTCAATAAGCCTGTGTTCATATTGTCACTCCGATGCTTCCAGTGCTTTGTGCTTCAAACGCCAGCTTGACGAACGCATCCTCAAAATGGATTTGCCCGGTTTGGGCCAGCAGTTGCTCGACGCTACCTTCGGCCACGCTGCGCCCGTGAGCCATGACCACCACATGTTCGCAAAGTTGCTGCACCTCCGACATGATATGGGTTGAAAACACAATGCATTTGCTTCCCCCCTCGGGTGAACGCAGGTAGCGCAATGCCTCACGCAAGGCACGCGTTGCCATCACATCGAGTCCATTGGTGGGCTCATCGAGAATGATATTGGCCGGGTCGTGTACCAGGGCCCGCGCCAGCGCCGTCTTCATACGCTCGCCCTGACTGAAGCCTTCGCTGCGCCGGTCCAGAATAGAACCCATGTCCAACAGACGCGACAGATCCTCGGCCCGGGCATTGGCGACACACTGCTCCATCCCTTGCAGACGACCAAAGTAAACAACGTTTTCCCGCGCCGTCAAGCGTGGATACAGTCCATGGGCATCGCCCAAAATGCCCATGCGCGCCAGCGCCTGGCGCGGCTGCTTTGCCACGGCAATACCGTCCACCGTAATGCTTCCACTGTCAGGCTGAAACAGCGCCCCCAGCATGCGCAAGGTTGTCGTCTTGCCGGCGCCATTGGGACCCAGCAAGCCGGTGATGCGACCATTGGGCGCCTGTAAATTGACACCCTGCACGGCATGGATGGTTTGCCTTGGCGCACGCCGGAATGGCTTGGCAGCACCCGCCACAACGAATTGCTTGCTGACCTGCTCGATCTGGATCATGGCTGCTCTCCCGCAGCGTCACTGGTCTGTATCGGCAGGAATACACCCGGTCGTGGAACATGAGTGGCGCAGCCCGCATCCTGCGGCAGCGCCAGCGCATCGGTCGCCGCGCTAATAAACCGAAAGACGACATCACGCATGCAACCCACGCCCATTACCCCGTGACCGGCTTCAGGCACGACGATGTGTTGCGCCTTCGCTCCCAGCGCCCTGGTCATTCTTTCACCGTGCCGGGGCGGTGTGACCGGATCGGCCCCAGCGCTGAGCAGCAGCACCGGCGACTGCGCTGGGGGCACGGTGTAAAACGCTTCCGGCACCTGGCCGCGTGGCCAGAATTTGCAGACGCTGGCATACAGCTCGGCATCCGAGCTGCCAAAATCAGAACCCGCAGCCTGACCCGCGCGGCCCAGGCGCGGCAGATCCTCGGCACAGACCACAGAAAAGTGCATGCCCATCGCCAGCCGACTGGACTTTTTGCTGCCCAATGCGCTCGACAAACCGATCAGA
>JBBQZA010000328.1:0-4161 GCA_038208175.1 Burkholderiales bacterium
AACCTTGACCTGAACTGTCGCTGTTTGCACGCAGACCTGACCCGGGTCCGCGTGCAAGGTTTTTATTTTGACGGGTAGATCCCTTTTTCACGAGCCGCCACGATAGGTGCCCACGGGCCGTACTTGTGCTGCTCGGCGGAAAATCCCGGTGTGTAAGGGGCAAACGCGGCATCTACTGGCTTGTTCTTGCGTGCCGGGAAATCCTTTTCAAGGTTCGCTTTGACTGGCCGCGGCTGGCTGTTGACAAACGCGGCAACGTCAAAGGCCTGCTCATCGGTCAACACGGTGGTGAGGTGGGTGATGCCGCTGGGCATGTTGCCTTTGACAAAACCTGCAGCCAGCGTCACGCGGCCCATGCCGGCGCCATTGTTGTAGCTGTCGGGGCCCCACAACGGCGGAAACTGGTAGCCATTGGCATCACCGACCTTGCCGCGGCGCACGCCTTGGCCGTTTTCACCGTGGCATGCAACGCAAGTGCTGGCGTAGACCAGTTTTCCGGCAACCGGGTCAGCCGCACGCGCCAGATTTTTGAGTTTGAGCGTGCCGCCGCCTTCTAGTTTCGCGCCCACCGGAATGCCGGTCGAGAGGAAGTGAAGATACGCCATCATGGCCTTCATCTCTTCGCTGTCGAGTGGCAATGATTTGCCGTTCATGCTGCGCTCCATGCAGCCATTGATGCGCTCTTCCGTGGTTGAGATCGCATCTTCGCGCCCGCGATACTGCGGGAAGCTGACATATGTACCCACCCAAGGGTTGCCGAACTTGCGCCCTCCCGCATCGACGTGACAAGACACGCAGCCCAGGTTATTGCCGGCGTAACGCTTGCCAACGTCCTGGACCTCAGGTCCGATGTGTTTGTAGGTTTCTTCCATCAGCGCCTTGCCTTTACGCACCGACTGGCCGTACTTGTCGTCTGGAAGCTTGCTGATATCAGGCGCCTGCCAGTCTTTTGCACCCGGGACGGTAGCCACTGCTAGCGACGCAGCCGACGCCGCTGGCGTGGCTGGGCTTTGGGCGAACGCACTTGCCGTCAGTCCAGCGCCGACGGTCACGGCCATCATGAATTGCTTGCTATGTTTCATTTGGTTGCTCCTAAAAAAATGAGGGGTTGATTTACACAGAATCACGGGAAGCCGCGGGCATTCCTGGCTGCCTTCAGGGCCGCCTCTATCGGTTGAAACGGACCATAGGTGTGTTGTTGGCGCGTGAACATGGGTGGTTTGGTCGGGTCGTCGGTAGCCGCACCGAAATTGCTGCGCGGCATGGTGTAGTCATAAGACGCGCTGGAGGCCTTGCGCAGCCAGTTCGGCATGCCATCGGGGCCGGTTCCATTCCAGTCGGCGACATAGCGCTGGTCGAACGGGTGGCTCTTGGACAACAGGTAAGCCGCAACGTCCCAAGCATCTTCTTGCGGCATGCGCGTGGCTTCATTCAAGCCGTTGACCTTGTCGCGCGGCATCGTGCCCCAAACCATGGTCGCGGCGGTGGCGAGTCGGCCCATGCCGGACATCAAGCCGAAGCTGTCTTTTCCCCACACTGCGGGGATGTCATAGCGTTTTTGTTTGGCGTTCCAACGGCCCTGGCCGTTGTCCTCGTGACAGCCCTTGCACTGATCATGGAAAACTTGTTCGCCACGCACCGGGTTGGCGGCACGTGTCAGAAAGGCCATTTTTGGATACTCCTGACCAGGTACCTGTTTAAAGGTGTAGCCGGGCTGGATGCCAGTTGCCAGAAAATCCATATAAGCCACGATGTCCTTCATCCATTGACTGTCACGGGGCAGCGCTTCGCCAGCGAGTGAACGTTCCATGCAGCTGTTGATCCGGTTCGGCACATCCAGCATGGTGTTGGAGCGTGAGTTGAAAATGCCGGGCGGAGCATATTTCTTGGCTATGACCACGAATGGTGAGGCATTGGGCTGCGTGCCATCGGCCATGTGGCAATTGGTACACGCGAGCTTGTTGCCAACAAAGGGCCTCCCGTTCGCAGCACGAATATTGCTTTCAGCGCCCAGGAATTTATAGGTCGAATGAACCAGTGCCTTGCCACTCGCGGCCGAAGTGGACATCGTCGCCGGATTCGGCAACTGGTAGGCCAGCCCGTAGAAGCTGTTGAACTGGCGCGGATCAGTGGCCGAGTCCATGTCGTTGGCATGGGCCACTCCGAACACACTGGCGAGCAGCAAAGCTGGGAACAGGTTTGAACGTATTTTTTTCACGGTACTCTCCTTCAAAAAGGGGCTGGCACGATTCAAATTGAACCGTGTCGGAAATGAATTGATCGACTCATCGACCTGATGCAAGCGAACTCGATTGGCCCGTTTGCATGGTAGGAGTGGATTCACACAAAAGATATTGACAGTTTGATGTAGCCAGCTAGACGAAACATCCGATAGATATGAGCCAATTTTTGTGGTAGCTCATTCACTGTCTCAAATTTGCCAACGCGCGTTGAACTGACCGCTGTCTTTCGGCGGCGGCGACCAACTATTGGCCCACAGTGGTGCGAACAAGGGCGGTGAGCCATGGCATGGCATTTTTTTCATTTGTTTTCTCCATTAATTGATGAATCAAGCGGGGTGTTGACCCGGATTGAACGTCTTTATAGGAGACTTTTTGCACTGGGTCTGTACGATGGCAGACAGTGCGTCTGGCTTGTGCGTGCCGACCGCACGGTGCCCTCAGAGGTGACAACAGACGAGCCTGCGCAGTTCGTTACTCAGCATCCGAGGCCACGCGGCCGGGCTGGCTAGGCCCGGTTAGGTTCTGCGTCAAAGTAATACGTCACGCGTCGACGGGGCGACAGGTATTCATAGATGGGCTTGGGCAATTGGTCTGGCTTGACCGCGCGGGCAATCGTGACGTCGGGCTCGCTTTCCAGTTCCACCAGAATCGCCTTGTCACGCGGCACATACCGGTCATACATCAACACCGTGGGTTTGAGTGGCGCCGAGCTATTGACCGAAATCACCATGCCGACACTCTCGTTCGACAACACCACAATGGTGCCCGGCGGATAAATGCCCATGCAGCGCACAAAGGTGTTAAGCGGCGCCGTGTCGAACTTGGCGCGTTGCTGTGCGTACATCAATGAAAGCGCCTGGTGCGGTGTCAGGGCCAGGGACTGCTTCATCGGGTTGCACAGGTTGTCGTAAGTGTTGGCAATGTCAACAATACGTGCCAGCAGGTAGACATCGCTGCCCTTAAGGCCTTTTGGGTAGCCGCTGCCATCCATGTGTTCATGGTGCTGCGCGATCAGGGTCTGCACTTCCGTCGGCAAGCCCATCTTGCGTGCAATATCGACCCCAAAGGCGCAGTGTTGCTGCAGCAGTGAGAGTTCGGGCTTGGTCAGGGCCTCGGCCTTGCGCACGATGCGGTCCGGAATGTCGTGTTTGCCCATGTCGTGAAACATGGCACCCACGCCCAGCAGTTGAATCACCTCCTTGGGTGCCTTCAGTTCCTTGGCCAGCATCATCGACAACACGGTCACGTTGAGTGAATGGAAATACACATCCTCGCCACCAAACTGGTCTTTCATGATGTTGATGGCAATGTCAGACTCGGTCAGCATCGAGTCCGAGATCGCCTGCACCAGTGTCTGGGCGTCTTCCCGCGCCTGCTCCGGCTTGGAAAAAATGTTGTGCCCAATCGATTTGACGGTGCGTGCAGAGCTTAAAAACTCGCGTTCGCCTGCTGCCATCCGAGCTTGTTGGGTCAGAAGACGGTCCACGCGTGCACGCTTGGCGAGATACAGCGGGTCGTTTTCATGAGAAACGGGTGCCACAGGCGCTGGCGAGGCTTTCGCAGCCACCTGCAGCGGCTCACTGTCGCTTTTTGCCGGGTTGTAGTGAATAGTGGTCAGGCCCAGTGACTGCAGCGTCACAATTTGCTCCATGGTCTTGATCTTGAAGCTGGAGAATGTGAATGGATGCTCAGTCCAAGGGATGTCAAGTTGCACATGCATGCCGATGCAAAGGCGCTCAGGCGTGATGTGGGCGCTGTTTAAGTGTTTATCAGTCATCATTTGCTTACTTTTCAAGTCTAAGGCATCAGATTTGTCGTGCCCTCGAAATTCAAATGCTGGTAATTATGTCGGTTTAAGTTAAGGCGTCTAAATGAGCCGGTTGCGGGTTCACAAGCGATGCGACTTTTTCTACACTTG
>JBBQZA010000329.1:0-4158 GCA_038208175.1 Burkholderiales bacterium
GCTGGATGTGGAAATGCCGCGAATGGACGGTCTGGAGTTTCTCGAGAAACTGATGCGCTTGCGCCCGGTGCCGGTCGTCATGGTGTCTTCACTGACCGAGCGCGGTTCCGAAGCCGCGTTGCGTGCCCTTGAACTCGGCGCCATCGACTTTGTCACCAAACCGCGCCTCGGCATACGTGACGGACTTCTCTCGTATACCGACTTGATCGCTGGCAAAATTCGCATTGCCGCTGTCGCGACGCTACTGCCCGCAAAACGACAAGCGCGTGGACCGGGTTCGATGGTGGCTGAAGATGTACCACTGCTGCGCAGTCCCTTGTTGAGTACTGAAAAACTCATCATCATCGGCGCATCTACTGGAGGCACTGAAGCCATCCGGGAAGTACTGCAGCCTCTGCCGCCTGACAGTCCGGGCATCCTGATTGCGCAGCATATGCCGGCAGGCTTTACGCATTCGTTCGCGCAGCGCCTCGACGGCTTGTGCCGTATCCA
Source organism: Burkholderiales bacterium (assembly GCA_038208175.1). GTDB lineage: Bacteria > Pseudomonadota > Gammaproteobacteria > Burkholderiales > Burkholderiaceae_C > Rhodoferax. Next base: position 493 of record JBBQZA010000329.1, read on the forward strand.
TGTTTCGGAAGCGGTGCATGGCGAGCGGATTCTGCCGGGTCATGCGTATATTGCGCCGGGCGGCTTCCACCTGTCGCTGGCCCGCAGTGGTGCAAACTATGTCGCGCAGGTGGCCGCCGACGCGCCGGTCAACCGGCAACGTCCATCGGTTGACGGGTTGTTTGATTCAGCCGCCAGGCATGCAGGAAAAAATGCCATCGGCATCATCTTGACCGGAATGGGTCGCGATGGCGCTGAAGGGCTGCTGCGGATGCGCCAGGCAGGCGCCTATACGCTGGCGCAGGACAAAGCCAGCTGCGTTGTTTTCGGCATGCCGCGTGAAGCGATAGCCCTTGGCGCCGCAGATGAAGTCGTTTCGCTACAGGACATGAGTCAGCGTTTGATTGCCTTCTTGAGGTCGTTTGGTCAGCAAACCAACAGGGTCTAGGCAGGTTAAAGAGGGTTCCTGCCGATATGAAAACGCATCGGGCTAATGGCGTGTGTCGATAATCAATTTTTTGGAGTGAACGTGGTAGATAAGAGCATCAAAATCCTGGTCGTGGATGATTTCCCGACGATGCGGCGGATTATTCGCAACCTGCTCAAAGAGCTGGGATTCGTCAATGTCGATGAGGCTGAGGATGGCGCAGCCGGACTTGAAAAGCTCAAGGGCGGAAGCTACGGTTTCGTTGTTTCTGACTGGAATATGCCGAATATGGATGGCCTTGAAATGCTGAAGGCTGTTCGCGCTGATCCGTCGATGGCCAAGCTGCCTGTTCTGATGGTCACGGCCGAAGCAAAAAAGGAAAACATCATCGCGGCGGCTCAGGCGGGTGCCAACGGGTATGTTGTCAAACCGTTCACTGCCGTGACGCTCGAAGAAAAGATCACCAAGATATTCGAAAAAATTGCAAAAGAAAGTACTTGATATGGTGCCGGAGACCTCTTCTGGCGGAGTCGTCCCTGATTCTGCCGAGCAACTGATTAATCGTATCGGTCATCTGACACGTCAGATGCGTGAAAGCTTGTGTGAACTGGGCCTGGACAAGGGCATTCTCAAGGTTACCGAGGCCATACCGAATGCGCGTGATCGTCTTGGGTATATCGCCCAAATGACCGAACGCGCGGCTGAGAGGGCGCTCAACGCAATCGATGTTGCCCAGCCGATTCAAGATGGCCTGGCCAAGCAATCCAGTGGGCTGAGCCAGCGCTGGGATGTCTGGTTTGCCAGCCCTGTCGAGCTAGGCGAAGCGCGCGAACTGGTACTCGACACCCGGGCTTATTTGTCATCGGTGCCGAAGCAGGTCAGTGCGACCAATGCCCAGTTGATGGAAATCATGATGGCGCAGGATTTTCAGGATCTGACGGGTCAGGTGATCAAGAAAATGATGGACCTTATCAAGGACATGGAAACGCAGTTGCTGCAGCTTCTGATCGACAATGCGCCAATTGAAAAGCGGCAGGAGTCGGGCAACACTCTTCTCAACGGACCCCAAACCGTTCCGGGGCATCCCGATGCAGTCGATGATCAGGAGCAGGTTGACGATCTTCTGGCCAGCCTTGGTTTCTAGACTGCTGCCCTTTGGTGATTGATCAAGAAGCAGGTTTATCGCCGGCTTGTTTGGTCGATTAGTTGTGTTCTCGCGCGTCAATAATCTTGGGATCAGGCGGTTTGACGTCTGAGGCTCCGGAGCATTGATGGCGGAAGAAAGTGATCTCGAAAAAACCGAACCGGCCTCGCCCAGGCGGCTTGAAAAAGCACGCGAAGAGGGGCAGGTTGCCAGGTCCCGGGAATTGGTAACCTTTGTGATGCTGGCTGCGGGACTGGGCTGCCTTTGGTCCACTGGCGAACTGATGGCTGGACACCTTGGAGGTGCGTTGCGAAACGGCCTGCAATTTGAACGGGCTTCTGCATTCGATGCCTCGCACATGATGGTCCAGGCCGGAAGCGCCTTGTTTCGCGCGCTCCAGGCGCTGGTACCTCTTCTAGGCGTGATGCTGCTGGCTGCGCTGGTAGCGCCCATGTTGCTCGGCGGATGGCTGCTTTCGGCCAAATCACTCGCGCCGAATTTTTCAAAATTGAACCCGATAGCGGGCATCGGCCGGATGTTTTCGACCGAGACGCTTGCCGAGCTGGTCAAGACCATCATTAAGTCCCTGCTCGTCGGCGGCGTGGCATGGTGGGTGATTTCAGGCAATCTCGCCTCCATCATGGCGCTGATGAGCGAACCGGTTCACGAGGCGCTTTCTCACACCCTGCGGCTGGTCGCAAGCAGCTGCGCGCTCATTATCGGTTCGCTTTTATTTGTGGCAGCGATTGATGTGCCCTATCAGCTCTGGAGCCACAGCCACAAACTGCGGATGTCGCGTGAGGATTTGCGTCAGGAGCAAAAAGAAAGCGACGGCGACCCGCAAGTCAAGGCGCAAATCCGCCGCCAGCAGCAGCAAATGGCCAAGCGCCGCATGATGTCCGAAGTGCCAAAGGCCGATATTATCGTCACCAATCCGACGCACTTTGCCGTGGCGCTGAAGTACAGCGACAAGGAGATGAAGGCGCCACGCGTCATTGCCAAGGGCACCGATCTGGTGGCGTTGCGCATTCGCGCGCTGGCAGAAGAACACAAGATTCCCGTTCTTGAAGCGCCGCCGCTGACGCGTGCCCTGTACCGTCACACCCATTTGGGCGCCGAGATTCCGGTTGCGCTTTATTCCGCAGTGGCTGAGGTGCTCGCCTGGGCTTACCAGTTGCATCGTCAAGGCCAGGAGGGTGGCGCTATGCCGCCTGCACCCAAGAACTTGCCAGTGCCTGAAACGCTGGATCCGCTGGGAAGCACTTCATGACGGCGATGAATTCATTGATGCGGTTGCCCAAGCTGATGATGGCGGGCAACAAAGGCAAAGGGCTGGTCGGTCCAATCCTGATCATCATGATTCTCAGCATGATGGTGCTGCCGCTGCCGCCGTTTCTGCTCGATTTGCTGTTTACCTTCAATATCGCGCTGTCCATCATGGTGCTGCTCGTCAGCATGTACACCATGAAAGCGCTTGATTTCGCGGCGTTTCCTGCCGTGCTGCTGTTTACGACCCTGCTGCGTCTGTCTCTGAACGTTGCGTCAACCCGGGTCGTGCTCATGGAAGGGCATACCGGTCCGGATGCCGCGGGCAAGGTAATCGAGGCTTTCGGCCATTTTCTTGTGGGCGGCAACTTTGCCGTCGGCGTCATGGTCTTTATCATCCTGGTGGTGATCAATTTCATGGTCATCACCAAGGGCGCGGGCCGGATTGCCGAAGTTGGTGCGCGCTTTACGCTGGACGCCATGCCGGGTAAGCAAATGGCCATTGACGCTGATCTGAATGCCGGCCTGATCGGCGAGGACGTGGCGCGCAAACGCCGTGCCGAGGTGGCGCAGGAAGCTGACTTTTATGGCTCGATGGATGGCGCGAGCAAGTTTGTTCGCGGCGATGCCGTTGCAGGCTTGCTTATCCTGGTGATCAACATCATCGGCGGGCTGATCGTCGGCGTTGCCCAGCACGGGCTGTCTTTCTCCGATGCGGCAACGACTTACACCCTGCTTGCCATTGGCGATGGCCTGGTCGCGCAAATCCCGGCACTGGTCATTTCCACCGCAGCCGGCGTCATCGTGTCCCGGGTCACCACGGACGAGGATGTCGGCGGCCAGCTCACCG
>JBBQZA010000330.1:0-4138 GCA_038208175.1 Burkholderiales bacterium
GTTCCAGAGCTCACCGTACCAGTGACCTTTTTCGGCCAAGTCTTGCCACATGGTGGCATAAAACTCCGGACTCTGACGGCCGGATTGCAGCATGCGCGGGTTCTGCCCGATGGCTTCTTCACGGCTGTAGCCGGTGATCAGTGAGAAAGTTTCATTGACTTCAATCAGGGTGCCCGCGCCATCGGTGATCATGATTCCCTCGCGGGCATGCGTGAAGACGCTGGCCGCGAGTTGCAGGCTTTCCTGGGCAAGTCTGCGCTCCGAGATGTCGGCAATCACACCAATCAGGCCGAGTTCCTGGCCATCGGCATCGCAAAAACGTTTCCCGCTCAGATGTCCAAAAAAATGGGAACCATCTGCGCGCACATAGCTGCGATCCAGATCGACAGACGAAATCTGGCTACTGAGCAATGCCAGCATTTTTTCCCGGCCCATCGCGCGTTCGGACGGCTCTACGAGCGCCACATACTCCATGCCCTCGAGCTCCTGCACCGACCAGAAAAACATCTCGGCCATACGCCGGTTGGCTTTTGTAATGCGTCCTGTCATGTCAAGCAGAAATATCGCCACGCTGGCGGTATCAAGAATCTGCTTGAGCAGGATTTCTCTTGCGGTCAGTTCTCTGTGCGCCTCAGTCAGCGATTGCTCTGCCAACGTTCGCTCCAGTGTTGCGGCGACGTGGCTTGACACATATTCCAACAGTGCCTTGTCGGGTTCGCTGTACAGAACAAGGTCCGAATAACTGTTGACGGCAAGCACGCCCATGGTGCGGCCTTTCGCCTTCAGTGGAACTCCCATCCATGCCTTGCACTGGGCACCGTCATAACTGTGTCTCTGGCCATTCACGGGAACCAGCACCTCTGGGGTCAGCAGCAGTGCCTGACCGGAACGAATGACCTTGTCGGTGAGTCCGGTGTCACTCAATTTTTTGGGCGCTGGCGGCGCATCATATTCATCCACAAAGTAGGGGAAACTGAGTTGTTCGCTCGCCTCATCGTAGAGCGCAACATAGAAGTTTTTTGCCGGAATCAAGTCGCCAACAATTTGATGTATGTTCTGAAGCAAGCTTGGCAAGTCGGCGCTCGAATGCGATGCCTCTGAAATATCAAAAAGCGCCTTTTGCAGCTTTTCCTGTTGCTTGCGCTGCGTGATGTCCTGAATCGTTCCCGCCAACAGCGCTGGCGTGCCGTCTGATTTGAAACTGGCCTGGCCCAAACCGATGACCCATCGTGTTTCGCCATCCGACTTGCGAACAATCCTGTACTCTTTGTTGAAAGGTTTGTGCTGCGCGACCACTTCCTGCGCCAAGTGCTTATTCATCATCTCGGCGTCATCAGGATGCACAAGATTTGCCCAGCCCTGCAGGTTTCGACCATAGCTTGCGTCAATGCCAAAAATGTGATCAAGAACTTCCGATGATTCCCAGGAGTCTTTCTGGAAATCGAACTTGTAAGAACCGATAAAGGCGGCGCGTTGTGATTCGCGAAAAAAGAGTTCGCTCTCGCGTAGAGCGTGTTCGGCCTTGACCTGCTTTGTGACATCGGTGTAGACCGTGATGAAGCCACCGCCTGGAATCGGGCGTCCTCGGATCTCGAGGATCGAACCGTCGGGGCGTTCGCGCTGGAATTGGTGCGGCTCGAATCGAAGCGCCAATTCAATTCTGCTGCGAACCTGCTCTTGGACATCACCCGGCCCGTAATCCCCGCGCTCGGCGTTGTAACGGAATATGTCCGCCAGACGACTTCCTTCGCAACATAGCGATGGCGGAAAATCAAGAAGTTCCATGAAACGCTGGTTGACACTGAGCAGGTTCAAACCGGCATCAACAATACTGATGCCTTGATCGATGTGCGAAAACGTGTATTCGAGCAGTTTTTCGCCATGTTCCAGAGCGCTCCTGGTTTTCTTGGCTTCGGTGATATCTTCAAGCATCCACACAATGCCAAGGTCGGCGTGTTGGGGATCAATCGCCTTGCCGAAGACGCTGCACCAGACAGCGTTCCCATCACGTTTTTTCAGTAACCAGTCGGCGTGAAAGGATTTGCTTGCACCCAGCGCCGGACCGGCTTCGCGTCGCATACGGGCACAACTCTCCTGGTCCGGATAGAGGACAACTGCCGGCTTGCCCACCAGCTCCTGTTCGTTCTCATAACCCAACATTTCAGCAGCACGCGGATTGCAGCGCTGGATGATGAGTTCGCGGGTAAACAGGATGCCGATAGAGGCGTTCGCGAAGATCGCAGCCAGCTCATCGCTGCTGCGCTTTAAAGCCGCTGCATCTGCGGGGGTCATAGCGTAGCCGACTTCATCGATTTGTCTCCGCCTACTTTGTTTTGCATCGATCTTAATCCCATGGGCAGGGTGGGCGTCCACGAACTGATGATTGTCAACCCGGAGGTCAGGCAATGCCCGCGAAAATAGTCATTGCATGTAGAACCGGACCGTGTTGCGTCCGGCCTCTTTGGCCTGGTACATCGCGGTGTCGGCCCGTTTGATGAGTTCCTCCGCATCAACTTCGTGATCACGGAACAGGGCGACGCCAATGCTGGCCGCACAGTTGAATTCGACGATGGAATCGGATTTCCCCTCGTGCTTGACGGCCAGGATATAAGGTTCTGCCAGTGTCAGGCGGATCTTCTCTGCGACATGGCTGGCACGCGCTATTGATTGCGCAGAGTCCAGTTCCAGATCACTGACGACAACGACAAATTCATCGCCGCCGAATCGAACCGCGGTATCTATGCCCCGAATGCAAGCCTTCAGTCGATTCGCTGCCTGAATAAGCAATGAGTCGCCGACCTTATGTCCATGCTGGTCATTGAGGAGTTTGAAGTTGTCCAAGTCCAAAAATATGAGCGCACCATAGTGAGCGCTGCGCTTGCTGGCAGCAAACGCCTGTTCCAGCCGGTCCTTGAAAAGTCTGCGGTTGGGCAGCTGAGTCAGCACGTCATAGAAGGCCAGTTGCCTGATTTGTTCCTCGTCAGCTTTGCTTTGGGTGATATCCATCGCAACGCCCTGGTAGCCTCTAAATCTGCCGTGAGCATCGTGAACCGGTACGCCACTGGTTGAAGTCCAAACGAACCCGCCGTCAACAGTCCTGCGCTGCATTTCAAAGTCATGAAATTCCTGCTGTGTCTGCAAGGTCTTGCGGTGTGCCTCCCAATCGGCTTCGGTCAGATTGAGTGCCCCCATTTCCCAGCGTGTTTTGCCAATATGAGCCTGGTTAACGGCTTTGGTCCTGGGGTCCAAATCGCCAGGCAATTGAACGAAACGGAACTGATCATCTTGCTCCCAGTACCAATCGGATGAAAGCTGGGTCAATCTGCGAAAACGGTCTTCACTTTCCTGCAAAGCTTTGACAGATGCCTCGCGCTCAGTCTGATATTGGGCCTTGGTTCGATCAAGGATGCCAATCCGCCTTTGGCGCAGGAACAGACTTCCACCGGTCACCAGCATCAGCGCAAGAAAAACTTGTATGTTCTTGAGAACTGTTCGATTCCATGAGGCAAATATGGAATTCAAGGGTCGGTCAACAGTGACCACCATCGCGTTGTCCATGGCGAGCGACTTGGGTTGTATCGTCTTCAGGGCGACCAGACGCTCTACATCATCAAAGGAAATCCGGCCGCTATAAATGTTGGATTCCCGTCCGCTGCTGAGGTGGCGTGAAAAAAAGGCGCCGGGTTCAACCAGGTTCAACCCCTCAATGTTTTTGCTTTGTGGCGCCATCAGGAACGGTACGCCGGCCGCGTGAATCAGCGCTGCCTTTGTATCCGGGCGATAGAGTACGGAGTTGAGCAAGACCTTGAATTCTTCGGCATACAGGGCGGCAACAACCAGACCATCGAATTTGCCTTGACCATCAGGAACCATGCGGGCAACGTTCATGGTGTAGTTGCCCCGACTCGATGTAAAAGGCGGTCTGACGTAGAGCGTGTTCGGACTCGGATTTTTCAGCGCAGCCTGGAAATACTCACGCTGCGCGAAGTTCTTGCCTATGAGTTCGGACCGGTCCGAGGCTTGCACCGTCCCGTGGGCATCGAAAACGATGAAGGAAAGCACCCCCGGCATGGCGTTGTTAAGTGCTCTCAGATGCCGTGCAGCCGACTTGCGTCCGTCTTTCTGTTGCCTCCAGGCC
>JBBQZA010000331.1:0-4128 GCA_038208175.1 Burkholderiales bacterium
GGCAAAGTTGTCCAGACCTTGTTCCTCGTGGTCAAACAGGGCAAAGCCGCGCGAGACCGCACGGCTGTCGGCCGCAGCCGCAGAGCCCAGCAGCGGACGCACACCGGCGTAGGCGCGGATAAAGCGCGCGCTCGCGAGTGCCGGCAGCATGGGCGAGGCCTCAGCGATGATCAGATCGACCTCGGCTGTCGTGGCGCGGATGTCATCCAGAGCGTCAACCCGCAACGACGTGGTGCCGACGATGGAGACCGTGCCGCCCGGCATCATGATGTCGCCGTTGCCGGGCCGGCGCAGGCGGTTCACGACGCGACTGGCCAGCCGTGTGTGCGTGACCAGCAGCGTGCCCTTGGAATACGTCATCGCTATCGACGCGCCGGCCAGCAGCGCCACCTCACGCGCCCAGGCGCCAGCGGCATTGACCACCTGCGCGGCTTCGATCCGCAGTTCCGGCCCGCCGGCCAGGGACTGAACACGCGCCGCGCAAATGCGTCGCCCCTCGCGCTCAAACCCGACCACGCGCGTGCGCCGCAGCATCCGTGCACCCAGGCTGCGCGCTTGCGCCATGCTTTCCAGGGAGAGCCTAAACGGGTCGATGGCCGCATCGGGCACCTCGAACACCGCGATGATGTGCTCCGAGAGCGCCGGCTCCTGCGCGCGTGCAGCGTCAAGATCCACCGCGCGCGTCTTGATTCCGGATCGCTCGCAGTAGGAAGGGAAATCGGCAATGTAGCGCTCGTCGTCCCCCTGCACGGCGACGAAATAGCCGCCGGTGTCCTGGACCGTCTGCACCGCCACGCGTTTGAGAATGTCGCCCTCGGCGCGGCACTCCATCGCCGCCCCGGGATCGCCGGCGACGTAACGCGCGCCGCTGTGCAGCAGTCCGTGGTTGCGCCCGGAGGCGCCGGCGTTGACGTCGTCTTTCTCGACCAGAATGCAGTCAACGCTGCGCAAGGCCAGGTCACGCGCCAGCGCCGTGCCGGTGACGCCACCGCCGATGATCAAGACCTGGGTCTGGATGACAGATGGGAAATTCAATTCCATTGGCGTGAGTCCTCGGGCATCGCGGCACCGCGATGGCGCAATCAGTTTAGGCGCATTTACGACCCTTTCCTGATGAAAACCCGGTTGCGCGACCATGCAAAACATGCGTTTAATCAAGTTTTGCGCTGATTGACATATTTATGATGTCTCGTCGTCACAATCTGGCGCTATGCTTGACTTTTTCCACGAAGGAGATCCTATGAATTTCAAGATTGCGGCCGTTGCCCTTGCAGCGGCTTTTTCCGTATCCGCTCAGGCCCAGACTGAAATTCAGTGGTGGCACTCGATGACCGCCGTCAATGGCGAATGGGTCAACGACTTGGCCAAGGAATTCAACGCCAGCCAGAAGGACTACAAGATTGTCCCGACCTTCAAGGGTAGTTACGATGAATCCATGACGGCTGCCATTGCCGCCTTCCGGGCCGGCAACGCGCCCAACATCCTGCAAGTGTTCGAGGTCGGAACCGCCACCATGATGGCCAGCAAGGGTGCCATCGTGCCAGTCGGTCAAGTGATGAAGGACGCCGGCTACAAGTTTGATCCCACTGTCTATATTTCTGCCGTGGCCGGCTATTACACCGCGCCCAACGGCCAGATGCTGAGCTTCCCATTCAACAGTTCGACCACGATTTTCTACCTCAACAAGGACGCCTTCAAAGCCGCTGGCATCGACACCACCAAAGCACCCACGACCTGGCCTGAAGTGGCGTTAGCTGCTGCCAAGCTGAAGGCCAGCGGTCACAAATGTCCTCTCACCATCGCCTGGCAGGGCTGGACCCAGTTGGAGAGCTTCTCAGCCTGGCACAACGTCGAGTTCGCCAGCAAGTCCAACGGTCTGGCTGGCATGGACGCGCGCTTGAAGGTCGACTCGCCGCTGCATATGCGCCATATCGAAAACCTTGCCAACATGGCCAAACAGGGTCTGTTTATTTACAAAGGCCGCGCCAACGTGCCCGAAGCCAGTTTTGTCTCGGGCGAATGCGCCATGATCACGACCTCGGCCGGCTTCTACGGCAACGTCGCGAAGAACGCCAAGTTTGATTACGCCCTGGCCACCCTGCCCTACTACCCGGACGTGACCGGAGCACCGCAGAACACAGTCATTGGTGGTGCCAGCCTGTGGGTGATGGCCGGCAAGAAGCCTGCAGAATACAAGGGCGTGGCCGCCTTCTTCAACTTCATCTCCAGCCCCGAAGTGCAATCGGCCAGCCACAAGCGTACCGGCTACCTGCCCATCACCACGGCGGCCTACCAGTTGACCGAAAAATCCGGCTTTTACAAAGAAAAACCCGGTACCGACATCGCGGTGACGCAGATGATCCGCAAGGTGACTGACAAGAGTCGTGGCATCCGCCTTGGCAACTACGTGCAGATCCGTCAGGTGGAAGACGAAGAACTGGAGCAGGTCTGGAGCGGCAAGAAGTCGGCCAAAGAAGCGCTGCAAGCGATCGTGAAGCGCGGCAATGAGTTCCTGGAGCGCTTCGAGAAAGCCAACAAGTAAGTGGAAAAACGCGTTCAATTCCGGTCACCCTGGCTGCCCTGGCTGTTGCTGGCACCCCAGGTGACCGTCATTAGCGTCTTCTTTTTCTGGCCGGCAGCCCAGGCGCTGCTGCAGTCGTTTCAGGTACAGGATGCCTTTGGCATTTCGACCCAGTGGGTCGGCATGGAAAACTTCTTGCGCCTGTGGAATGATGCCAGCTACCTGGCATCATTCAAGACCACCGCAACATTCTCCCTCCTGGTCGCAGTTCTGGGAATCGGCCTGTCCCTGACGCTGGCGATTTTTGCCGACCACGTCATCAAGGGCGCGATGTTCTACAAGACCCTGCTGATCGTGCCTTATGCCGTGGCACCGGCGGTGGCCGGCGTGCTCTGGATCTTCATGTTCTCACCCTCGCTGGGCGTGGTGTCCTATGGTTTGGGGAAACTGGGCATCAACTGGAACCACCTGCTCAACGAAGGTCACGCCATGACCCTGATCGTGATGGCCGCCGTCTGGAAGCAGATTTCCTACAATTTCCTTTTTTTTCTGGCCGGTCTGCAGTCGATTCCCAAATCACTGATTGAGGCTGCGGCCATTGATGGTGCCAAGCCCTGGCGGCGCTTCTGGACCATTCAGTTCCCCCTGTTGTCGCCGACCAGCTTCTTCCTGCTGGTCATCAACATGGTGTACGCCTTTTTCGACACCTTTGCCATTGTGGACGCAACCACCCACGGCGGCCCCGGGCAGGCGACATCGATTCTGGTATACAAGGTTTACTACGATGGCTTCAAGGCGATGGACCTGGGCGGCTCGGCGGCTCAGTCGGTGGTGCTGATGACCATCGTGATTGCCCTGACCGTGGTGCAGTTCCGCTTTATCGAAAAGAAAGTGAACTACTAGTCATGGTGGAACGCAGTCCGGTTTTGAACTTTCTCGCTCATGCGGTGATGATTCTGGGCGTCCTGGTGGTCGCCTTTCCGCTCTATCTGGCCTTTGTGGCGTCAACGCACACGGCGCAGGAAATCGTGCAGGCGCCGATGCCGCTTCTGCCCGGTAGCAACCTTTGGGCAAGCTACGAAAAGGCACTGCTCGGTGGCGGTGCTGGCGCTGGATCCCGAGCTCCGGTGGTGCACATGATGTGGGTCAGCCTGGTCACTGCGCTGGTCATCACCTTTGGCAAGATCACGATCTCGCTGCTGTCGGCCTTTGCGATTGTCTACTTCCGTTTCCCGTTCAAGAATTTTTTCTTCTGGGCTATTTTTGTGACGCTGATGCTGCCGGTCGAAGTGCGCATTGGCCCAACCTACAAAGTGGTTTCCGACCTTGGCATGCTCAACACCTATGCCGGCTTGACGATACCGCTGATCGCTTCGGCAACGGCCACGTTCCTGTTTCGCCAGTTCTTCATGTCGGTGCCTGACGAATTGGCGGAAGCTGCCCGCATGGACGGTGCCAGTCCGATGCGTTTTTTCATCGATATCCTGCTGCCGCTGTCCAAGACCTCGATTGCCGCGCTGTTTGTGATTCAGTTCATCTACGGTTGGAACCAGTACCTCTGGCCCCTGCTTGCCACGACCTCCGAGGATATGTACCCGGTGGTGGGG
>JBBQZA010000332.1:0-4108 GCA_038208175.1 Burkholderiales bacterium
GGGAAACCATTCCTGCTCGACCGGTAATGGCACGGCATGCAGCCCGCAATCACCACGCCAATCCACTTCGAGCACGCCTTCGAGCGGACGCTGCGGCTGTTGCCGGCTTGCGCATGCGTCGCAGACATAGCGACCGGGCGCGATGTCATACGTCTGGGCGCAACTGGAGCAACGGTAGAACCATTCCATTGCTATTCTTTCAAAGTTCAGGATGATTCGTCGATGGGTGGCGTCAGTATTGGCGTGCCATCGGCCCAGAGTTGCACGCCTTTTCTCTCGACGATCATGCCGTAGGCGGCGGGTCGGCGATGCAGGTCGAAATTGAAGGTTGTACGCTTGAACGAGTTGCACAAGTCGAGATCGCAGCGTGCCAGTGCAATTTCATCGCCTTTGGTGCTGCACGCAGCAACCGCCTCGCCCGATGGCGCGACGATGCAACTGCCGCCAATCTGGTCTACACCTTCTTCGACCCCGGCTTTGGCGACGCCCACGACCCAGCTGCCGTTCTGGTAGGCCCCGGCCTGCAATACCAACTGGTTATGAAAAAGCGAAAGGTCATCGTGCTCGGGTGCTGGTGGATTGTGTACCGGCGTGTTGTAGCCGATCAGAATCATCTCCACGCCCTGCAATCCCATGACCCGGTAGGTTTCGGGCCAGCGCCGGTCATTGCAGATTGCCATGCCTAAAACGCCGCCAAACGCCTTGCAAACGCCAAAGCGATCGCCCGGTTCGAAGTAGCGTTTCTCAAGGTGTTGGAATTTGCGCCAAGGTTCGTGCTCGGCGTGGCCGGGCAGGTGGACCTTGCGGTATTTCGCGACCACGGCGCCCGACGCGTCCACCAGGACGGACGTGTTGTAACGGTGTTCCTGACCCTGTTCCATGGAGAGTTCGGCGTAGCCCAGGTAGAAGCCGATGCGCAGCTCGCGTGCTGCATCAAACAGCTTTTGCGTGTCGCGTCCGGGCATCTCTCGCTCAAAAAAACTGTCAACCTCGCTTTGATCCGCCATAAACCAGCGCGGAAAGAAAGTCGTCAGCGCCAGTTCCGGATAGACAATCAAATCGCAGCCCATGGCTTTGGCCTGACGCATCAACGCAAGCAGGCGCTGCACCACCTGCGTTCGGGTTTCGCTGCGGGCAATCGGACCCAATTGACCGATCGCGACGTTTATAAATCTCGCCATTCAAGCTCCTCTTAAGCTGCGCCTTGAACTTCGGCCAGCTGCATCATGACGCGCAACAGCACCCTGGCCCCAGCCACCAAATCGTCGGGCTCAGTGTGTTCGCGCACATTGTGGCTAAGCCCGCCGACACTGGGCACGAAGATCATTGCGGCAGGGCAATTGCGCGCAAGGATCTGCGCATCATGTCCGGCTCCGCTCGGAAGGCGCCTGACCGAGTAGCCCAGATCGCGCGCAGTGTGTTCAACCAGATCGATCAAGGCCGCGTCAAAATCTACCGGTTCGAAACGCGCCAGCGAGCGACGCGAGATTTCGACGCCTTCATCGGCTGCCGCCTGCGCTGCGAAGGCCCACAGGCGCTGCTCGGCCAGCTTCAAAACCGCTTCATCGGTGTTGCGCAAGTCGACGGTAAAGAGTACCCGGTTCGCAATCACGTTGACCAGATTCGGCGCAAAGGTCATCGAGCCGATGGTTGCCATCTGATCCGCGCCCAGTTCCCGAGCCAGATCACGCGCAAAGCATGTGACGCGGGCAGCCACCAGTCCGGCATCATGGCGCAAGCGCATTGGCGTTGTGCCGGCATGATTGGAAACGCCGCCAAGCGTGAATTCAGTCCACGAAATGCCTTGCACGCCCTCGACCGCGCCTAGGGTGGTACCTTCGATGTCCAGCACCGGGCCCTGTTCGATGTGCAGTTCGATATACCTGTCCACCTTCATCGCGCCCGTCGGCGCTGCACCGCGGTAGCCGATGCGGTCGAGGTTCTGCTGGACGGTTGTGCCATCGATACCCTTTGTGGCCAGCGCCGTCTCTAGAGGCAGATCACCCTGAAAGACCAGACTGCCCATCATGTCGGGCGCAAAACGTGCACCTTCTTCGTTGGTGAAGAACGCCACTGCCAGCGGTTTGCGAGGGTGAACGCCAGCGTCCTTCAGCGTGCGAACCACTTCCAGTCCCGCCAGCACCCCGTAATTGCCGTCATACAGGCCGCCGGTCCGCACGGTGTCGATGTGCGAGCCCATCATTACCGGCGGCAGATCCTGCTTACCGCCCCAGCTACCGACGACATTGCCGATGCCGTCCACGCGGATGGTCATGCCAAGGGACTTCATCTGCGCCAGCACCCAGTCACGGCCGGCCTTGTCTTCATCGCTGAGTGCCAGGCGACAGACACCGCCGCCCTCAAGCGCACCGATCTTGCCGAGTTCATGCAGCGAAGAGAGCAGCCGCGCGCCGTTGATATCAAGTTCTGTCATCTCTATATTCCTCGCGCCCTAGCTCTCCAGACCGGCCAGGGCTTCATGGATGCGCTCTATGCGCTCCATTCGCTTGCATGCACCTGGCCGCATCGCTGCAACCAGCAACACGCCCAGGTAATTGACGATGCTGGCCGGCGCCACATAGGAATCGAAAACCGCCGATCCGGTTGTCATACAGCCGAGGATCACATCACCCGGCTTCGCCAGGACGGAGACCGGCGCGTCGGTAAGCAGCACGATCTTGGCGCCAGCTTTCCGGGTCACAGCCACAACTTGCGTAAGCAGCTTGGTGCGTCTGCGAAAATCCACGACGAACACGACATCTTTGTCACTGAGGTCGGCTAACAGATCGGCGATCTTGGCGGCCGGGTCGTTAAGCAGGATGACGTTGGACCTGGCATGCGCAAACTCATGGTCGCCAGCTTATATAGGTTACCCGAATGGCCCGCTATGACGAGCCCGTATCTTTGTTACGGAAGTTACTGGTATGACTATATATGGAACGTATGTTCCATGTCAACTATCTTGATTGACATCCCGGGCCTGGCGATGGGCGCTTGCCAGGCCGTGTCTCGAAAGTGGTTGCCCCAATTTTCATAGCGACGAAAATCGACGCTTGCGCCAACCCCGCCGGCCATCTCTTTCATACGATTTAGCGTTCAGAGATGCAGCTATTTGGCACTGCGTGGGCTGGAGCGCTCAGGCGGTAACCCGGAACAATCCGGTGGAGCCGCGGAGCACTACGGCGGTGGCCCGGAGCACGCCGGCGCGGCACTCAGTTCCGCGAATGTCCCCCGCCTGCGGCTCCTCCTTGATTTCGCTGCACTGAGCGCCCCGTCGTCGTGCTCCTGCATTTGTGGTCAGCGTATTACCCTTGGCGCTGCCGCTTGACTGGGAGGCTGGGTGGGCGAGGCTGCAGTTTGAGTTACAACTTGTCCAGTATCGCCGACCCCTCCCAACCTTTTGCTGGAGGGGCAACCCGAAAATTCGCAATACGGTCCAAATAAAGTTTTGCGATGTGGTCTTGCGCATCGATCACGAGCAGCTGGTTCAGCAGCAGCGTAGCTGCATCCCATTCACGCTCCCGAAACGCGCCTATGGCCAGCTTGGTAAGTTCACAAACTTCTGGGTCATTGCAGGGTGTAAAAACTTCCACTGCCTGACTTTTGCCTTTAACAACAATCTTGTCGACCTGGCGCATCATAATTCGCCCCGTGATCGCATGAGCCGTGTCGCCGCTCACCATGATCCCGGTTCCATACAGCTTGTTGCTGCCTTCAAGTCTGGCGGCAAGATTGACGTCGTCGCCGATTGCCGTGTAGTCAAACCGTCTTGCAGAACCCATGTTTCCGACAATGGCTGAGCCACTGTGAACTCCAATACGCATGTTAACGGCAGGCAACCCTTCGCTTTCAAATTCAACTCGCAGTTTTTGCATGGCAACTTGCATGGCCATGGCGACCGATACGGCTCTGAACTCCGGGTCGGTGTCATCCAGTGGTGCGCCCCATATCGCCAGTAATGCGTCACCGATAAAGCTCAGCACCGTTCCCTGATTCTCAAGAACGATGTCGGTGATGACGGTGAAGTGGCGATTGAGAAGGTGCGTTACCTGCTCAGGCGAGAGCTGCTCAGAAGTTGTCGTAAAACCAGCCAGATCGGTAAACATGA
>JBBQZA010000333.1:0-4099 GCA_038208175.1 Burkholderiales bacterium
GGACTGGTTTAGCTGACCGCAACAGAGGTTCGTGCAACCATCGCAGCCGCCGCGCTGCGAGCGTAGCCCGCCAGTCGATTTTGGCAAACAGGTACAGAATGCCAACCATCAAAAGCTGAGTGACACCGAAGTACACCCAAACCCATTTTCCACCTCCCATGTCACCGAAGTGATGGAAGGCTACAGAGCCGCCTTCGAAGGCTAAGCCGTAGCTGATTGTCCGGCCAATAAAAAAAGGAGTGGCAAGTAGCCATATCGGTGCGTTGGTCAACCCGTAAGCAATGAACAGAACATTTGACGGCAATGGGCTAAACGCAAACGCCAGAAAGGCGATGGCGCTTGCCGCCCGGCGACGCTCAATCATGTCCGCCACTGCAGCCAGGTTCTCCTGCATCGAACCGTGAGCCCAGCGGCTTCGCACGAGTCGTTGCGCCAGTTGGGCCAGAAGCGACCGACCACAGGTCGCTGCTGTTGCAGCCACTAACGCTACCAGCCAAGGGTGCAGGTCGGGATACGCGAAGCCAAGCATCGACATCGCCATCCACGTAGGCGGTGCAAACGCCGGAATGACGTTCAGCACAAATACCAGCAGAAAAAGCAGAGTAAGTGTAGTCACCCGTTAGAGACTATCAGAGCGCCTTACCGCTCGTGGCGTCAATCTTCATCTTTTTCGTACTGTCGCCGACGCGCATGAATATATCAAACTGAACGCCGCCGCGTTCATGCTCCACCTGGACCTTGACGGCTTCTAGGTCTTTCAGGTTCATACCGGTGACGAAGTTCGTCAATCTTCCACGCAGGTGCTCTTCTTCGACTTTAATGACCTGGCCAGTAATGGCATCCACCTTGAACTCCTGCAAACCGGCGGAGTTCAATACCTTGACCTCCCATACAGCACGGCCTTTTTCGATATCGAATTCAGCACCCACCGATTTACCAAGCGCCTGCTTTTCACCAATCTCCACTGCCTGGGGCAGCGAAACGGTCGCGCTTGACAGGGCCTGTGTTTCGCGCGAGTTCAGCGCTTGCGCTTGAGCAAGACCGCCGAAGCTGACCATTGCGAGAATGGCTAAAAAGTAGATTGACTGTCGTTTGTTCATATGGTTTACCTCTGTTATTTAAAGCGTGTGAAGTATGGAATCGGGTGAAAGTGAAGTCTGTACGGTGAAGCACAAATAGTTGCCTCTTTCATAGTTCACCTATTGCCAGTTTGTGCCTACTGCCGCATACCGTCCGCCGACAGGTGGTGTCGACCAATTGCGGTCAGTCGCGGAAGGGCCCGATACCGGTCGGTCGCCACATAAAATCGAGAATGTGTCGCCGCAACAGCGTCGCAAAACATTGGAGAACACGCATTGTTGATTATGAAGTGGATAGTTATCGTGGTTTTGGCGCTTGCAGTGAGCGCCATCGTTGCTGGACAGGTGGGCCTGCTGCAAGGCAATGCACCCACAGACTTAGGGGTACAGCAAGGCAAACTCAAAGGCCTTTCCTCCACGGAGCACAGTGTCAGCAGCCAAGCCGACCTCTACCTAGACCACCCTCAGCGCAAGTATTCCAGCATTGCCCCACTCGCAGTGCGCGGCGCCACTGCGGGGTCTTGCCGCAACCTGCAGCAAACAGAATCAGAACGGTGCAAGCCGCAAATGCGGGAAGTGGATTTTTCATGGGCAGTCTCCATTGGTTTGATTTTCAGGAATGGCTTGATGCACGCCTGAGTCGAAAGCAGCACTGCACCACTACAACCGCTCAAGCTTAGGGCAGCGCCCCGATGCCGTATGTTCCCCAGCGCATAGACGGAGCTGAAAAGTTGTTTGATGCTCAAGCCAGAAGACGCCGCGGCGCCAGCCCCGGTGCGTGTCTATGCTCCAGAGACATCTGGATAACAACAGGAGATAGTAATATGACAGAGGTTCGCAAGGGGCAAGCCCCCGCCACTTTGTCGCGCAATGAGTTTGGCGTGCGTCTCTGAGGCCTACTCAACTTTGGGGGGAGACCTCAGAGTCTGCCCCTAATTTATGCTGGGTACGTTCACTATCATTGAACCGTAGAACCGCAAAGACAGCGCACAGAACCGCCAGCGATCCCAAAACATGCTTGATGCTGTGCCCGCTCACGACAACCAAAGCGTCGTAAATGGCTACGTCAAAATGCTCCGTCACTTTGGCCAGCAAGTAAAACCCGAATGTGCCCCACAGCCATGGCGCGCTATGGTCTTTGCTGCGGTAGATCAACAACATCAACGAAATAAGCAGCATCGGCAGAAACTGTACTACCGCGTATGCCCTCAGGTCGCCCCGCCCCTGGAGTTCGGTCCAGTTCCAGTAGCCGACAGAGGTCACGCCAGCGATGACCAGCGGCCAGAGAATCACACGGCCTAATTGTTCCGAAACGCGGTCGCGGACGATCATAGCGAACAGCGCCATAAAGGCGACCGGCATCGGCAACCGGTCCCAGACCAGCGTCTGTGTCGAGGGCGCGTAGTGGTAATACGCCGAACCGAAGCCGACGAAAATCGCCCCGATACAAAACACCGCATAGGCAGAACGGAGCGAAGCGGGACCCAGCCGGGATAACTTGCTCAGTCCGAATGCGCCGACCAGCACGAACGGGAGATTTGAAAACACGTTCCAGAAGTTCGGTATACCGAATAATGTTCTGCGGTCTGCGAACGCGTGGTATGCCGGATCCTGGGGGATAGCCTCAAACAAGAATGCCGTAACGACTCCACCCACCGTCACCGCGACTAGCAACCATCCTCGCCAGTTTTTCCCGCACATTCGCATGATGTTTTTACCCGAATATTTCATTAATTTGCCTCGCATTCTGTAGGTAACTGTCCCCAAATCCCCATATTGCAAACGTGCTGACGATAGTGCATTGTTGGGGGCATAAAACAAGAACTGACCCGCGCGCGCTCCAGTGGGGGTAGTGAGCCTCTCGGGCCACTGCGATCAACGGCGTGATGTTGGCTTTTTCGCATGCCAGAATATTCTTCTCGCTGCAGTAGCCGGTATCGGCAATCAGGGTTTGAGCGCAACCGAGTTGCTGCGCTTGTGCTTGCAGCATCTGGATCATGGACTCACCCTGCTCTTTGTCGTTGGGCACCTGCGTCACTCCCGTTGCCACCTTATAGGCCTGCTCGAAGCCGCCACCGTGTACCGGCATGATGCGCGACTGCGCATCCGTGAGATTGATCTGGGCGGTGTCACGCACGCCAGGCTCGGGTGCCTTGGGCTGCTTGCCCGCGAGCTTCTTCCCCGTGACTTTTTCCTTGGCTGCACGCTGGCCCATCTTCGCGTTAAACTCAGCCTTCTCCTTGGCATAGCGCTGGGCTGAGCGCTCAGCAATCTTGGCCTTGGCCGCAGCCATTGCATCGAGGCGATCTTTGCGTAGCTTGAGCTCTTCGGGCAAGTTCATGCCATCGGGGATGTTGGCACTGTCAGCCTGCTCGGCCAGCGCCAACAGCTCTTGCACCTCCAACTCGATTTGGGTTTGCAGCTTGACGATGTGCCCGTGCCAGAGTGCGCTGTGGCGCGAGGCGTTGGCGTGAATCTTGGTGCCGTCCAGGCAGACGGTACCCAGCTTGAGCAGTTTCATTTCTTGCGCCATTTCCAGCACCTGCACCAACAGGCCAGCGAGCTCGTCCAAAAACCGCCGACGAAAGGTAGCCAGGGTGTCGTGATCGGGGTGGGTGTTGGCAGCGATGAAGCGAAAGGCCACTGAGTCGTAAGGCAGTCTCCAACTTGCGGCTGGAGAATACGCCCGTCGCGTAGCCGTACACCAGAATCGCCAACAGGGTAGCCGGGTGATGCGCCAAAGAGCCGCGACCGGCATATTTACGGGTGAGATTGGAGAGGTCGAGTCGATCGATGACTTCAACCACGAAGCGAGCCAAGTGATCTTCACCAAGCCAATCCTCTACCGACGGGGGTAGGAGAAAGTCGGTTTTGCGGCCTGCAACGATGAAGTGGGACATGGCCTGAATTGCTTACTTGATTAGCTCATATTTTAACATGTTGCTATCAAAATAGGAGCATTTATGAAGGGAATTTTCCGAGAAAGCCCGACAGGCTACTAGCCGGCAGGTTTATAGGCC
>JBBQZA010000334.1:0-4075 GCA_038208175.1 Burkholderiales bacterium
CGCGCTCCACACTGAGCCTGATGACGCCGGCCGCACATTGCTGCATCAGCACGCCATCCTTTGGCGCGACCATGCCCGCCTCGATCAGCGCATGCGCGGTGCCGATGGTGGGATGCCCCGCGAACGGAAGCTCGGCGCCGGGCGTAAAAATGCGGACGTGATAATCCGCCCGCGGATCCGTCACCGGCACCACAAAGGTAGTCTCCGACAGATTGGTCCAGTTGGCGATCTGTTGCATCTGCGCGCCGGTCAGCCCGTCACCATTGAGCACGACGGCGACAGGATTGCCTTTGAAGCGCTCACTGGTAAAAACATCAACTTGTTTGAATCGGATATTTGGCATGTCGTTCTTCTCTTTGTGCACAGCGGTTGTGCAGCAAATATAGTCGAAAAAGCATGCGGCGGCGACAAAGCCGCCAATTTCAAAAAAACCACCCGATCAGGAAGGCGTGCCGATGTGCTCGTACAAGATGAAGCATCCGATGCCGACCAGGAGCACGCCCCCTATGATTTCAGCGCGCCTGCCAGCGATAACGCCCACGACCCGTCCAACCATGACGCCGATCGTCACCATGATGAAGGTGGACAGACCGATGGCTGCCGCGGTGACGACAATATCCGCCCCCATGATGGCCAGACCCACGCCGACCACCATTGCATCAATGCTGGTCGCAAAGCCGGTGATGGCCAATATCCAGAACGAGTGGCTGGTCGGCTTGACCTCGTCGGGCGCCTGTTCCGAAAGCCCTGCCCATATCATTCGTCCACCAAGAAGGCCCAACAGAGTGAAGGCGATCCAGTGGTCCCACGCGGTGACGTAGGGGGCGGCAACTCGACCGAGGGCCCAGCCGATGATGGGTGTCAGGCCCTCGATCACGCCGAAAATCAGGCCGGTTCTTAAGGCCTCACGCAATTGGGGCTTGTGTAGTGCTGCGCCCTTTCCTACGGCAGCAGCGAAGGCATCGGTGGACATGGCGAGTGAGAGTACAACGGTTGCAGCAAGATTCATTTGGCGCTTTCAGGTCGGGCACGAGCAAAGGCATGCCGCACGGCCCGACCGGACGCGTTGACATGCCAATGGTCTCGCCAACCTTGACGGCTACCCGCACCACGGCATGGACAATCACCGAGTATGTTGATACGGGCGCTTCCGGGGCGGAAGCAGGCTACTCCCCGAAGGACAATTGAATTATAGCAAAGGCGGGGCTTCGGCGGTGTGACGACGGAGCCAGTCACGCGCGGTCACTCTGCCCCTTTCCGCGATCGCAATGCATCTTTCTACCTTGTGCGAGCCTCAGCCGGCGCCGCGCTTGCGCCTGACCGGGACGCCGGATTACTCCATTACCTTCGGGCCGCCAATGCGCACCCGCAGCCCCCCAAGGCCAGTGCAAGGCTCGGCCATCAAGGTAAAGTCATGAACCCGACAGACTCTGTCGCAGATCGACCATCCCAAGCCACTGCCGCTCTCGGTCGCGCCGCTCTTGCGGTAAAAGCGGGCGCCTAATTTGCCGCGTTCTTCCGCGCTCAGTCCAGGACCACTGTCCTCGACGACCAAGGAAAACGCGTCACTTTCGCCAAGAAGTCGCGTAACGATCCGCGCACCAGGCCCGGCGTAGCGCACTGCGTTATCGACCAGATTGCGTATCAGGACCCGCAGTAGGGTCGCATCGCCCAGCACCATGCATCTGGAGATGCCCTCCAACTCCAGCGACTGGCTCTTGCCAAGTGCAACGGGCGCCATTTCTGCCAGGACGTCGCGGCAGATCGCCGCCAAGTCCGCTGGAACCGGCGCTGTCGTGGCGCCTGACTCGAGCCGCGACAGGGTCAATAGTTGATTGATCAGGCGCGCCGCCCTGTCGCAGCCTTCGAGTGTCTGAAGCAGCGCCCGGCGCCGCATCGCGTCATCCGGCTCGCCAAGCGCCACCTGCGCCTGCGCCCTGATGGCCGCAATGGGCGTACGCAATTCGTGGGCTGCATCCGAGGTGAACCGGCGTTCGTTTTCGATGAGCGTGGCAATGCGCTCGAACAGGCCGTTTAATGACGCCACCATCGGCAACATATCCTTCGGCATGCCCTCCACCGGCAACGGCTCCAGCGCTTGCGGACGACGATGGGCCAACAGCTTGCCAAGCCGGTGCAGCGGCATGAGGCCGCGTCGCACAGCCCACCATACTGCGAGGGCCAGCAGGGGCAGGGCCATGAACAGCGGCCACAGCACGCTTCGCAGGACGGCGAGCAGGATGGCGTTGCGTGAGTCGAGCCGCTCCCCCACATAGACCTGGACATCGTTCTCTGCGCCGCGGGCAGTGAAGACGCGCCAGGTAGCGCCCGCATGCACAACGGTGGCAAAACCAGTGTTGACCTGTAACTCCTGATTGATCAGGGGAACGTCCGGCGCGTTCGCCGAGCGCACTGCCAGCCGCCCCTCATGGAATACCTGAAACGCGACCTTGGGCGCATACCGATGCAGCGACGGCGCATCCGGCTGATGCCTTTCTTCGCCCAATTCTGACGACTGCTGCACGACAAGCAAGGCCGCAGCCTGCGCCAGATGACTGTCCAGCAATTCATCGAGTTCATGCCGCGCGTCCGTCCACGTGGCGGCCAGGGCCAGCAGCCATGCCAGCGTAACGACGCTGAGCACCAGCCACAGCAGCCGACTTTGCAGCGACCGGCTTGTCATGCTGCGCTGTCCTTGGGCAGGATGTAGCCGACCCCGCGAACCGTTTGAATGAGCGAGGCGCCAAGTTTGCGACGAAGATTATGGATGTGCACTTCCACCGCGTTGCTTTCCACCTCCTGGCCCCAGCTGTAGAGGTGCTGCTCGAGTTGCTCCCGACTGAGCACGAGGCCGGCGTTGAGCAAGAAAATGTGAAGCAGGTCGAATTCGCGTCCGGATAAGGAGACGGCTGCGCCAGCCTTGTGAACGATCCGTCCGGCCGCGTCCAGCACGACATCGCCAACGCCCAGGTTCTGCTGGACCTTGCCGTGCGCCCGGCGCACCAGGGCGCGCAAGCGGGCAGCCAACTCTTCCAGGTCAACCGGCTTGATGACGTAGTCGTCCGCGCCGGCATCGAGGCCGCGAATACGGTCTGGAATGGCGTCGCGGGCGGTCAGCACCAACACCGGCAGGCAAATTCCGGCACGGCGAACGGCAGCCAGCACGTCCATGCCGTCCATCTGTGGCAGCCCGAGGTCAAGCACTGCCGCCTCGTACGGTTGCCCGCGGAGCTCCCGCTCAGCGACGTCGCCGCTGCGCACCCAGTCCACTTGAAAGCCGCGCTGGCGCAGACCCGCACGCAGGCCGTCTCCGAGCAGGGCATCATCTTCTGCTAGCAAAATTCTCATGGACAGATTGTGGCATGGAGCGCCATGTCAGTCGTCGTTTTCGGCGTGCTTTTGGGAGACACTGGCCGGGCGCTCGCCGCCTTGCGACGCGGGGGCAGCCTGCCATTGCCACCACCAGAAGGCCAACACCGCCGCGAGCAACAAGGCAGCCAGGGGGCGCCAGGACCTGCGAATGCCCTCCGCCGGCGCGCCGGCCTTGCGGCCGTGGAGCATGGCGCCAACCAGATTCTCCCGGTGCAGCCAACTGGTAAAGAGTACCGCACCCACGTGTACCACGACCAGAGCGAGCATCGTATTTGCCACGACTTCATGCAGCTCCTCGGCCAAATCGCCGCCGATGTCGTTGTAGTTCGCCCACCCGCTCGCCACCAGTAGCAAAGTGATTGCAAGCAGTGCGATGATTGCCAGTGCACCGGCGGGATTGTGTCCGACGTAGTGTTCCGGATGGCGTGAAATTAATGAGCGCAGATAGCGCATGACGGCAGCGGGACCGCGGACGAAGTCCGAGAAGCGTGCATGGCGCGGGCCCACGAAGCCCCAAATGATGCGGAAGCCGACCAGGCCGGCCATGGTATAGCCGAGTGTGACATGGACGAGGCGCAGTGTTTCGCTCTCGGCGGTCAGGTAAGCGCCCGCAAAGCACAGCACCATCAGCCAATGAAAAATTCTTACCGGGGCATCCCACACGAGGATGCTGGTACGCGCCGCGACGGGACTCGACGCATCG